>CAUJIM010000100.1 GCA_963205335.1 Pseudomonadota bacterium
CAAGGGCTTCAAGGATGCCTTCGAGAAGGGCGGCGGCAAGGTCCTGAAGGACCTGACGGTGCCCTTCCCCAACGTCGAGTTCCAGGCGCTGCTCACCGAGATCGCCTCGATCAAGCCCGACGTGGTCTACACCTTCTTCGCCGGCGGCGGCGCGGTCAAGTTCGTCAAGGACTACGCGGCCGCGGGCCTGAAGGACAGCATCCCGCTGGTCGGCGCGGGCTTCATCACCGACGGCACGCTGGAGGCGCAGGGCGCCGCGGCCGAGGGGCTGCTGACCACGCTGCACTACGCCGACGAGCTGCCGATCGCGCGCGACAAGGAGTTCCGCCTGGCCTACGCCAAGACCTACAAGCTGCAGCCCGACGTGTACGCGGTGCAGGGCTACGACGCGGCGCAGATCCTCGCGATCGGCCTGAACGCGACCAAGGGCGACCCGAAGAACGTCAAGGCGTTCTCCGACGCCGTGACCAAGGCCACGATCGACAGCCCGCGCGGCAAGTTCACGCTCTCCAGGGCGCACAACCCGGTGCAGGACATGTACCTGCGCAAGGTGGTGGGCAACGAGAACGTCTACCAGAGCGTCGCCGTCAAGGCGCTGGCCGACCCGGCCACCGGCTGCCGGATGTAGTCCGGGCCACCGATCCGGGCGGCCGCCGCGCCGCCCGGCGTCTTTCGCCGCCGAAGCACCTGCATGGATCTTCCGACCTTTCTCATCCAGTGCCTGAACTCCCTGCAGTACGGGCTGCTGCTGTTCCTCGTCGCCTCGGGCCTGACGCTGATCTTCGGCATCATGGGCGTGATCAACCTGGCGCACGGCAGCTTCTACATGATCGGCGCCTACATGGCCTACGGCCTGGCGCCGCTCTTCGGCGGGAGCTTCTTCGCCACGCTCGTCGCGGGCATCGTGCTGTCGGTGCTGCTGGGCTATGCGCTCGAATGGGCGTTCTTCAGCTTTCTCTACCAGCGCGACCACCTGCAGCAGGTGTTGATGACCTACGGCCTGATCCTGGTGTTCGAGGAGCTGCGCAGCCTGCTGGTGGGCAACGACGTGCACGGCGTGCAGGCGCCGCCGCAGCTCGACGGCGCGATCGACCTGGGCGACGTGATGTCCTACCCGGTCTACCGCCTGTTCATCAGCGCCTGCTGCGTCGTGCTGGCGCTGGCCATGTGGTGGGTGTTCACGCGCACGCGCCTGGGCATGCGCATCCGCGCGGGCACGGCCAACCGCGAGATGGTGCAGAGCCTGGGCATCGACATCTCGCTGCTCTACCGTATCGTCTTCGCCGTGGGCGTGGCGCTGGCGGCGTTCGCCGGCATGATCGCCGCGCCGGTCTCCAGCGTCTATCCGGGCATGGGCGAGTCGGTGCTCATCATCTGCTTCGTCGTGGTGGTGATCGGCGGCATAGGGTCGATCCGCGGCGCGCTGGTGGCGGCGCTGCTGATCGGCTTCGTCGACACCTTCGGCAAGGTGCTGCTGCCGCAGGCCGCGGGCGTGCTGGTCTACGTGCTGATGGCGGCGGTGCTGCTGTGGCGCCCCGACGGGTTGTTCAAGCCATGACCACTGCGCGCCACGCCGCCCTGGGCGGCAAGCATCTCTTCGTCGCCGCGGTCTTCGTGCTGCTCGCGCTCTGGCCGCTGGTGGCGGGCTCCTACGGCGCCGACTTCGTCGCCAAGATCATGATCTACGCCATCCTGGCGATCGCGCTGGAGCTGCTGGTGGGCAGCACCGGCCTGGTGTGCTTCGGCCAGGCGGCGTTCTTCGGCATCGGCGCCTACGCCGCCGTGCTGCTGGCGCCGGCGGACAATGCCACGCCCTCGCTGCTGGTGGCGCTGCCCGTCTCGATCGCGCTGGCGGCGCTGTACGCGCTGGCGGTGGGCGCGCTGTCGCTGCGCACCAAGGGCGTGTACTTCATCATGGTGACGCTGGCGTTCGCGCAGATGGCGTACTACGTGATCCACGACACGGCGCTGGGCGGCGGCACCGACGGCATCTATCTCTACGTCAAGCCGGTGCTCGGGGCCCTCGACCTGGGCAACGAGATGCACCTCTACGGCTTCATCTGGGCCAGCCTGGTGGCGGCCTTCGCCTTCCTCGCGCTGCTGCTGCGCTCGCCGTTCGGCCGCGCGCTGGCCGGCATCCGCGTCAACGAGCAGCGCATGCGCGCCACCGGCTTCTCGGTCTATCCGTACAAGCTGGCGGCGTTCACCATCTCGGGCGCGATCTCGGGCTGGGCCGGGTTCCTGTTCGCCATCAAGGACGGCTTCGTCAGCCCCGAGCTGCTGAGCTGGCACCTGAGCGCCGGCGTGCTGGTGATGATCATCCTGGGCGGCCTCGGCCACCTGCGCGGCGCGCTGATCGGCGCGTTCGCCTTCTCGCTGCTGCAGGAGGTCTTCAAGTCCGAGGCGCTGCTGGGCGAGGCGGCCAAGCACTGGCACCTGGGCCTGGGCCTGGTGGTGATCGCCTGCGTGGCCTTCATGCCGCGCGGCCTGGTCGGCCTGCCGCACCAGTGGCGCGCGCGCGCCGCCCGGCAGCGCGGCGACCGCGCCACGGCGGCGGTGGAGGGCGAGGCATGAGCGGCGGCGAAGTCCTGCTGCGCGCACGCGCGCTCACGCGCCGCTGGTGTGGGCTGGTGGCGGTCAACGGCGTGTCGCTGGAGCTGGCGCGCGGCCAGGTGCACGCGGTCATCGGCACCAACGGCGCGGGCAAATCGACGCTGATCAACCTGCTCTCGGGCGAGTTCCCGCCCAGCAGCGGCCAGGTGGAGCTGCTGGGGCAGGACGTGACCGCCTGGTCGCAGCCGCGGCGCGCGCGCGCGGGCCTCGGGCGCAGCTACCAGCGCAACACCATCTACCCGAGCTTCACGGTGCTGGAGAACTGCCGCCTGTCGGCGCAGGCGCGCCACCAGGACGCCTGGCTGTGGTGGCGCGACGCGCGCAGCCGCGGCCCGACGACGCGCATCGCCCACGAAGTGGCGCGGCGCGTGGGCCTGCACGAGGTGCTCGGGCGCGAGGCCGGACTGCTCAGCCACGGCCAGAAGCGCCAGCTCGAGATCGCCATGTGCCTGGCCACCGCGCCCCGGGTGCTGCTGCTCGACGAGCCGCTGGCCGGCATGGGCGCCGAGGAAACCGAGCGCATGCTGGCGCTGCTGGGCGCGCTGCGGCAGGACCACGCCATCCTGCTGGTGGAGCACGACATGGACGCGGTGTTCCGCATCGCCGACCGCATCACGGTGATGGTCAACGGCTCGGTCATCGCCACCGGCACGCCCGACGACATCCGCGCCAACGCCGACGTGCGCAGCGCCTACCTGGGGCACGACGCATGAACGAGCAACGCGCGATCCTGCTGCAGGCGCAGGGCCTGCACGCCTGGTACGGCAGCAGCCACGTGCTGCACGGCGTGGACATCGACATCCGCCAGGGCGAGACCGTGGGGCTGCTCGGGCGCAACGGCATGGGCAAGAGCACGCTGATCCGCACGCTGCTGGGCCACGTGGCCGAGCGCGAGGGCAGCATCCGCCTGTCCGGGCGCGACATCTCGCACGCCAGGCCGCACGAGGTGGCGCGCCTGGGCGTGGCCTACGTGCCCGAGGGGCGCGGCGTGTTCGGCAACCTCACGGTGCGCGAGAACCTCGTCATGGCCGAGCGCCCCGGCCGCGGCGGCCGCGCCGACTGGAGCATGGAGCGGGTGCTGCAGACCTTTCCGCGCCTGGGAGAGCGCATCGACCAGCTCGGCGGGCGCCTGTCGGGCGGCGAGCAGCAAATGCTCTCGATCGGCCGCGCGCTCATGACCCACCCCGACCTCGTCATCCTCGACGAGGCCACCGAGGGCCTGGCGCCGCTCATCGTGCACGAGATCTGGCGCGTGATCGACGAGATCAAGCGCGGCGGCATGGCGGTGCTGATCGTCGACCGCGACTGGCACCGCGTGCTCTCGCGCAGCAACCGCGCGCTGGTGCTGCAAAAGGGCGAGGTGGTGCTGCGCGGCGACGCAGAGGTGCTGCTGCAGGACACGCAATTGCCCGAGTACCTGGGCGTGTGACCCTGCTCGGATACTCCTGAAAAGAGAGCTTCTGGCGCTTGCCTGTCAAGCGCTAGAGGCCTTTTTGGTTTGAATATCGTGACGGCCGACCTTTTCGCCGATGACCTGCCGCTGGCCGGCAGCCGTACGCCGCTCGGGCCGCAGGCCGTGGTGCTGCGCGGCTTCGCGCTCGGGCGCGTGGCCGCGCTCTGGCCCGCCCTGCAGCAGGTGATCGCGCGGGCGCCGTTGCGCCACATGGTCACGCCCGGCGGGCAGGCCATGTCGGTGCCGCTCACCAACTGCGGGCTGCTCGGCTGGACCAGCAGCCGCGCCGGCTACCGCTACCAGGGCACGGATCCGGACAGCGGGCTGTCCTGGCCGCCGATGCCCGGGGCATTCCTGGCCCTGGCGCGGGACGCGGCCGCCGAGGCAGGCTTCGAGCGCTTCGAACCCGACGCCTGCCTGGTCAACCGCTACCGCCCGGGCGCGCGGCTCACGCTGCACCAGGACCGGAACGAGCGCGACTTCGGCCAGCCCATCGTCTCCGTTTCGCTCGGCGTGCCCGCGGTCTTTCTCTGGGGCGGGCTGCGGCGCGGCGACCGCGCGGCGCGCGTGCCGCTGCTGCATGGCGACGTCGCGGTCTGGGGCGGCGCCGACCGGCTGCGCTACCACGGCATCGCCCCGATCCGCGAGGCGGCGCATCCGCTGACCGGCTGCGAGCGCATCAACTTCACCTTCCGCAAGGCGGGGTAGCAAGAACCGGATGGCGCGGCCGCGCGCGCCGCTCTACAGTGGCGCCATGAACACCGCCGCCGCCCGCCACCTGGATGCCGTCACCCGCGCCTGCCGCCGCATCGAGGCGGCCGATGCGCCGCCGCCGCTGGCCGAGCTGGCGCGCGAGGCGGGCCTGAGCGCGCACCATTTCCAGCGCGTGTTCAAGGCGCACACCGGCGTGACGCCGCGGCGCTACGCGCAGGGCCAGCGCGCCGACCGCCTGCGCCAGGGCCTGCGCGGCGGCGAGAGCGTGACCGAGGCGATCTACGGCGCGGGCTTCGGCGCGCCCAGCCGCTTCTATGAAAACGCCGGCGCGCTCCTGGGCATGACGCCCACCGCCTGGCGCGCGGGCGGCGCGGGCGAGACCATCCGCTTCGCGCTCGGCCAGTGCAGCCTGGGCGCGATCCTGGTGGCCGAGAGCGCGCGCGGCCTGTGCGCGATCGCGCTGGGCGACGCGCCCGAGCCGCTGCTGCGCGGGCTGCAGGACCAGTTCCTCCGCGCCCGCCTGGTCGGCGGCGACGCGGCGTTCGAGCGCCGCGTGGCGCAGGTGGTCGGTTTCGTCGAGCAGCCCGCCATCGGCCTCGACCTGCCGCTGGACGTGCGCGGCAGCGCCTTCCAGCAGCGCGTGTGGCAGGCGCTGCGCGCGGTGCCGCCGGGCACGACCGTGGGCTATGCGGAGCTCGCCCGCCGCATCGGCCAGCCCACGGCCGCCCGCGCCGTGGCCCGCGCCTGCGCGAGCAACGTGCTGGCCGTCGCCATCCCCTGCCATCGCGTGGTGCGCACCGACGGCCAGCTCTCCGGCTACCGCTGGGGCGTGGCGCGCAAGGCGGCGCTGCTGGCGCGCGAGGGCCGGTGACCCGGCGGCGCCTTCAACCGGGCAGCAGCCGCGCCCAATCCACCGCCTGCGTCGTGTCCACCCGCACGACGAGCGGTTGCTCGTCGTGCGTGAACGGCTCGCGCTCGGCGAGCTGGCGCTCCAGCACCTGCTCGGTCGCCTCCGAGGCATCGCCGCCGGCCGCGGCGCGGCGGCGCACGCGCTCGCGCAGCACCGGCTCGGGCGCGTCGAAGGCCAGGATGCGGCAGGGCAGGCCCAGCTCGCGCGCCAGCGCGATGAATTCGGCGCGGTGCGCGCGGCGCAGGAAGGTGGCGTCCACCAGCACCGGCTGGCCCGCCGCCAGCACGGCGCGCGCCCGCTCGCGCAGCGCGGCGTAGGTGCGCGCGCTGGCGTCGGCCGTGTAGATGCCCCCGGGCACGCCGGCGCTGCGCTCCAGCGGCGCCAGCCCGAACAGCCGCTTGCGTTCGACGTCGGAGTGCAGGGCGACCAGGCCGCGCTGCTCGATGAGCGGCTGGCCCTGGCTGCTCTTGCCGCTGCCCGAGACGCCGCTGGCCAGCCACAGCACGCGCTCGCGCGGCTGCATGAAGCCGCGCGCCAGGCGCAGGTAGCGCGCCGCCTCTTGCGCCGGCGCGTCGTCCGGCGCGGCCGCGCGCAGCGCCGCCACCTTGGCGCGCACCAGCGCGCGGTAGGCCGCGCACCAGGGCAGCAGGGCGACGCCGGCGTGGTCGCCGCCGAGGTCCAGCCAGGCGTTGACGAAGCGCCATGCCAGCGGCGCCAGGCCGTGCGCGTGCAGGTCCATGAACAGGAAGGCCACGTCGGCGATCACGTCGATCCAGCGCAGCGCCGGGTCGAACTCGATGGCGTCGAACAGCACCGCATCGCCCCGCAGCCACAGCAGGTTGCCCAGGTGCAGGTCGCCATGGCATTCGCGCACCTGGCCGGCGGCCAGGCGGGCGCGCATCAGGGGCATCAGCCGCTCGCCCTCGGCCGCGCTCCAGCGCGCCAGGGCGTCGGCGTCGCCCGCCAGCGGCGTGCCGGCCAAGAGCGCCGCTAGCGGCGGGAAATTGTCCCGCGCGGCGCGCGCCAAGGCCTCGGGCTGGCCGTACGAGTGGGCTGGCGTGGCGCGCGCCGCATCCGCGTGCAGCGCCGCCACCCGGCGCGCCAGCGCGTCGACGTGCGGCGCCCGCAGCTGCCCGCCGGCGGCGATGCGCGCCAGCTCGGCGTCGGCCGGAAAGCGGCGCATGTGCACCGCCCATTCCAGCACCGGCCCGCTGCCGCCGATGCGCGGCGCCCGCACGCTGCCGGTGATCGGCACCACGTCCAGGTACAGCCCGGGCGCCGTGCGGCGGTTGATGCGCAGCTCTTGCAGGCACGCGGCATGGCGCTGCTCCAGCGTGCTGAAATCGAGGAAATCCAGCTTCAGCGGCTTCTTGATCTTCCAGGCGTCGCCGCCCGCCAGCAGCACCCAGGAGATATGGGTTTCGATGCAGTCTGCGTCGGCGCCCGGCAGGCTGGCGCGCAGGGCGTCGACGAGCGCGCGCGCCGCGCCATGGGTGTGCGGGCCGCTCATGGCCGATGGCGCGGTCTGGGCGGCCGCGTGGTGGGGGGCATGGCGCAGTCGGCTTCCATGGACGGGTTGCGGGGACTATATCGGACGGGGTCTGGTGCGCCCGGCGCGAAGCCGCGTCACCCCGCGCAGCTCGGGCGCGCGGGTGGCTGCGATACGGGCGCTACCCTCGCTCCCACGGGTCGATCACGGTCAGGCCGGCGGCCCGGCATAGGCGCTCGTGCAGGCCAGGCCGAACGGCAGCACGCGGCCGGCGAACGAGGGCAGCACGCGCTTTTCCAGGTACTCGTGCAGGCTGCCGCGGCGCTTGCCCGCCGGCGGCAGCGCCACGCCGGCGTGCAGCCCGGCCCTGGTCATCACGAGCAACCGGGCCCAGGGCCTGCCCATGCTGCCCTCTCATCCCTTGAACACCCACAGGCCGACCAGGCCCAGCAGGCCCAGGCCCGCCAGGCAGACCACGGCAAACACCAGGCGCACCCACAGCGTCACCAGGAACATGCCGACGCGGCCGAGGCCGTGGGCGCAAGCGACGATCATCCGGTCAATGAATTCCACGGCGCTGCTCCTGCACTGGAGGCCACTGGCGGGCGGCATGCATCGGGGCCAGCACCCACACCGCGCCCCCCGTCGATCTCGTACACCCAGGAGCCTGGGCGGCAGAAGCTGCGCCGGCTGCAACGCGCGAGAAAACGGCCCATCGCGGTGCTCCCAACGGCGCCCATAGCTCGGCTATGGGCTTGTCGGTATCACCACGCTGTCCTCGTTTTTCGCACGTTTCGCTTCGGCGCCTTCTGCCACCCAGGCCCCTAGCTTTCATGGGGTATCCGGTACTGACGCAGTAAACACCATCGGTACCAATGTTTGCCAGGTGCATGCGAGCGGCTCCGTCTTCGATAGTGCGTAGATTGCGCGCCCGCCATCAGAAATCGGTCTCTGTCTTGCGGCCCGTCTTGGGGCCCATGCGCCCGGCATTGCCCCGGTGCATGCCATCAGCACCGCGTGTCTTGATGGCTGCCCAAGGACTTCGAGCGAAGCGCCACATCCGGAAGATCACGCACGGCTTTCACGGCATCGACCAGCGTTTTTTTCTCGTCGGCGGTCAGTGTGTTCAAGTCGCCGTCATTGAAATAGACCAGTGCTTTCAGGCTCTCGCTCGGCTGGAAGTTCGGCCCGTACAACTGGCGTGCAGACGCGAGTCCGCGTGGCAAGCTCACGCCGGCTTTGACCATGGCGCAGACGTCACGATAGTCCTTGGCCTCCGCACGCTGGAGTACGACCTTGACCTTGGTCGCCATCAAATCGTCGAAGGAAGCGACCAGCAAGACGCTGTCATCGGTAAATTCCGGCTCTCCCACTCGTCCGAAGGCCATCGTGCCGAAAAACGAGACCTTGACGTGTTCCCGCTCCGAATTTCCATGGGGGACGAGCACGCTCCAGGTGTTGTCTCGGTCCTGAAGCGTCGTGGACTGCTCCATGAACGGAAAAGCCGACCCGATGGCATCCCGATCAAGCGGTTTTTCCGAGAAGAAATCGAAATCCACTGAATCACGGTGTCCCAGCCGCAGCGCAATGGCGGTGCCGCCGTACAGCGTGAACCCGAGAATCGGCGCGTTGCCGAGTTCCGGCCACAGGCGCTTTTGGGCTGGAGGCAATATGTCCATGCGAGGCTTGAACTGGCGGGTCATGCAAACCTCCGCACAGGCAAGGCCGGAACATGATCCACGCTCGAAAGGCCAAGGCGGTAGTGCCAATACGCCCAGGAGCGTTCGTTGAACTGGCCAGCTTCCGCGTGCGCCAGGACTTCGCGAAGCACCTCATCACCCATCTGCGAGGCAAGTGCCTGAACGTCGGAGTAGTCGCCGATGTTCATGACTTGGGCGATCACCCGCTCGGGCATGGCCACAGCCTCTTCCGGTGTTTTCCACCAAATGTATTTGCCGGCAAGCGACCTCAAAAAATCCTGGCCAATCTGGATCATCATGGCATTTTCAACGCAGTCTTACGATGATCGATCGAAAATCCTGCGCTGTCAGCGCCAGGAACGCAGCACGATTTTACGATCCCGGGCATCGGTGTCATGCCCACCCCATCTCCTGGCGCCCGCGGATGTCGAACGTGGCGTCGGCGTACAGCCCACCCCTTGGGTAGCGCGCGAGGAGGGCGCCGGCCTGGCGCACCTCGGCGAGGCGCCCGAGCGCGTCCCGGGCGCAGGCGCGCTCGCCGAGCTGCTCGGGCTGGCCGTTCGCGCTGAACAGTTCCGTATTTGATAGTGGTCGCATTGCCTTGCCTGCAGCGCCAGCCGTCAGAAATCGGTCTCTATCTTGCGGCCCGTCTTGGGATCGATGTACCAGCCCATGCGCTCGGGCTTGCCGTTGAAGATCCTGGCTTCGCGGAAATCGCCGCCGGCGAAGCTGTGCACCGGGGCTACATAAACGGCTTCACCGAATTTGTCCCTTTTCCTGGGATCGAACCCCGGCCGGCGCTCGATATCCCAGCCGAGCATGACGCCGTCGCGGTGCAGCCGGATTTTGATACGTAGGCTGCCCTTCGGATCTCGACGCAAATCATCCAGAAGATCCTCGGGAATGCGCTCGGCGACTGGTACCGTCCATTTCCCTATCCGCTCCGGTTGTTTGTCTTTCCAGTTGGCATTTGTATCGTCGTAAAGTTCTGCATGGATCGTGATCGGTGGCAGGCCTGCTTGAGATGTATGGATTCCGACCCCTCCAGCGACATACGCACCACGATCGTCCACAACTTTTAAATAAAGACCTCGAGAAGTAGGCAACCGCTTGGGGTAAAGCCCCACAGTCAGGTCGTAACCACTGATTCCCCTGAACTTGTCCAAGAGCTGCTGCTCCTGCGCGGTGTAGGTGCGCTGCGGTTTTTGAGGCGCAGGCTGGCTGCAGGCGCCCAGGCCCAGCGGGCCGAGCAGGGCGGCGAGCGATTGGCAGAGCTTGCGGCGCATCGTATTCATCTCGTGACCTTCAAATCGTCGAGTGCGTAACCATTGAGCTTGAGCCAGGCGACGTAGCCATCCACGTTCACGTCGCCCGTGATATCGGTGTCGATATCGCCTTTGAATTTCCCGTCCGCGTAGCGTGCCAGCGTATCGCGGTCGCGGTAGGTGATGAAATGGTTGGCGGGGTCCTGGGTGTCGGCATAGGTCATGCTGTTGCTGCCCGCGCCGAAGCCCATGGTGCGCTGGGTGCTGCCGCTTGCGGCGCCGTTGACCCGCCGGTCTTCTCCGAGGGTGCACAGGGCGCAGGTGTCCACCGGCGCCCCGGTCAGGATGTTGTTGCTCTTGTCGTGCAGCACCGCGCTGGCGGGCACGGTGATGGGAGATTCGTCCATTTTTACCCCCGCGGCCTTGGCCTGGCCGACCATCCACGCCAGCGCGACCTGGGACAGGCCGTTGTCGATATCGGCATGGAAAAATCCAATCAAAAAGGCCTCCAGCGCTTGCTGGAAAAGCGGCAGCAGCTCCGTATTTGATAGTTGACTACGCTGCGTGGCTTGCAGCGCCCGCCATCAGGAATCGGTCTCTGTCTTCTGGCCGGTCTTGGGGTCGATTTGCCAGCCTTTGAAGCGGACCGTGCGCACTTCACCGTTGATACTCCGCGTCACCGTCCGTGCTTCGCAAAAGTCCCCGCCGATCATTAGGACGTCATCGGTGATGATGTTGTTGCCGGCTGCGTCCTTCGGCAGTGGATAGTTCTTCAGGTATTGTTTCTGCAACCCATTGATTTGAAACGGGTCAATCCGTCCATCAAGCGCTACTGAGCGCCGCCGAAATTCAGCAAAAATCGTCAGACGTTGAACAGGAAGTTCATCACGTCCCCATCCTTGACCACATAGTCCTTGCCTTCCGCGCGCATCTTGCCGGCGTCTTTCGCGCCCTGCTCGCCCTTGTACTGGATGAAGTCATCGAACGCGATGGTCTGCGCGCGGATGAAGCCGCGCTCGAAGTCGCCGTGGATCACGCCGGCCGCCTGGGGCGCGGTGTCGCCCTTGTGGATGGTCCAGGCGCGCACTTCCTTGACGCCGGCGGTGAAGTAGGTCTGCAGGCCCAGCAGGTCGTAGCCGGCGCGGATCAGGCGGTTCAGGCCGGGCTCGTGCAGGCCCATTTCCTCGAGGAACATGGTGCGGTCTGCGTCTTCCATCTCGGCCATTTCGGCTTCGATCTTGGCGCAGATGGCGACGACGGGGGCGTGCTGCTCGGCCGCGTAGGCAGCGAGCTGGTCGAGCAGCGGGTTGTGTTCCAGGCCGTCCTCGGCCACGTTGCCGACGAACATCGCGGGTTTGGCGGTGATCAGGCACAGGGGCTTGAGCAGCGGCGCGTCCTCCTTGCTCACGGGGACGCTGCGCGCGGGCTTGCCTTCGTTGAGCGCGGCCTGCAGCGGCAGAAGCAGCGAGACCAGCTTGGCCGCTTCCTTGTCGTTGCCGCTCTTGGCGGCCTTGGTGTAGCGCTGCAGCGATTTCTCGACGGTGGCGAGGTCTGCCAGGCACAGCTCGGTCTGGATCACCTCGATGTCGGCGATCGGATCGACCTTGCCCGCGACGTGCACCACGTTGGGGTCTTCGAAGCAGCGCACGACGTTGATGATGGCGTCGGTCTCGCGGATGTGCGCGAGGAACTGGTTGCCCAGGCCCTCGCCCTTGCTGGCACCGGCCACCAGGCCGGCGATGTCGACGAATTCGACGATGGCCGGCACGACGCGCTCGGGTTTCACGATTCCAGCCAGCTGCGCCAGGCGCGGATCGGGCACCTCGACCACGCCGGTGTTGGGCTCGATGGTGCAGAAGGGGTAGTTTTCGGCGGCGATGCCGGCCTTGGTGAGGGCGTTGAAGAGGGTGGACTTGCCGACGTTGGGCAGGCCGACGATGCCGCATTTCAGACTCATGGCGGTGGGTGCTTTCTGGTGCTCGGGATGGGCGGCATTCTAGGGAAGGTCCGCAAAGCCCATGGCGCCGCGCGCATCCGCCCTGGCGGCCCGCCTCCTACAATCCCCACGATGACTTCGACGGCAGACATCTGCATCCGCGGCGCGGGCGTGGTGGGACGCACGCTGGCGCTGCTGCTGGCGCGCGCCGGGCTGCGCGTGGCGCTGGTGGCGCCGCCCTCGGCGCCGGGCGCGGCGGACGTGCGCGCCTATGCGCTCAATGCCGCGTCGCGCGCCTTGCTCGAGTCGGTGCGCGCCTGGCCCGACGCGGCGCACGCCACCGCCGTGCAGCAGATGCAGGTCTGGGCCGACGGCGAGGGCGCGGTGCAGTTCCATGCCGCGCAGCAGCGCGTGGAGGCGCTCGCCTGGATCGTCGACGTGCCGGCGCTGGAGCAGCGGCTGCAGGATGCGATCGGCTTTCAGCCGCTGGTGGAACTGGTGGCCGCGCCGGTGGCGGCGCCGCTCACCGTGGTCTGCGAGGGCCGGGCGAGCCGCACGCGCGCGGAGTTCGGCGTGCAATACCTTGCCACGCCCTATGGGCAGGATGCGATCGCCACGCGCCTGGCGTGCGAGCGTTCGCACGGCGCGGTGGCGCGCCAGTGGTTCGGCGCGGACGGCAGCGTGCTGGCCTTCCTGCCGCTGGACGGGCCCGGCGGGAACTCCGTGGCCGTGGTGTGGTCTGTCGCCCATGGGCAAGCGCAGGATTGGCTGGATGCGGATGAGGCGCGCTTCGTTGCGGCGCTGCACGGAGCCAGCCGCGGCATGCTTGGAGCGCTGGCCATGAGCGCGCCGCGCGCCCGCTGGCCGCTGGTGCAGGCACGCGCGGATGCCTGGTGCGGCCGCGTGCCGGGGCAACCCGCGCGGGCCTGGGTGCTCGCGGGCGATGCCGCGCATGCGGTGCATCCGCTGGCGGGGCAGGGCCTCAACCTGGGACTGGCCGACGCGCAGGCCCTGGCGCGCGCGGACTGGCGGGCGCTGTCCGACCTGCGGCCGCTGCGCCGCTACGAGCGCGAGCGCAAGGCCGGACTGGCCGCCGCCGCGCTGGCGATGGATGGCCTGCAGCAGCTTTTCGCCCGACCCGAGCCGCTGCTCGCGCCGCTGCGCAACCGCGGCATGAACGCTTTCGACCGCTGCCACCCGCTCAAGGGCTGGGTGGCGCGCCACGCGATGGGCGTGGCCTGAACTCTTCCTTTCTTCGCGGGGCCGTCGCTCCTTTGGGAACCCATGAGAACCTTGACCCGATCCATCTCCTTCGTGTTCGCCGCCTGGATGCTCGGCACCACCTGCGCCCAGGCGCAGGACGGCGCGATCCGCAAGACGCTGGCCGAGCGCATCCCGCAGCTGGCGCAGATCGACGAGGTGCGCCCCACGCCGATGAAGGGGCTCTACGAGATCCGCATCGGCACCGACGTCTACTACACCGACGCCCAGGGCAACTACCTGATCCAGGGCGAGCTGATCGACACCAAGGCGCGGCGCAACCTGACCGAGGACCGCCTGAACAAGCTCACCGCGATCGACTTCAAGGCGCTGCCGCTGAAGGACGCCTTCACCATCGTGCATGGCAAGGGCGAGCGCCAGCTGGTGGTCTTCGAAGACCCGAACTGCGGCTACTGCAAGCGCTTCGAGAAAGACATGCAGAGGGTGGACAACGTCACCCTGCACGTCTTCCTCTACCCCATCCTGAGCCCCGATTCGGCCGAGAAGTCGCGCAACATCTGGTGCGCCAAGGACCGCGCGGCCGCCTGGCAGGACCACATGCTGCGCGACGTCACGCCGGCGGCCGCATCCTGCGACGTGGCTGCGCTCGAACGCAACCTGGCGCTGGGGCGCAAGCACAAGATCACCGGCACCCCGACGCTGATCTTCACCGACGGCACCCGCGTGCCCGGCGCCATCGCGGCGCAGGAAGTCGAAAAACGCCTGACCGAGGTGGCGAGCAGCAAGTGACGCGCTTGCCGGCGACGGTTCCCGGATTACAAGCTTTTTTGGCCTGAAGCGCATGCCAGGCAAGCGCTGGCAGCTCCTGTATTGATATCAACCATGCCCGTTCCGCCAGCCGCGCCCATCCACTACCGCGTCGAACTCCCCGAGCCCCGCAGCCATCGCTACCACGTCACCCTGACCATCGCGCGGCCCGCCGCGCGCCAGGCGCTGTCGCTGCCGGTGTGGATTCCGGGCAGCTACCTGGTGCGCGAGTTCTCGCGCAACCTGGTGAACCTGCGGGCGGAGCAGGGCGGCGCACCGGTCGCGCTCACGCAGATCAGCAAATGCGAGTGGCGCGCCGCCTGCAGGCGCGGGCAGCCGCTTGCGCTGCGCTACGAAGTCGTCGCCACCGACCGCTCGGTGCGCGCCGCCTGGCTCGATGCCGAGCGCGGCTTCTTCAACGCCACCAGCCTGTGCCTGCGCGTGCATGGCCAGGAAGGCGGCGCGCACGACCTGGAGCTGCCGCGGCCCGCGGGCCATGCCGGCTGGCAGCTGGCCACGGCGCTGGCGCCGCTGAAGGTGGCGCGCCACGGCTTCGGCCGCTATCGTGCGGCCGGCTACGACGAGCTGGCCGACGCCCCGGTGGAGCTGGGCGCCTTCTGGAGCGCGCGCTTCAGCGCCTGCGGCGTGGCGCACCGCCTGGTCGTGAGCGGCGCGCCGCCCAGCTTCGACGGCGCGCGCCTCGTGCACGACGTGCAGCGCATCTGCGAGGCGGCGATCCGCTTCTGGAGCCCCGATGCCGAAGCGCCTTTCGCAAGCTATCTGTTCCTGCTGAACGTGGTCGACGAAGGCTATGGCGGCCTCGAGCACCGCGCCAGCACCGCGCTGATCTGCGGCCGGCGCGACCTGCCGCGCACGGGCGAGGCCAAGCCGCCCGAGGGCTACACCACGCTGCTCGGCCTGTTCAGCCACGAGTACTTCCACGCCTGGAACGTCAAGCGCATGCGCCCCAGGGCGTTCGCGCGCTACGACTACGGGCAGGAGAACTACACCGGGCTGCTCTGGTTCTTCGAGGGCTTCACCAGCTACTACGACGACCTGCTGCTGCGCCG
>CAUJIM010000101.1 GCA_963205335.1 Pseudomonadota bacterium
CCAAGGGCACGATCAAGGCCACGCCCGGCTCGGTCAACATCCCCATCGTCTGCGCCGGCATGCTGGTGACGCCCGGCGACGTGATCGTGGCCGACGACGACGGCATCGTCTGCGTGCCGCGCGAGAGGGCCGCCGCCGCGCTGGAAGCCGCGCACAAGCGCGAAGCCAACGAGGGCGGCAAGCGCGAGATCTTCGCCAGCGGCGTGCTCGGGCTCGACTACTACAAGATGCGCGAGGGCCTGGCCAAGGCCGGGCTGCGCTACATCGACTGATTTTTCAAGGACGGAAAATGCATCACACCCGTGTCAGTCATTTGCGACGCCTGGTCGCCTTGTCGATTCCTGCGGTGTTCGCAGGCTTCTGGGGTGGCGCTTGCGCCCAGGAATATCCGGCCAAGCCTGTCCACGTGTACGTGGGTTATTCGGCAGGGGGCGCCGTGGACGCTGTGGCCCGTACCGTGGGGCAGGCGCTGTCGCAGTCCATGGGCCAGTCGTTCGTCATCGAAAACAAGCCTGGCGCGGGCAGCAACATCGCGATCAAGGCGGCCATCGATGCGCCGGGCGACGGCTATACCCTGTTGATGGCCGCGAATGCGCTGGCCGCCAACATGTCGCTGTACCAGCCCATGCCGTTCGATGCGGAACGGGACTTGGCGCCGATTGCGCTGGTCGGCCGCGTACCGGTGGTGATTGCCGCGAACGCGAACGCGCCCTACGGCAGCATCAAGGACCTCATCCACGCGGCGCAGGCCAAGCCGAATGCCATTTCGTTCGCATCGCCGGGCAATGGCGCGACGCCGCACATGGCGATGGAGCTCTTCGAGCGCGCGGCCGGCATCCAGATGCAGCACGTTCCCTATCGCGGCGGAGCGCAGGCGCTCACGGACACCATCGGGGGGCAGGTGCCGCTGGTGGCGATGAACGCACTCGAAGTGGCCCCCCACGTCAAGAGCGGCAGGCTCAAGGTGCTGGCCGTGCTGAGCGTCAACCGCAGCCCCATCTTTCCGGATACGCCGACCATCGCCGAGTCAGGTTTCCCGGGCTTTGAGGCCTCTGTCTGGTATGCGCTGATGGCACCCGTCTCCACGCCGAAGACGATCGTGGCGCGACTGCATGAACAGGTGCAGAGAGCGCTGCAGACGAAAGACGTCCAGGACCGCATGACCCAAGTGGGAGGTGAGGTGGCGCCCGGAAGCATCGAGATGGTGGCGAGCCTCCTGCACTCCGAGCGCGTGCGGTATGAAAAGCTGGTGCGCGAAGCCAATATCAAACCCAATTGACGGCAGCCAGGTGCGCGTCATGACCCTCCCCGCATCACCCCGCGATTGGACGATAGGCCTCGTCGGCTACGGCGAGGTCGGCCGCATCCTGGCCGAAGACCTGCGCGCGCAGGGTGTCGCGGTGGCGGCTTGCGACCTCAAGCTCGGCGACGACGATGCTGCCAGGCCATTGCAGCTGCATGCCGCGGCGCACGGCGTGGTGCTGGTGCAAAGCCACGCACGGCTCGCTGCGCGCAGTGACTTCGTCGTCTGCGCCGTCACCGCCAGCCAGACGCTCGACGCCGCGCGCGCCTGTGCCGCGCACATGCGCGCCGGGGCGTTCTACCTGGATTTCAACTCCGCCTCGCCCGGCGCCAAGCGGCAGGCGGCGGCGCTGATCGACGGTGCGGGCGCGCGCTACGTCGAGGGCGCGGTGATGACCAGCGTGCCGCCGTACCGCATCCGGGTGCCGCTGCTGCTGGGCGGCGCGCATGCGGCGCAGCTCGCCGGCCAGATCAACCCGCTGGGTTTCGCCGCCACGGTGGCGAGCGAGCGGCTCGGCGTCGCCTCGGCCACCAAGATGTGCCGCAGCGTGATGGTCAAGGGGCTGGAGGCCATGGTCATCGAGAGCTTCACCGCCGCGCGCCACTACGGCGTGGAGGAGGCGGTGCTGGCCTCGCTCGCCGAGACCTTTCCCGGCATCGACTGGGAGCGGCAGGGCGCGTACTTCTTCCAGCGCGTGATCGAGCACGGGCGCCGGCGCAGCGAGGAGATGTTCGAATCCGCCCGCACCGTGCGCGACGCCGGCCTGCCGAGCTACATCGCGCAGGGCGCGGCCGAGCGCCAGGCGTGGATGGCCGACCTGGCCGACGGCGGCGTGTTCGGCGAGCGCGGCGCCCCCGGCTTCGCCCGCAGTGGCGACTGGCGCGCCGAGGCCGACCGGCTGCTTGCCCATCTCAAGGAAAGCAAGGCATGAGCACTTTCGAAAAAACCCCCGGCTGGCTCGACTGGTACCAGGGCCCGAGCACGCCGCGCTTCAAGCTGCCCGCCGGCAGCGTCGACGCGCACTGCCACGTGTTCGGCCCGGGAGACCAGTTCCCCTATGCGCCCGAGCGCAAGTACACGCCGTGCGACGCGGGCAAGGCGCAGCTCTTCGCGCTGCGCGACCACCTCGGCTTCGCGCGCAACGTGATCGTGCAGGCCACCTGCCACGGCGCGGACAACCGCGCGCTGGTCGATGCGCTGCAGGCGTCGGGCGGCCGCGCGCGCGGCATCGCCACCGTCCGGCGCAGCGTGAGCGACGAGGAGCTGCAGGCGCTGCATGCCGCGGGCGTGCGCGGCGTGCGCTTCAACTTCGTCAAGCGCCTGGTGGATTTCACGCCCAAGGACGAGCTGATGGAGATCGCCGAGCGCATCCGCAGGCTCGGCTGGCACGTCGTCATCTATTTCGAGGCGGTGGACCTGCCCGAGCTGTGGGACTTCTTCACCAGCCTGCCCACCGTGGTGGTGGTCGATCACATGGGCCGGCCCGACGTGGGCAAGGGCGTGGACAGCGACGAGTTCTCCCTGTTCCTGCAGTTCATGCGCGAGCACGGCAACGTCTGGAGCAAGGTGAGCTGCCCCGAGCGCCTGTCGGTCAGCGGCCCGCCCGCCCTGCACGGCGAGCAGGCCGCCTACCGCGACGTGGTGCCGTTCGCGCGCCGCGTGGTTGAGGAGTTTCCCGACCGCGTGCTCTGGGGCACCGACTGGCCGCACCCGAACCTGAAGAATCACATGCCCGACGACGGGCTGCTGGTCGATTTCATCCCGCACATCGCGCCCACGGCACAGTTGCAGCGGCAGCTTCTGGTGGACAACCCGATGCGCCTCTACTGGCCTGAAGAGCACTGACTGGAGTTCACCATGGCATTGGAAAAACCCTACCTCGACGTGCCCGGCACCATCATTTTCGATGCCGAGCAGTCCCGCAAGGGCTACTGGCTCAACCAGTTCTGCGTCTCGCTGATGAAGCCCGAGAACCGCGAGCGCTTCAAGGCCGACGAGCGCGCCTACCTCGACGAGTGGCCGATGACCGAGGAGCAGAAGCAGGCGGTGCTGGCGCGCGACCTGAACTGGTGCATGCGCACCGGCGGCAACATCTACTTCCTGGCGCGCATCGGCGCTACCGACGGCAAGAGCTTCCAGCAGATGGCGGGCTCCATGACCGGCATGACCGAGGACGAGTACCGCGCGATGATGGTCGCGGGCGGGCGCTCGGCCGAGGGCAACCGCTACCTGGGCGAAGACGGCGACGCGCAGCCCCGACACCAGCCCCAGGGCAGCGCGGGGCGCGCCGCCGCCGCGGCGAAAGGACACTGAACATGGCACGCATCACCGCCTCCGTCTACACCTCTCACGTGCCCGCCATCGGCGCGGCCATGGACCTGGGCAAGACGCACGAACCCTACTGGCAGCCGATGTTCGCCGGCTACGAGTTCTCGCGCCAGTGGCTGCGGGAGAACACGCCCGACGTGATCCTGCTGGTCTACAACGACCACGCCACCGCCTTCAGCCTCGACGTGATCCCGACCTTCGCGCTCGGCACCGCCGCCGAATACCAGCCGGCCGACGAAGGCTGGGGCCCGCGCCCGGTGCCCCGGGTGGCCGGCCACCCCGAGCTGGCGAGCCACATCGCGCAGAGCGTGATCCAGCAGGACTTCGACCTCACCATCGTCAACAAGATGGACGTGGACCACGGCCTCACCGTCCCGCTGTCGCTGATGTGCGGCGAGAAGGACCCGAAGAAGGACGCCTGGCCCTGCCCGGTGATCCCGCTGGCGGTGAACGTGGTGCAGTACCCGGTGCCTTCGGGCCGGCGCTGCCTGAACCTGGGCCGCGCGATCCGCAAGGCTGTCGAGAGCTACGACGAAGACCTGAAGGTGCAGATCTGGGGCACGGGCGGCATGAGCCACCAGCTCCAGGGCGCGCGCGCCGGGCTCATCAACCAGGCGTGGGACAAGCGCTTCCTCGACCTCCTGATCGAGAACCCCGTGGGCCTGTCGGAGGTGCCGCACATCGAGTACGTGCGCGAGGCCGGCAGCGAAGGCATCGAGCTGGTGATGTGGCTGATCGCGCGCGGCGCGATGGCCGACGTCGACCGGGCCAAGCCGCTGCCGCGCGTGCTGCATCGCTTCTACCACGTGCCCGCGTCCAACACCGCCGTGGGCCATCTCATACTGGAAAATCCGGCCTGAACGCTTGCTAGACAAGCGCTGACAGCTATCAATAGAGGAGCACCATGAACCCACCTATCAAGGTTGCGCTGGCCGGTGCCGGCGCCTTCGGCATCAAGCACCTGGACGGCATCCGCAAGATCGACGGCGTCGAGGTCGTCTCGCTCGTCGGCCGCAGGCGCGAGCAGACGCAGGAAGTGGCGCAGAAGTACGGCATCGCGCACGTCGCGACCGACCTGGCCGAGAGCCTGGCGCTGCCGCAGGTCGATGCCGTCATCCTCTGCACGCCCACGCAGATGCATGCCGCGCAGGCCATCCAGTGCCTCGAGGCGGGCAAGCACGTGCAGGTGGAAATCCCGCTGTGCGACAGCCTCGCCGACGGCCAGAAGGTGCTCGAGGCGCAAAAGAAGAGCGGCAAGGCCGCGATGGTCGGCCACACGCGCCGCTTCAACCCCAGCCACCAGTGGGTGCACAAGAAAATCGCCGCGGGCCAGTTCCACGTCCAGCAGATGGACGTGCAGACCTATTTCTTCCGCCGCAGCAACATGAACGCGCTCGGCCAGCCGCGCTCGTGGACCGACCACCTGCTGTGGCACCACGCCGCGCACACCGTCGACCTGTTCGCCTACCAGGCGGGCAGCCCCATCGTGCAAGCGAACGCGGTGCAGGGGCCGATCCACCCCGAGCTCGGCATCGCGATGGACATGAGCATCCAGCTCAAGACCGCCAGCGGCGCGATCTGCACGCTCTCGCTGTCGTTCAACAACGACGGGCCGCTGGGCACGTTCTTCCGCTACATCGGCGACACCGGCACCTACCTCGCGCGCTACGACGACCTGTTCAACGGCAAGGAAGAGCAGATCGACGTGAGCCAGGTCGATGTCTCGATGAACGGCATCGAGCTGCAGGACCGCGAGTTCTTCGCCGCCATCCGCGAAGGCCGCGAGCCCAACGCCAGCGTGGCGCAGGTGCTGCCCTGCTACGAGGTGCTGCACCGGCTGGAGCAGCAGCTGGCCGCCTGAAGGCCGGACTACGACCATGGATTCCGCATCCCGACCTTCCCACCCCAAGGAGCCTCTCATGAAACGCACAGCAAGACTGGCCGCCATGGCCCTCGCGGTCGCCGCCGCGGCCGGTGTCGGCACGGCCCAGGCCAAGGACCTCGTCATCGGCCTCGTCATGCCCATGTCCGGGCCGTTCGCGGCGCACGGCAAGCAGGTCAAGAACGGCATCGACCTGTATATCGCCGAACACGGCGACACCGTCGCAGGCCGCAAGGTGAAGCTCATCGTCAAGGATGACACCGGCATCGCGCCCGCGGTGGCCAAGCGCCATGCGCAGGAGCTGCTGGTCAACGACAAGGTGGACATCCTCGCGGGCTTCACGCTCACGCCCAACGCCTTCTCGGTCGCGCCGCTCGCCACGCAGGGCAAGGTGCCGATGGTGGTGATGAACGCGGCCACCTCGTCGATCACCGAGAAGTCGCCCAACATCGTGCGCGTCTCGATGACGCTGCCGCAGGACACCATGCCGATGGCGCGCTGGGCCTGGGACAACGGCATCAAGTCGGTCTACACGCTGGTGGCGGACTACGGCCCGGGGCATGACTCCGAGGCGCAGTTCCAGAAGACCTTCAAGGAGCTGGGCGGCACGATTGCCGGCCAGGTGCGCACGCCGGTCAACACGCCGGACTACGCGCCCTTCCTGCAGCGAGTGCGCGACGCCAAGCCCGGCGCGGTGTTCTTCTTCGTGCCCAACGGCGAGGACGGCGTGGCGCTGGCCAAGGGCTACAAGGAGCGCGGGCTGGAGCAGGCGGGGATCAAGGCGCTGGCCACCGGCGACGTGACCGACGAGGAAGAGCTCCCCGCCATGGGCGACGCGGCGCTGGGCATGATCACGTCGTTCCACTACTCGCAGGCGCACGACTCGCCCGAGAACAAGGCCTTCGTCGCCGCCTACGCCAAGGCCTACCCCAAGGACCGCCCCAACTTCCAGGCGGTGGCCGGCTACGACGGCATGCACCTGATCTACCAGGCGCTGGAAAAGACCAAGGGCGATGCGTCCGCGGCCGCCTTCCTCGCCGCGGCCAAGGGCATGAAGTGGACCAGCCCGCGCGGCCCGGTGCAGATCGACCCCGAGACGCGCGACATCATCCAGAACGTATACATCCGCAAGGTCGAGAAGATCGGCGGCGTGCTGCAGAACGTCGAGTTCGCCACCTACGAAGCAGTCAAGGATCCGGGCAAGGCCGGCAAGTGACGTCTGTGCCCGGCAGCGCGCACATCCGCGGGTTTTTGCGCGGTGCGCGCGTGCGCCGCTCCCGGTATCTTTCATCACCTCCCAAGGAGACTCTCATGCGATTCGTCAAAACCATGATCAAGGCCACGCTGGTGGCCAGCGCGCTGGCCAGCGTCGGCCTGGCGCAGGCCAAGGATCTCACCATCGGGCTGGTGCTGTCGGTGTCGGGGCCGTTCGCCGACTACGGCAAGCAGATCAAGCACGGCGTCGATCTGTACATGGCCGAGCACGGCGACACGGTGGCCGGGCGCAAGGTCAAGGTGCTGGTCAAGGACGACACGGGCATGGCGCCCGCCATCGCCAAGCGCGCCGCGCAGGAATTCCTGATCAACGACAAGGTGGACATCCTGGCCGGATTCGACCTCACGCCCAACGCCCTGTCCGCCGCGCCGCTGGCCACCGAGGCCAAGGTGCCGATGATCGTGATGAACGCGGCCACCTCGTCGATCACCGAGAAGTCGCCCTACATCGTGCGCGTGTCGATGACGCTGCCGCAGGGCTCTTGGGCCATGGCCAAGTGGGCGGCGGAGAACGGCATCAAGACCGCGTACACGCTGGTGGCCGACTACGGCCCGGGCCACGATGCCGAGAAGCAGTTCAAGAAGACCTTTGCCGAGCTGGGCGGCAAGGTTGTGGGCGAGGTGCGCACCCCGGTCAACACGGCCGACTACGCGGCCTACCTGGAGCGGGTCAAGGACGCCAAGCCCGACGCCATGTTCACCTTCGTGCCGCCCGGCAGCTCCATGGTGGCGCTGATGAAGGGCTTTCGCGAACTGGGCCTGGACAAGGCCGGCGTGCGCGCCATCGGCCCGGGCGACCTGACGGACGAGAACGAACTGGCTGCCATGGGCAATTCGGCACTCGGGCTGATCACGGCCTTCCACTATTCGCAGGCGCACGATTCGGCGGAAAACAAGGCCTACGTGGCGGCCTACAGGAAGGCCTTCCCCAAGGACCGGCCCAACTTCATGTCGGTCGGCGGCTATGACGGCATGCGCCTGATCTACCAGGTGCTGGAAAAGACCAAGGGCGACGCCAGCGGCGATGCCTTCCTGGCCGCGGCCAAGGGCATGAAGTGGACCAGCCCGCGCGGCCCGGTGCAGATCGACCCCGAGACGCGCGACGTCATCCAGAACGAATACATCCGCAAGCTGGAGAACGTGGGCGGCGAGTTGCAGAACGTCGAATTCGCGACGCTGCCGGCGGTCAAGGACCCCGGCAAGTCCGAGAAGTGATCCGCATTCCCCGTTTCAACCGGGCCAGCGGCGCGTGCCACGGGGCACGCACCGGCAGGCCACCGACCCCTGAACCGCCATGACGATTGTTTTCGACGGTATCGCCTTCGGCATGCTGCTGTTTCTCATCAGCGTGGGCCTGTCCGTGACGCTGGGCCTGATGAACTTCGTCAACCTGGCGCACGGGGTGTTCGCGATGGTCGGCGGCTACGTCTGCGTCGTGCTGCTGAACGACTACGGGGTGCCGTTCCTGGCCACCATTCCGTTCGCCGTGGCCGTGCCGGCGATCGTCGGCGTGGTGCTGGAGCGCACCCTGTACCGCCGGCTGTACGAGGCGTCCGAGCTCGACCAAGTGCTGTTTTCGCTCGGGCTGGTGTTCATGGCGGTGGCGGCGACGCACTATTTCTTCGGCGCGCGCCAGCAGCCGCTGCACCTGCCCGCGTTCCTGTCGGGGCAGATTCACCTGCCCGGGATCGACATCGGGGTGTACCGCCTGTTCCTGGTGATCGCCGGCATCGTGGTGGCGCTGGGGTTGCAATGGTCGGTCATCCGCACCTCGTTCGGCGCCCGCCTGCGCGCCTCGGTGGACAACCAGCGCACCGCGCGCGGCCTGGGCATCGACGTGAACCGGGTGTTCATGCTGACCTTCGCGCTGGGTTCGGCGCTCGCCGGGCTGGGCGGCGCGCTGGGGGTGGAGATGCTGGGGCTCGATCCGGAGTTCCCGGTCAAGTACCTGGTGTATTTCCTGATCGTCGTCACGGTGGGCGGCGGCGGCAACATCCTCGGCTCGCTCTGGGCCGCGCTGCTGCTGGGCGTCGCCGACGTGGCGGGCAAGTACTACGTGCCGCAGATCGGCGCGTTCATCATCTACGCGATCATGGTCGTGATCCTGATCTTCCGGCCGCAGGGACTGTTTGGCCGTGCCCACTCGTAAGGCATCCCCATGACAAACCTCGCTCTCGCCCCGGCAACGACCGCGCAGTCCGCGGCCATCCACGACAGCCTGCAGCGCTTTCGCCGGTCGGCCGACTGGAAGCCGCTCGAGTACCTGTTCTGGTGCCTGCCGGTCGCGGCCTACTTCCTGTTTCCGGGCAACTACCTGCTGCTCAGCCAGATCGCGGTCACCAGCCTGTTCGCGCTCTCGCTGGACCTGATCTTCGGCTACGCCGGCGTCATCTCGCTCGGGCATGCGGCCTTCTTCGGCGTCGGTGCCTATACGGTGGGCCTGCTTGGCCTGCGCGGCGTCGGCGACCCGCTGCTGGGGCTGCTGCTGGCGGCGGTCTTCGCCGCCATCCTCGGCTTCCTGAGCAGCTTCCTGCTGCTGCGCGGCAGCGATCTGGCGCGGCTGATGGTCACGCTGGGCGTGGCGCTGATGCTCTACGAACTGGCCAACAAGTTCAGCGACGTCACCGGCGGGGTGGACGGGATTCCGGGCATCGAGATCAAGCCGATCCTGGGCCTGTTCGAATTCGACCTCTATGGCCGCGTGGGCTACATCTACGCGGTCGTGGTGCTGTTCGTGCTGTTCTGGCTGGCGCGCCGGCTGGTGCATTCGCCGTTCGGGCAGGGCCTGCGCGGCATCCAGATGAATGCGCAGCGCATGCCGGCGCTGGGCGTGCCGGTCAATCGCCGTCTGGTCGCTATCTACACGCTGGGCGCAGCCTACGCGGGCGTGGCGGGGGCGGTGCTGGCGCAGACCAACCAGTTCGTGTCGCTGGCGGTGCTGGGCTTCGACAACTCGGCCGACCTGCTGCTGATCCTGATCCTGGGCGGGACCGGGCGGCTCTACGGCGGCCTGATCGGGGCCATCGTCTTCATCGTCGCCAAGCATTTCCTCTCCGGCATGAACCCGCAGTACTGGCAGTTCTGGCTGGGGCTGGCGCTGGTGCTGCTGGTGATGTTCGCGCGCGGAGGCATCCTGGGCACGGCGGCCAAATGGACCGAGTCGCGGCGCCAGAAGGCGGCGCGCGGGGCAGGGAGCGCGTCATGAATGCCGTGCTGCAGACCCATGGCCTGGTGCGCACCTTCGGCGGTTTCGTGGCGACGGACCACGTCGACCTGTCGGTGCAGGCGGGCGCGCGCCACGCGCTGATCGGGCCCAACGGCGCGGGCAAGACGACGCTGATCAACCTGCTGACGGGCTACCTGGCGCCTACCGAGGGGCGCGTGACGCTGATGGGCGAGGACGTCACCGCCATGGCGCAGTACGCGCGCTGCCGCCGGGGCCTGGTGCGCACCTTCCAGATCAACCAGCTGTTCGGCGACATGACGGTGCTCGAATCGGTGGCACTGTCGGTGAGCGAGCGCCTGGGGCTGGGCACGAGCTGGTTCAAGCCCATGGCGGCGCGCACGGAGGCGGTGGACGAGGCGGCGGTGATCCTCCAGCGCCTGGGCCTGCTCTCCGACGCCTACGAGACCACGCGCAACCTGGCCTACGGCCGCCAGCGGCTGATCGAGATCGCGCTGGCGCTGGCGCAGCACCCCAAGGTGCTGCTGCTCGACGAGCCGGCGGCGGGCGTGCCCACGAGCGAGAGCCGCGAGCTGTTCGACGTGATCGCGCAACTGCCGCGCGAGGTCACCATCCTGCTGATCGAGCACGACATGGACCTGGTGTTCCGCTTTGCCGAGCGCATCTCGGTGCTGGTCTCGGGCGCCTTGCTGCTCGAGGACACGCCCGAGGTGATCGCCAACCATCCGCGCGTGCGCGAGGTCTATCTGGGAGAGGCGCATGCCTGAGTTGTTGCGCGTCGAAAACGTCTGGGCGGGCTATGGCGACGCCATCGTGCTGGAAGAGCAGTCGTTCAGCGTCGCGGCGGGCGGCAGCCTCGCCCTGCTCGGGCGCAACGGCATGGGCAAGACCACGCTGCTCACCACGCTGATGGGTGCCACGCGCCTGCGCCGCGGCCGCATCGTGTTCGGCGGCGTGGACATCACGAAGATGCCCAGCCACCGGCGCGCGCACCTGGGCCTGGGCTGGGTGCCGCAGCAGCGCGACGTGTTCGAGTCGCTCACGGTGGAGGAGAACCTGACGGTGGTGGCGCGGCCGGGCGAGTGGGCGCTCGAGCGCGTCTACGGCCTGTTCCCGCGCCTGCGCGAGCGCCGCGGCAACATGGGCAACCAGCTCTCGGGCGGCGAGCGCCAGATGCTGGCGATCGGCCGCGCGCTCATGCTCAACCCGAAGATGCTGCTGCTCGACGAGCCGCTGGAGGGCCTGGCGCCGTTGATCGCGCAGGAGCTGCTGCACATCATCCACGAGATGGTGTCGGCGGGCAGCATGGCCGTGATCCTGGTGGAGCAGCACGCACGCCAGATCCTGCCGATCACGCAGGAGGCGCTGGTGCTCGAGCGCGGGCGCATCGTCTACGCGGGCGCGAGCGGCGAGCTGCTGCGCGACCGCGAGAAACTCGACGGCTGGCTCGGCGCGGGGTCGACGACCGGCGCCAAGAGCGCTTCCGGCGAGGTGGCCGCGCCCGCGCGGGAGCGCATCGCCGCGATCGAGGCGATCCGCAACGAGCACCGGGCGATCGCGGCCATCCTGGGTGCGATGACGCACATCGTGGATGCGATCGACGCCGGCCGGCTCGAACCCAACTTCCAGCTGCTCGCGAGCATGATCGAGTACATCGCCGAGGTGCCCGACAAGGTGCACCATCCCAAGGAGAACCAGATCTTCGCGCTGCTGCGCGCCAAGACGCACGAGGTGGACCGCCAGCTCGACCGGCTCGAAGCCGAGCACCGCGACGCGGTCGCGATGACCGCGCGGCTCGATCGCGCGCTGGTGAGCTACGTGCAGGGCGGCAGTGCGGGCTTCGCCGGTTTCCGCGACGTGGTGCGCGGCTACATCGCCGACGAGTGGGTGCATCTCAACACCGAGGAAGGCCACATCCTGCCCGCCGCGCAGCGCCTCTTCAGCGCGCAGGAGTGGCACGCGATCGACGCCGACTTCGCGCGCAACGGCGACCCCTGGAGCGGGCAGGACAACCGCTACGCCGAGCTGTTCAGGCGCATCACCAGCCTGGCGCCGGCCCCTGTCGGCGTGGGCGGAGCGCCAGCGCCACATTGAGCACGCCGTCGCCAGCGGAGTCGAAGGAATCGCACATGTCCACCACCTTGCCCACGCGCCCGATCGGGGCCTCGCGCGTCAGCGCCATCGCGCTGGGCTGCATGGGCCTGAGCCACGGCTACGGCCACCGGCCGGACGCGGCGGATGCGCGCGCCCTGCTGCATGCGGCGCTGGATGCCGGCGTGACGCTGTTCGATACTGCCGCGCTCTACGGCTTCGGCGCCAACGAATCGCTCGTCGGCCCGGTGCTCAAGCCCCACCGCGACCGCATCACGCTCGCCAGCAAGGGGGGGCTGGTGGGCGCACGTGGCGACGACGGCGTGCTGCGCCGGGTGATGGACGGGCGCCCGGAGGCCCTGCGGCGCCACTGCGAGGACAGCCTCGAGCGCCTGGGCACCGACGTGATCGACCTGTACTACCTGCACCGCTGGGACCGGCGCGTGCCGATCGAGGAATCGGTCGGCGCCATGGCGCGCCTGAAGGACGAGGGCAAGATCCGCGCGCTCGGCCTGTCCGAGGTGGGCGCGGCCACGCTGCGCCGCGCGCACCGCGAGCACCCGATCGCCGCGCTGCAAAGCGAGTATTCGCTGTGGTCGCGCAACGCCGAGCTCGGCACGCTCGCCGCCTGCCGCGAGCTGGGCGTGGCCTATGTCGCGTTCAGTCCGCTGGGCCGTGGCTTCCTCACCGGCGCCCTGTCCGGCGTGGGCGCGCTCGAGAGCGACGATCTGCGCACGAAGATGCCGCGCTTCGCGCCCGAGGTTTTCGCGCGCAACCTCCGGCTGCTGGCGCCACTGCAGACGGTGGCCGACCGCCTGGGCTGCACGCGCGCGCAATTGGCGCTGGCCTGGCTGCTGCACCAGGGCGAGCACGTGATCGCACTGCCCGGCACCACCCGCGTGGCGCATCTGCACGACAACCTGGGGGGCGCATCGCTCGCGCTCGACCCCGCCACCCTGGCCGAGCTGGACGTGCTCTTTGCGCCCGACCGGATCGGGGGCAACCGCTACGTGCCGGCGGCGCAGCGCGAGGTGGATACGGAAAAATTCCCGTTCGAGTCGGTCTGACCGCGCCCGCTCACGCCTTGTGCGCGTTCTGGAAGAGCGACATCGCGAGCTCGCGCAGCCAGCGGTTGGCCGGGTCGGCGTCGTAGCGGCGGCTCCAATGGACCGATACGTCGAACTGGCGCATCGGCAGCGTGATCTCGGCGATCGCGTAGTGCCGCGCCGGGGCGAGCGCCATCGCGATGTCGCGCGGCATGATGACCGCCAGGTCGGTGTGGCCCAGGATGCCGGGCAGGCTCATGAAATGCTCCGTCGTCAGGCAGATGCGGTGCTCCAGATCGATCGAGCGCAGCGCCTCGCGCGTATAGGCGTGGGTGCGCACGGTGACGAAGCGCAGCTGCCGCAGCTCGCGCAGGCCGAGCGGGCGGCCGCCACCCGTCACCAGGGGGTGCCCGTGGCGCAGCAGCACGATGTAGCGGTCGGAGAACAGCCGCGTGCTGTGCACGTCCTTCAGCGCGGGCAGAAAGCCGAACGCCAGATCGACGCTGCCGCGATCGAGCGCGCCGCCGAGTTCGGCGAGCGGCACGGGCTGCGTTTCGATGCGCGCCAGCGGCGCCTGTTCGTGCATGGCGGTCATCAGCTCCGGCAGAAAGCGCAGCTCGCCGATGTCCGTCATGTGCAGGCGGAACACCCGCCGCGCCTTCTGCGGCTCGAACGAGGCCGAGCGCAGCAGCGCGCTCTCGAGCGTCTGCATCGCGTCGCGCACCGTCTCGGCCAGCTGGTCGGCGCGCGCGGTGGGGCGCACGCCGCCGGCGGCGCGCAGGAACAGCGGGTCGCCGAGCGCCTCGCGCAGGCGCGCCAGCCCCTGGCTCACCGCCGGCTGCGTCAAGTCGAGCTGGTCGGCCGCGCGGCTCACGCTGCACGTGGCGTAGACCGCGCCGAAGACCCGCAGCAGGTTGAGGTCGAGGTTGTTCGTATTCATTAATCTAATATGGGTTATTAGGGATATTTTATTGATTTATACATATGGAGCATTGAAGATGAATGCACCGCCGACGATGGACTGACGGCTCCGGGCGGTTTTTTGGAGGGTGATGAATGCAGGAGAGCACGCAAGAGCGCGCCGCCGTGGCGCGGCCCGCCGGACACGTGACCGTGCGCGAGGCGGTGATCCGCCTGCTGCGCGAGCTGGGCATGACGACGATGTTCGGCAACCCGGGCTCGACCGAGCTGGGCCTGTTCCTCGATTTCCCCGAGGACTTCCGCTACATCCTCGGCCTGCAGGAGTCGGTGGTCGTGGGCATGGCCGACGGCTACGCACAGGCCACGCACAACGCCGCCTTCGTCAATCTGCACGCGGCCGTGGGCGTGGGCCACGCGATGGGCGCGATCTTCACGGCGTTCCGCAACCGCACGCCGCTGGTGATCACCGCGGGCCAGCAGTCGCGCGCCATCCTGCCCTACGACCCCTTCCTGTTTTCCAGCCAGGCCACCGAGCTGCCCAAGCCCTACGTCAAGTGGAGCATCGAGCCCGCCCGCGCCGAGGATGTGCCGCAGGCCATCGCCCGCGCCTACTACATGGCGATGCAGCCGCCGTGCGGGCCGGTGCTCGTCTCGGTGCCGGCCGACGACTGGGCGCGCATGTGCGAGCCGGTGCAGGTGCGCCGGGTGAGCCGTTCGGTGCGGCCCGATCCGGCGCTGCTCGACGTGATCGGCGCCCAGCTCGATGCCAGCCTGTGCCCGGCCTTCGTGCTCGGTTCGCCGGTGGACCGCGATGGCGCCTGGGACGACGTCGTGCGGCTCGCGGAGCGCCACCAGGCGGCGGTCTGGGTCGCGCCGATGTCCGGCCGCAACGGCTTTCCCGAGGACCACCCGCTGTTTGCCGGGTTCCTGCCCGCCGCGCGCGAGCCCATCGTCGAGCTGCTGGGCGGGCACGATTTCGTGCTGGCCCTGGGCGCGGCCGCCTTCACCTACCACGTCGAGGGCGCGGGGCCGCACCTGCCCGCGGGCTGCACGCTGGCGCAGATCGTGGACGACGCCAACACCATCGCCTGGGCGCCGGTGGGTACCGCGGCGATCGGCAGCGTGCGCCTGAGCGTGCGCGACCTGCTGGCGCGTCCGGCACCCGCAGCGCGCCCGGCACCGCCGCCGCGCGCGCCCGCGCCGCCGGCGGAGGCCGGCACGCCGATGACGGTGCCCTACGTGCTGCAGACGCTGGCGCAGGTGCGCGCGCGCGATTCGATCGTCGTCGAGGAGGCGCCGAGCTCGCGCCCCGCCATGCAGCGCTACCTGCCGATCTACCAGTCCGAGACCTTCTACACGATGGACAGCGGCGGCCTGGGCTTCGGCCTGCCCGCCGCGGTGGGGGTGGCGCTGGCGCGGCCCGGCAGGAAGGTCATCGGCCTGATCGGCGACGGCTCCAGCATGTACTCGTTCCAGGGCCTGTGGAATGCGGCGCAGCTTGGGCTGCCCGTCACCTTCCTGATTCTCAAGAACCGCAGCTACGCGGCGCTGCGCATGTTCTCGCCGGTCTATGGCTTCACCGCGCAGGACACGCTGCAAGGCACCGCCCTGCCGGGCATCGATTTCGTCGGGCTGGCGAAGTCGCTCGGCTGCGATGCACTCCACATTTCCGACCCCGCGCAACTGGCGCAGGGTCTGCGCACCGCATTGGCCGCTCGTCGGCCCACCCTGGTCGAGATCGACGTCGCCTGACGCCGAGCGGCCAGTTCCCACGTCACGAGGAGATACGCATGTCCACGATTCAAATGCTGATCAACGGCGAACACCTGGGCGCCACCGGCGGCAAGACCTTCGCCCGCAAGAACCCGCTGGACGGCAGCGCCGCGACGATCGCGCCCGCGGCCACGCCGGGCGACGCGCACCGCGCGGTCGATGCGGCTGCGGCCGCCTTCGCCGCCTGGTCGCAGACCGGGCCGACGCAGCGGCGCGAATACCTGCTGCGCGCGGCCGACGAGCTGCAGGCGCGCGAGCAGGCCTTCGTCCAGGCCATGGCGGGGGAAACCGGCGCCTCGGCGATCTGGGCCGGGTTCAACGTGCACCTGGCGGCCGGCATGCTGCGCGAAGCCGCGGGGCTGACCACGCAGGTGGGCGGCGAGGTGATCCCGTCGGACGTGCCGGGCAATCTGGCGATGGGCCTGCGCGTGCCCGCCGGCGTGGTGGTCGGCATGGCGCCGTGGAATGCGCCGGTGATCCTGGGCGTGCGCGCCGTCGCCACGCCGCTGGCCTGCGGCAACACCGTGGTGCTCAAGGGCTCGGAGATGTGTCCGGCCACGCACGGCCTCGTCATCGAGGCGCTGCAGGCTTCCGGCCTGCCCGCGGGCGTGGTGAACTTCGTCACCAACGCACCCGAGGACGCGGCCGCGGTGGTGCAGGCGCTGGTGGCGCATCCGGCCACGCGGCGGGTGAACTTCACCGGCTCGACCAAGGTCGGCCGCATCATCGCCCGGTTGTGCGCCGAGCATCTCAAGCCATCGGTGCTCGAGCTCGGCGGCAAGGCGCCGCTGGTGGTGCTGGACGATGCCGACCTCGACACGGCGGTGAACGCGGCAGCCTTCGGCGCATACATGAACTCGGGGCAGATCTGCATGGCCACCGAGCGCATCGTGGTGGACGAACGCATCGCCGACGCTTTCGTGGGCAGGCTGGCCGCCAAGGCGCGTGCGCTGCCGGTGGGTGATCCGCGCAAGGGCCCGGTGGTGCTGGGCTCGGTCGTGGACATGAGCACGGTCGAGCGCTGCAACGCCATGATCGACGATGCGCTGGCCAAGGGCGCCACGCTGGTGTGTGGCGGCAAGAGCGACGACACGCTGATGCCCGCGACGCTGCTCGACCACGTGACGCCCGCCATGCGCATCTACGGCGAGGAAGCCTTTGGTCCGGTGCGGGTCGTCGTGCGGGTCGATGGCGAGGAGGCCGCGGTGGCCTGCGCCAACGACAACGCCTACGGCCTGTCGGCTGCGGTGATCGGCGCCGACGTGGCGCGTGCCATGCGCGTCGCGGCCCGCATCCAGTCGGGCATCTGCCACGTCAACGGCCCGACGGTGCACGACGAGGCGCAGATGCCGTTCGGCGGCGTCAAGGACAGCGGCTGGGGCCGTTTTGGCGGCAAGGCGGGCATCGAGGCCTTCACCGACCTGCGCTGGATGACGGTGCAGACCGGCCCGCGCCAGTATCCGTTCTGAGCCCTTCGACGGATCTGGTCGATATGGCACACGCCCTGCTCGACGCGCTGCGCGCCATCGTCGGCGAGCCGCAGCTCTTCGCGGGCGAGCGCATCGACGCGCGCTACCTGCGCGACTGGATGGTCAAGCAGCCGCTGGGCATGCCGCTGGCGGTGGTGCGCCCGGCCGACACGCAGCAGGTCTCGCGCGTGCTCGCCGCCTGCCACGGCACGCGCACGCCGGTGGTGCCGCAGGGCGGGCTCACGGGATTGGCTGGCGGCGCGGTGCCGGTCGCAGGCTGCGTCGCGCTGTCGCTCGAGCGGCTCGACGGCATCGAGGAGATCGACACCGCGGCGGCGACGCTCACGGCCGGGGCAGGCGCCACGCTGCAGGCGGTCCAGGAGGCGGCGCATGGGGCGGGGCTGTTCTTTCCGCTCGACATCGGCGGGCGCGGCTCGTGCCGCATCGGCGGCAATCTTTCGACCAACGCGGGTGGCAACCGGGTGCTGCGCTACGGCATGGCGCGCGACCTGGTGCTGGGGCTGGAGGCCGTGCTGGCCGACGGCACGGTGCTGACGCACATGAACAAGATGCTGAAGAACAACACGGGCTATGACCTGAAGCAGTTGTTCATCGGCAGCGAGGGCACGCTCGGCGTGATCACGCGCGCCGTGCTGCGCCTGTTCCCGCAGCCGCGCAGCGCCTGCACGGCGCTGTGCGCGGTGCGGGATTACCCGGCGGTCCTGCGGCTGCTCGGCCATGCCAAGGCGGGCCTGGGGCCGCTGCTGTCGGCCTTCGAGATGATGTGGCCCGATTTCTACGAGTGGGTCACCACGCGCGTGCAGGGACTGCCGCGTCCGCTGCCGCTCGGGCACGGCGCCTACGTGCTGGTCGAGGCCATGGGCACCGAGCAGGACGCCGACCAGCAACGTTTCGAGGCGGTGCTGGGCCAGGCGCTGGAGGCCGGCATCGTGCAGGACGCGGTGATCGCGCAGTCCGGCGCCGAGGCGCGGCGCATCTGGTCGGTGCGCGACGCCTCGGGCGAACTGCAGCGCACCTTCTGGCCGCACGCGGGCTATGACGTGAGCATTCCGACCGGGCGCCTGGGGGATTTCATCCTTGCATGCACCGGAGCGGTCAAGCAGCATTGGCCGGATGCGCAAACCGTGTTCTTCGGGCATGTCGGCGATTCCAACATCCACATCGGCGTGCAGGTCGGCGAGCGGCCGCACCCCGAGGAGGCGATCGATGCCGTGGTCTATGGCCTGGTGCGCGACTGGGCCGGCTCGGTGTCGGCCGAACACGGCATTGGCCTCCTCAAGAGGCCGTATCTCGCGCACAGCCGCAGCAGCGCCGAATTGCAGCTCATGCGCAGCCTGAAAGCCACGCTCGACCCGCTGGGCATTCTCAATCCCGGCAAGGTTCTGCAATGACCGGCCAACGAAAAACGATTCCTGGAGACCACGCATGAATGCCCCCCCTTCCTCGCCAGAGGACGTGCTGCCCACGCCGCATCCCAAGCCGAGCGAGTTCGGCCCCTACGGCCGGGGTCTGCTGCTGGTGTCCGAGTTCGTCGCGACCCTCGGGGGCCTGGCCTTCGTCGTGCTGGTCGCCGTGTCGCTGGTTTCCATCGTCGGGCGCAAGCTGTTCTCCATGCCCGTGCCCGGTGACATGGAAGCGCTGATGATGGTCGCGGCCGGTGCCTCTGCCACGTTCTTCGCCTATTGCCACCTGGCGGGCGGCGACGTGAAGGTGGATTTCTTCACCGCCAAGGCGCACCCGCGCACCATCCTGCTGCTCGATGCGATCGCCTCGCTGCTGGTGGGCCTGTTCGGCGCGCTCATTGCCTGGCGCAGCACGGTGGGCGCGCTCTCGCTGCGCGAGGCCGGGGAGACGTCGGCCATCCTGAGTTGGCCGGTCTGGCTGGCGCAGATGGCCATGACTCCGGGCTTCGTCCTGCTGGCGCTGGCCGGGTTCTACATGGCGACGATGTGCTGGACGGCGCGCGCCCGCGTGCCCCGGAAGGGAACCCCATCATGAGCGGGATCGCCGTCGGAACCATCGTCTTCGTCTTCCTGCTCGCGCTGATGGTGGTGCGCATCCCCATCGGCATCGCGATGTTCGTCGCGGGCGCGGGCGGCTACGTGTACCTGACCGGCGCGAACTTCGCGCCGCTGATGTCCACGCTCAAGGGGCTGGCGTACGCGCGCCTGTCCAACTACGACCTGGTGGTGATCCCGCTGTTCCTGCTGATGGGGCAGTTCGCCACGCACGGGGGCCTGAGCCGCAGCCTGTTCCGCTTCGTCAGCGCCTTCATGGGCCACAAGCCCGGCGGCGTGGCGGTGGCGGCCGTGGGCGCCTGTGCGGGTTTCGGCGCGATCTGCGGCTCGTCGCTCGCGACGGCCGCGACCATGGGCCAGGTGGTGCTGCCCGAGCTGCGCCGCTACGGTTATGCCGGCAGCCTGGCGACCGGCGCGCTGGCAGCGGGCGGCACGCTGGGCATCCTGATTCCGCCATCGGTACCGCTCATCATCTACGCCATCCTGACGCAGGAGTCGATCGGCAAGCTGTTCATGGCGGCGGTGATCCCGGGCGTGATCGCGATGCTCGGCTACATGATCGTGATCAAGATCTGGGTGCATCGCCATCCGGCCGCCGGTCCGGCCGGTGCGCGCGTGGGCTGGCCCGAGCGCCTGCGCTCGCTGGTCCAGGTGGGGCCGGTGCTGCTGGTGTTCGTCGTCGTCATCGTCGGCATCTATGCGGGCTGGGCCACGCCGACCGAGGCGGCGGCCATCGGCGCCGCGGCCTGCGGCATCATCGCGGTGGTCTCGGGCGGCCTGCGCTGGCGCGGGCTGCTGGAGAGCGCGCTGGGCACGGCGCAGGCCACGGCGATGATCTACTTGGTGCTGCTCGGCGCCGACATGCTCAACGCCACGCTGGCGCTCTCGCAGCTGCCGGTGGAGCTGGCCAGCTGGGTGCAGGGCAGCGGCCTGTCGCCCTTCCTGGTGATGGCGGCGATCCTGGCGATCTACATCCTGCTGGGCTGCGTGATGGATTCGCTGGCGATGATCCTGCTGACCATCCCGATCTTCTTTCCCGTGGTCATGGGGCTCGACTTCTACGGCATGGGCCATGAGGACAAGTCCATCTGGTTCGGCATCCTCACGCTGATGGTGGTCGAGATCGGCCTGGTGCACCCGCCCGTGGGGCTGAACGTCTACATCATCAACCGCCTGGCCAAGGACGTTCCGCTGATCGAGACCTTCAAGGGCGTCGTGCCCTTCCTGCTCTCGGATGCGGTGCGGGTCACGCTGCTCGTGCTCTTTCCCGGCCTGGCGCTGGCGCTCGTCAAGGCCTTCGGCGCGCTCTAGCCGGCCATCGTCCGTTCACCCACCACGAAAAGGAGACATCGATGAGAACCACCGTCCTGCCCGCCTCCCTGCGCCGCGCCGCGCGCGCCGCAGCGCTCGCGCTCGGCTGCGCCGTGGCCGCCGGCGCGCAAGCGGCCGATCAGGTCGTGCTCAAGGTGGCGCACTTCCTGCCTGCCACGTCGAGCGCCCAGGTCAACCTGATCCAGCCCTGGTGCGACAAGATCGCCAGGGAATCCGCCAACCGCATGGTCTGCCAGATCTACCCGGCGATGCAGCTCGGCGGCACGCCGGCGCAGCTCTTCGACCAGGCGCGCGATGGCGTGGCCGACATCATCTGGACCGTGCCGACCTACGCGGCCGGGCGCTTCACCAAGAGCGAGGTGTTCGAGCTGCCCTGGATGGCGGTGAAGACCGAGCCGGGCAGCCAGGCGCTGTGGGAGTACGTGCACAAGTACGCGCTGGACGAGTTCAAGGGCGTCAAGCCCCTCTTCATGCACCTGCACGACGGCGCGCTGTTCCATTTCAACAGCAAGAAGCCCAAGACGCTGGAAGACCTCAAGGGCCTGAAGCTGCGCGCGGCCACGCGGCTGAACTCGCGCACTATCGCGGCGCTGGGCGCGACGCCGGTGCAGATGCCGCTGCCCGCCGTGCCCGAATCCATGTCCAAGGGCGTGATCGATGGCGTCACGGTGCCGTGGGAGAGCTCGCCCGCGATCAAGCTCTCGGAGATCGCCAACTACCACTTCGACGTGCCCGAGGGCGCGCCGCGCCTGTCCAACACCATCTTCCTGTTCGGCATGAACCAGGCGCGCTACGACAGTCTGCCGGCGGACCTGAAGAAGGTGATCGACGGCAACAGCGGCCTGGCCACCTCGGCCTGGGCCGGCAAGGTGGGCTTCGACGACGTCATCCCGAAGTTCAGGGACGAGGCCAGGGCCAAGGGCAACACTTTCTACTACATGCCGCAGAGCGAGTACCAGCGCTTCGTCGATGCCACCAGGGGTGTCGATCAGGAGTGGGTCGAGGCGGCCAACAAGAAGGGCGCCGACGGAGCCCGGCTGCTGACCGCCGCGCGCGACCTGGTCAAGCAGTTCACCAGGTGAGCGCGCATTTTTCAACCAGAACCATGAAGGAGACTCCCATGCCCCGTTTCAACCCCATCCTGCGCGCGATCGCGGGTCTCGGCGCCGTCTGGGCGCTTGCCGCCTCGGCGCAGGCGCAGGAGGTGACGCTCAAGGTGGCGCACTTCCTGCCCGGCACCTCCAACGCGCAGGTGAACCTGATCCAGCCCTGGTGCGACAAGATCGCCAAGGAATCCAGCAAGCGCATGGTCTGCCAGATCTACCCGTCGATGCAGCTCGGCGGCACGCCGCCGCAGCTGTTCGACCAGGTCAAGGACGGCGTGGCCGACATCATATGGACGCTGCAGACCTACTCCGCCGGGCGTTTCACCAAGAGCGAGGTGTTCGAGCTGCCATGGATGTACAGCAAGGCCGAGCCCGGCAGCAAGGCGCTGTGGGAGTACACGCAGAAGTATGCGATGGACGAGTACAAGGGCGTGCACCCGATCCTCATGCACGTGCATGACGGCACGCTGTTCCACTTCAGCAGCAAGCAGCCCAAGACGCTGGAGGAGATGAAGGGCCTGAAGATCCGCACGGCCAACCGCATGAACGCGCAGATGATCTCGGCGATCGGCGGGGTGCCGGTGCAGATGCCGCTGCCGGCCGTGCCCGACGCGATGGCCAAGGGCGTGATCGACGGCGCTGCCGTGCCGTGGGAGGGCGTGCCCGCGATCAAGCTCGACGAGATCGCCAAGTACCACTTCGACGTGCCCGAGGGATCCCCGCGCATCGCCGGCTCGATCTTCATCTTCGGCATGAACCAGGCGCGCTACGACAAGCTGCCGGCCGACCTCAAGAAGGTGATCGACGACAACAGCGGGCTGGAGGCTTCCGGCTGGGCCGGCCGGGTGACGTTCGACGACCAGGTGCCCAGGTTCAAGGCGAAGGCCAAGGAGCTCGGCGGCACGTTCTACAACATGTCGCAGGGCGAGTACCAGCGCTTCGTCGATGCCACCAGGGGCGTGGAGCAGCAATGGATCGAGAGCGCCGACAAGAAGGGCGCCAAGGGCGCCGAGCTGCTGAAGGCCGCGCGCGAGCTGATCCAGAAGTACGCCAGGTAGCGTGCGGTGGCGGGGTGGCCGGGCGCCGCCCCGTGCATCACAGGCCGAAGCCGTAGCGCACCGTGATCGGCGCGTGGTCGCTGAAGCGCTCGTCCTTGTAGATCGCGGCGCTCAGCGCGTGTTCGGCCAGTTGCTGCGTCGCGATGTGGTAGTCCAGCCGCCACCCCACGTTGTTGGCCCGGGCCTGGCCGCGGTTGCTCCACCATGTGTAGCAGGCGTCGGTGGTGTCGGGGTGCAGGCGGCGGTACACGTCCACCAGCGTGGAGGCCGGCGCGTTCGTGTCGAACAGTTTTGTCAGCCAGGCGCGCTCTTCGGGCAGGAAGCCGCTGTTCTTCTGGTTGCCGCGCCAGTTCTTCAGGTCGATGGGCTGGTGCGCGATGTTGATGTCGCCGCAGAGGATGAACTCGCGCTCGTGCCCGAGCCGCGCCAGGTGCGGGGCCATGGCATCGAGGAAGCGGTACTTCGCCTCCTGCCGGTCTTCGCCCGACGAGCCGCTCGGGAAATACGCGCTGATGATCGAGAGCCTGCGCGCTGGCGTGTCGAAGCGCAGCTCGACGTAGCGGCCCTCGGCGTCGAACTCCGGGCTGCCGAAGCCGACGACCACGTCGCTCGGCGCATGGCGCGTGTAGATGCCGACGCCCGAATAGCCTTTCTTCTCGGCGAAGTGGAAATACCCCGCGAGCCCGGCCAGCTGCTCGAAGCGTCCGGCCACGTCCGGCGCCTGCGCCTTGAGTTCCTGTACGCAAATACAATCCGGGCGCTGATCCGCGATCCACGGCTCCAGCCCCTTGCTGGCGGCGGAGCGGATGCCGTTGAGGTTGAGACTGGTCAGGGTGAACGGGGGATTTTTCATGGACGGTGACGGAGAGCGCGGCGCGGATCAGGCCCGCCTGGCGCAGGAGTTCGTGCGCTTCGCGGTCGACTGCGGGGTGCTGCGCTTTGGTGAATTCAAGACCAAGGCCGGGCGCATGAGCCCGTATTTTTTCAACGCCGGCCTGTTCGACGACGGCGCCAAGCTCGGGCGGCTCGCGCAATTCTATGCACAGTCGCTCATCGCCAGCGGCATCGCGTTCGACATGGTGTTCGGCCCGGCGTACAAGGGCATCGTGCTTGCCGCCGCGGTGGCCATCGAGCTCGCCCGCCTGGGCCGCAACGTGCCGTTCGCCTATAACCGCAAGGAAGCCAAGGACCATGGCGAGGGCGGTTCGCTGGTCGGCGCGCCGCTCGCGGGCCGGGTCCTGATCGTCGACGACGTGATGAGCGCGGGCACTGCGGCGCGCGAGTCGATCGCCTTGATCCGGGCCGCGGGCGCGACGCCGCATGCGATGGCGATCGCGCTCGACCGCCAGGAGATGGCGACCGAGAATGGCCGGGACGTGCCGCACAGCGCGGTACAGTACGTGCGCCGCGAATTGGGGCTGCAGGTCTGCGCCATCGCCAACCTGGCAGATTTGTTGCATTACCTCTCCGACGGAACTGGCGATGCGCGGATGCAGTCCCATCGGGAGCGTGTGCTGGCTTACCGCGCGCGCTATGGCGTGGACGACTAGTCAAGGGACGTGGTGGCAGTGGTGAAAACGGGCTGGGTGATCGGCTGGGCGGTGCTGGCGGCGCTGGGTTCGTGCGCGGCGCTGGCGCAGCCGAGCGCCACCACCGGCGAGGTCTACACCTGCATCGACAAGAACGGCAAGCGGCTGACGGCCGATCGCCCGATCCCCGAGTGCAGCGACCGCGAGCAGCGCGTGCTGGACGCCACGGGCGCCGAGCGCCGCCGCATCGGCCCCACGCTGACCGAGCATGAGCGCGCGGCGCTGGAGGCGCAGCGGCGCAAGGAGGCGCAGGAGCGGGCGCGGGTGGCGGCCGAGCGGCGCGCCGAGCGCGTCCTGATGGCGCGCTATCCCGACGAGGCGACGCACCAGACGGAGCGGGACGACGCGCTCGCGCAGGTGGACGAGGTGATCGCCGTGGCGCAGCGGCGCATCGCCGACCTGCGCGCCGGCCGCAAGCCGCTCAACCAGGAGCTGGAGTTCTACAAGGGCGACATCGCCAAGGCGCCGGTCAAGCTGCAGCGCCAGTTTGCCGAGAACGAGCAGGCCATTGCCGACCAGGAGCGCTTCATCGCCACGCAGAACAAGGAAAAGCAGCGCATCAACGAGCGCTTCGACACCGAGCTCGCGAAGCTGCGCCAGCTCTGGGCGCAGCAGCGCGCCTCGCAGGAGAAGTGGGCCCCGCCCGCGCTCGAGCGTTGACGCCGCAAAGCTATCCGTCTGATAGCTTCTCGCGCTTTCCCAGCAAAGGTTTCAGCCTAATTTTGCCTTTAAAAGCGCATTGACCTGCTGCGGGTTGGCCTTGCCCTTGCTCGCCTTCATCACCTGGCCGACCAGGGCGTTGAACGCCTTGTCCTTGCCCGCGCGGTACTGCTCGACGTTGGCCGGGTTGGCAGCGATCACCTCGTCGACGATTTTCTCCAGCGCCCCGGTATCTTGGATCTGCCTGAGGCCCTTGGCCTCGATGAGCGCATCGACCTCGCTGCCCTCGCCCGCCCAGAGCGCGTCGAACACCTGGCGCGCGGCGTTGTTGGAGACCGTGCCGTCGTGGATGCGGGCGATGAGCTGCGCCAGCTGGCCGCTCGCCACCTTGACCGCCTCCATGCCGATCTCCTCCTGGTTCAGTCGGCGCGAGATCTCGCCCATGATCCAGTTGCTCGCCAGCTTGGGCTGTCCGCAGGCCTGGGCGGCCTCTTCGAAGTAGGCGGCCATCGCTCGGCTCTGCGTGAGCGTGGCGGCGTCGTATTCGGGCAGGCCGTATTGCTGCATGAGGCGCGCCGCCATCTGCTGCGGCAGCTCGGGCATGTGCGCCGCGATGTCGGCGATCCAGTCGGCGGCGATGACCAGCGGCGGCAGGTCGGGGTCGGGGAAGTAGCGGTAGTCGGCCGCGTCTTCCTTGGTGCGCATGGCGCGCGTCTCGCCGGTGTCGGGGTCGAACAGCACGGTCGCCTGGCGGATGGCATGGCCGTCCTCGAGCTGCTCGATCTGCCAGCGGATCTCGTAGTCGATTGCGATCTGCATGTTCCTGAAGGAATTCAGGTTCTTGATCTCGCGGCGCGTGCCCAGCGGCTGGCCGGGCTTGCGCACCGAGACGTTGGCGTCGCAGCGGAAGCTCCCCTCCTGCATGTTGCCGTCGCAGATGCCGATCCACGTGACGATCTGGTGCAGCGCCTTGGCGTAGGCCACCGCTTCGGCGGACGACCGCATGTCCGGCTCGGTGACGATCTCCAGCAGCGGCGTGCCCGCGCGGTTCAGGTCGATGCCGGACTGGCCGATGAAGTCCTCGTGCAGCGACTTGCCCGCGTCTTCCTCCAGGTGGGCGCGCACCAGGCGCACGGTCTTCTTCTCGTCGCCGAGGTAGAACGACACCGTGCCGCCCTGCACCACCGGGATCTCGAACTGGCTGATCTGGTAGCCCTTGGGCAGGTCGGGGTAGAAGTAGTTTTTGCGGGCAAAAATGCTCTCTGGCGCAATGTGGGAGCCGAGTGCGAGCCCTAATTTGATAGCGCACTCCACCGCCTTCCTGTTCATCACCGGCAGCGTGCCGGGCAGCGCCAGGTCGACCGGGCTGGTGTGCGTGTTGGGTTCGGCGCCGAAGGCGGCCGAGGCGCGGCTGAAGATCTTCGACTGGGTGGCGAGCTGGGTGTGCGTCTCGAAGCCGATGACGACCTCGTAGCCCTCGATCAGTGGCGCGGTCATGGTCAGAAGCCCTCCGGAGCGCGCAGGTGGAAGTCGCTCGCCTGCTGGAAGCGGTGCGCCGCGTTGAGCAGGTGAGACTCCTGGAAGTGGTTGGCGATCAGCTGCAGCCCGACGGGCAGGCCGCCGGCGCCGAAGCCCGCCGGCAGGCTCAGCCCCGGCAGGCCGGCCAGCGAGGCGGGCAGGGTGTAGACGTCGGCCAGGTAGTTGGCCACGGGGTCGGTTTGCGCGCCGATCGGCGGCGCCACCGTGGGCGCGACCGGCCCGGCGATGACGTCGCATTGCGCGAACGCGGCCTGGAAGTCTTGCGCGATCAGGCGGCGGATCTTCTGCGCCTGCAGGTAGTAGGCGTCGTAGTAGCCCTCGGACAGCACGTAGGTGCCGATCATGATGCGGCGCTTGACCTCTTCGCCGAAACCCTCGGCGCGGCTCTTCTGGTACATGTCCAGCAGGTCGGCGTAGTCCCTGGCGCGGTGGCCGTAGCGCACGCCGTCGAAGCGCGAGAGGTTGGAGCTCGCCTCCGCCGGGCTGATGATGTAGTAGACCGGCACCGCGAGCTGCGTGCGCGGCAGGCGGATCGGCACGCGGCGCGCGCCGAGTTTTTCATACTCTCCGAGCGCCGCCTCGATCGCCGCGCGCACGTCGTCCGCCAGGCCGTCGCCGAAGAATTCCTCGGGCACGCCGATGCGCAGGCCCTCCAGCGAGTCGTTCAGGCGCGCGCCGTAGTCCTCGGCGGGGCGATCGACGCTGGTCGAGTCGTGCGCCACGTCGGGGCCGCACATGGCCGACAGGATCAGCGCGCAGTCCTCGGCCGAGCGGCCCATCGCGCCCGCCTGGTCGAGGCTGGAGGCGTAGGCGATCATGCCGTGGCGGCTGGCGCGTCCATAGGTCGGCTTGATGCCGGTGATGCCGCAGAAGCCCGCGGGCTGGCGGATCGAGCCGCCCGTGTCGCTGCCGGTGGCGGCGGGGGTCAGGCGCGCGGCCACCGCCGCGGCCGAGCCGCCGGAAGAGCCGCCGGGCACGCGCGACGGGTCCCAGGGGTTTCTCACCGGCTGCGGCGCGTCGAACCCCGCGGGCGCGACGCCCGAGTTCTCGCTCGCGCCGCCCATCGCGAACTCGTCGCAGTTGAGCTTGCCCAGGGTGACGCAGCCCGCCTGCGCGAGCCGGGCGACGATGGTGGCGTCGAACGGCGAGCGGTAGCCCGCGAGCATCTTGCTCGCTGCCGTGGTGGCGAAGTCCCGCGTGACGAACACGTCCTTGTGCGCGATCGGCACGCCGGCCAGCGGCCCCGCGTCGCCGGCGGCGAGGGCGGCGTCCTGCGCGCGCGCCTGCGCCAGCGTCGCCTCTTCGTCGAGCGCGAGGAAGGCGCCCAGATGCTGGTGCTGGCGGGCGCGGGCGAGGAAGTGCCGCGCCGCCTCCACGCTGCTCACCTTTTTCTCGCGCAGGTGCGCGGCCAGCCGGGCCACGCCCATGTCGTGCAGTGCGATGCTCATGCCGTGCTCCTCACTCGATCACGCGCGGCACGAGAAACAGGCCGCGCTCGGCGCTCGGCGCGTTGCCCAGGTACGCGTCGCGCCGGTCGGGCTCGGTCACCACGTCGTCGGCCAGGCGCAGCGCGATCGGCTCGACCGCCGCGAGCGGGTGCGCCAGGGGCTTGACGCCGGTGGTGTCCACCGCCTGCATTTGCTCGACGATGGAGAAGAAGTCGTTGATCGTGCCGAGCATGCGGTCGGCCTCGGGCGGGCTCAATTCGAGCCGCGCCAGCCGTGCGATGCGTGCGATGTCTTGGGGTGTCAGTGCCATGGGATGCGGGGGCGACGCAACGGCGTGTAAACGCTGCAAACGGCTGCACGGGGCGCCAGGTTATTCACAGGGGATGCAGTATTATCTTGGTTTTGCCGCGATACCCTGCGCTGCGGTGGTCATTGAGCGAAAAACCACCCCTCACCTCACAGTTTCCGGCGACGGCAGGCCGACGTGCACGCCGTGCCCGAGAAGGACTCCTGCATGTTCGGAATATTCCGTCGGTATTTTTCGACCGACCTGGCCATCGACCTCGGCACCGCCAACACCCTGATTTTCGCTCGTGACAAGGGGCTGGTGCTCGACGAGCCCTCGGTCGTCGCGATCCGCCACGAAGGCGGCCCGCACGGCAAGAAGGTGATCCAGGCCGTGGGCAAGGAAGCCAAGGCCATGCTGGGCAAGGTGCCCGGCAACATCGAGGCCATCCGCCCGATGAAGGACGGCGTGATCGCCGATTTCGTGATCACCGAGCAGATGATCAAGCAGTTCATCAAGATGGTGCATCCGCGCTCGATCTTCACGCCCAGCCCGCGCATCATCATCTGCGTGCCCTGCGGCTCCACCCAGGTGGAGCGCCGCGCCATCAAGGACGCAGCCGAGGCCGCCGGCGCCACGGCGGTCTACCTGATCGAGGAGCCGATGGCCGCCGGCATCGGCGCCGGGCTGCCGGTGAGCGAGGCGTCCGGCTCGATGGTGGTCGACATCGGCGGCGGCACCACCGAGGTGGGCGTGATCTCGCTCGGCGGCATGGTCTACAAGGGCAGCGTGCGCGTGGGCGGGGACAACTTCGACGAGTCCATCGTCAACTACATCCGGCGCAACTACGGCATGCTGATCGGCGAGCCCACGGCTGAGAGCATCAAGATGCAGATCGGCTCGGCCTTCCCGGGCAGCGAGGTGCGCGAGATGGAAGTCAAGGGCCGCAACCTCTCGGAGGGCGTGCCGCGCAGCTTCACGATCTCCTCCAACGAGGTGCTCGAGGCGCTGACCGAGCCGCTCAACCAGATCGTCTCGGCGGTCAAGAACGCACTCGAGCAGACCCCGCCCGAGCTCGGCGCCGACATCGCCGACCGCGGCATGATGCTCACCGGCGGCGGCGCGCTGCTGCGCGACCTCGACCGCCTGCTGGCCGAGGAAACCGGCCTGCCGGTGCTGGTGGCCGAGGAGCCCCTGACCTGCGTGGTGCGCGGCTGCGGCATCGCGCTCGATCGCCTCGATCGCCAGGGCAGCATCTTCACGACCGATTGACCCCACGGCAGCGGTCGTCGGGCAGCCCGCCATGCCTTTGGGAACCCTGGAGCGCAAGGCACCGTCCTTTTTCCGGCAGGGGCCGTCGGCGCTCTCGCGGCTCGCCCTCTACAGCGCCCTGGCGCTGTTTTTCATGGTGGCCGATGCGCGCTTTCACCTGACCGAGCCGGTGCGCCAGGCCGTGGCCACGGTGCTGTACCCGCTGCAGTGGCTGATGCTCAAGCCGGTGGAGTTCGCCGATCGTGGCGCGGGGTATTTCCAGTCGCTCGAGCAGGCGCAGGAGAACCTTGGCGAGGCGCGCCGGCAGATGGCGGAGATGGCGGTGCAGGCCAGCGCCACCGAGCAGCTGGCCCGGGAAAACGCGCAGCTGCGCGAGCTGCTGGCGCTGCGCGCGCGGCTGGATACCCCGGCGATCGCGGCGCAGGTGCTCTACGACACGCCCGACCCCTATACCCGGCGCGTCACCATCGACCGCGGCCAGCTCGCCGGCGTGCAGCGGGGCTCGCCGGTGGTGGACCGGGACGGCGTGCTGGGACAGGTCACGCGGGTGTTCCCGCTGCTCAGCGAGGTGACCCTGCTGATCGACCGCGACCAGACTATCCCCGTGCTCAACACCCGCACCGGCGCACGCAGCGTGGCCTACGGCGATCCGCTGTCGAACCATGGCGGCGGCATGGAGCTGCGCTTCACGCCGGGCAACAGCGACGTGAGCGAGGGCGACCTGCTCACCACCAGCGGCATGGACGGCGTCTATCCGGCGGGGCTGCGCGTGGCGCGCGTGGTGCACGTCGAGCGGCGCGCCGACTCGACCTTCGCCCGCATCTACTGCGCGCCGCTGGCGCAGATGGACGGCGCGCGCTACGTGATGGTGCTGCAGCCGGTGTCGCAGAGCCTGGCGGGCGCCGAGGACGGCGTTGCCGCCGGTGTCGCCACGCGCGAGGCGCGGCCATGATCCTGTCCAAGGGCCAGCAACTGCTGCTGCCGGTCAACCCGGTCTTCGTCGTCGCCAGCCTGGTGGCGGCGCTGGCGCTGAACCTGCTGCCGCTGGGGCGCGTGGCCTGGATGCCCGACTGGCTGATGGTGCTGCTGGTCTTCTGGGGCATGCACCAGCCGCGGCGCGTGGGCATGGGCGTGGCGTTCGTGCTCGGCCTGGCCATCGACGTGCACCAGTCCACGCTGCTGGGGCAGCATGCGCTGGTCTACTGCGTGCTGGTCTTCGGGGTGCAGCTGCTGCAGTGGCGCCTGCTCTGGTTCAACCCGTTGTGGCAGGCCCTGCAGCTGCTGCCGCTGTTCGTCGGCGCGCACCTGTTCCTGCTGGCGCTGCGCCTGCTCGGGGGGGCCGCCCTGCTGCCCGGCTGGCCGGCGCTGGTGGCGCCGCTGCTCGAGGCGCTGATCTGGCCGCTGGCGAGCCTGGTACTGCTCGCGCCCCAGCGGCGCCCGCCCGACCAGGATGACAACCGCCCGCTGTGATGAACGAGCTGCGCAATGCCGAGGCCGACTCCGGGCGCTTTCGCGTGCGGCTGTGGGCCGTGGCCGCGGTCGTGCTGCTGGCGTTCCTGCTGATCGTCTGGCGCCTCGTGGTGCTGCAGGTGGTGCGCCATGACGACCTCGCCGAGCAGGCCGAGAGCAACCGCACGGCAGTGGTGCCCATCGTGCCCATGCGCGGCCAGATACTGGACAGGAACGGCGTGGTGCTCGCGACCAACTACTCGGCCTACACGCTGGAGATCACACCTTCGCGCACGCGCGACGTGGACGCGACCATCGACGCGCTCTCCGAGGTGGTCGACATCCAGCCGCGCGACCGCCGCCGCTTCAAGCGCCTGGCCGAGGATTCGCGCAGCTTCGACTCGCTGCCGATCCGCACCCGCCTGACCGACGAGGAGGTGGCGCGCTTCGCCGCGCAGCACTACCGCTTTCCCGGCGTGGAAATCCGCGCGCGGCTGTTCCGCACCTATCCGCTGGGCGAGGTGGGGAGCCACGCGATCGGCTACATCGGGCGCATCAACCAGCGCGAGAAGGAGCGCATCGACGACTCGGACGACGCGGCCAACTACCGCGGCACCGACTACATCGGCAAGCTCGGCATCGAGCAGAGCTACGAGGCCACGCTGCACGGGCAGACCGGGTTCGAGCTGCTGGAGACCTCGGCCGGCGGACGCGCCGTGCGGCGCCTGGAGAGCCACCCGGCGACGCCGGGCGGCGCGGTGATCCTGTCGCTCGACATCAAGCTGCAGAAGATGGTCGAGGACCTCTTCGGCACGCGCCGGGGGGCGCTGGTGGCGCTCGATCCGCGCAACGGCGAGGTGCTCGCGCTGGTGTCCAAGCCGACCTTCGACCCCAACCTCTTCGTCGAAGGGATAGACCAGGAAAACTGGCAGGCGCTCAACGAGTCGATCAACAAGCCGCTGCTCAACCGCGCACTGCGCGGCACCTATCCGCCGGGCTCGACCTACAAGCCCTTCATGGCGCTCGGCGCGCTGGAGCTGGGCAAGCGCGACCCCAAGCTCGTCATCAACGACCCCGGCTACTACAACTTCGGCGGGCGCACGTTCCGCAGTCACGAAGGCGGCCTGGGCGGCGTGGACATGACGCGCGCCATCCAGTATTCGAGCAACACCTACTTCTACTCGCTGGCCGTGGACATGGGGGTGAACGCCATACACGACTTCATGGCGCCGCTCGGTTTCGGCCAGCTCACCGGCATCGACCTGGGCGGCGAGGTGCGCGGCGTGCTGCCCAGCACCGAGTGGAAGAAGAACGCCTACAAGAAAGCCGAGATGAAGCGCTGGTTCCCGGGCGAGACGGTGTCGCTCGGCATCGGGCAGGGCTACAACAGCTTCACCATGCTGCAGCTGGCGGTGGCCGAGGCGACGCTGGCCAACGGCGGGACGCGCCACGTGCCGCACCTGGCGCGCTCCATCCGGGACCAGGTCAGCGGCGCGCTCGCCCCGGTACCGCAGCCGCCCGCGGTGGCGCTGGGCTACCAGCCCAGGCATCTGGACATCGTGCGCCGCGGGCTGGCCGCGGTGAACGAGGCGGGCACCGGCCGGCGCGTGTTCGCCGGGGCGCCCTACACCTCGGCGGGCAAGACCGGCACGGCGCAGGCCGTGAGCCTGGGGCAGAACGTCAGGTACAACGCCAGGCTGCTCGAGGAGCACCAGAGGGACCACTCGCTCTTTGCCGCCTTCGCGCCGCTCGAGGAGCCGCGGATCGCGGTCGCGATGATCGTCGAGAACGCCGGCTTCGGCGCCGCCACCGCCGCGCCCATCGTGCGCCGGGTGTTCGACTATTGGCTCCTGGGGCAGTACCCGAGCGAGGAAGACATCGCGGCGGTGGTGCGCGGGCAGGCGACGGTGCCGGTGGGCGTGCCGCGGCGGGCGGAGGAGGTCCCGCTCGGCGCGCAGCCGTGACGGAGCGCGGTCAGCGCACGAACGCGTCGTACCCCGTCTTGAGGATCAGCGCGCCGACGACGACGATGAAGATGCCGCGCACGAAGCCCGCGCCGTGCCGCAGCGCCAGGCGCGCGCCGAGCACGCTGCCGATCACGTTGGCCAGCGCCAGCCAGAGTGTGAGGTGCCACCAGACGTGGCCCTTGGCGGCGAAGAGGATCAGCGCCGAGGCGTTGGTCGAGAGGTTGAGCAGCTTGGCCGAGACCGAGGCGTTGAGGAAATCGTAGCCGAGGAAGCGCACGAAGAGAAAGACCAGGAAGCTCCCGGTGCCGGGGCCGAAGAAGCCGTCGTAGAAACCGATCACGCCGCCGATCGTGCAGGCGGCGAGGCGCTCGCGGTCCGGGGCGAGCCGTGGCGCATGCACCCGGCCGAGGTCCTTGCGCGCCAGCGTGTAGGCGAGCAGCGCGATGAGGATCGCGGGCAGGAATTTGCGCAGGATCTCGGCCGAGATCAGCGTGACCACCCAGGCGCCGGCGAAGGCGCCGATGAAGCTGACGAGCGCCGCCGGCAGCATCGCCTGCCAGCGGATGCGCACGCGCCGCGCGTATTGCGCGGTGGCCACGCCCGTGCCCCAGATGGCGGCGCTCTTGTTGGTGCCCAGCAGGTCGCCGGGAAGGGCGGCGGGGTAGGTGGCGAACAGCGCGGGCAGCAGGATCAGCCCGCCGCCGCCAACGATCGAATCGACGAAACCGGCCAGCAGCGAGGCCAGCGAGACGATGACGGCATCCATCGGTGCGATTGTCGCACCGGCTCCCGGCGCACGGCCGGCGTCAGGCGCGCGGCAGCTCGGCCCGCTCCCGCTCCTGGCCCAGCAGGCCGCGCAGGGATTCCAGCGGCATCGGCCGGCCTGTGTGGTAGCCCTGCGCGATGTCGCAACCGAACTGCCCGAGCAATTCGAGGCAGGTGGCGGTCTCGATGCCTTCGGCCACCGATATGAGGTTGAGCGAGCGCACCAGTTCGATCATTCCGCGCAGGATCACGCGGTCGGTTTCGGACGTGATGGCCGCCGACACGAACGAACGGTCGATCTTGATGCCCTGCACGGGCAGGTTGCGCAGCCGGGCGAACGACGAATGGCCGGTGCCGAAGTCGTCGATCCAGGTGCGCACGCCGAGCTTGCCCAGGTTGCGGATCATCTCGATGGCCGCGCCCTGGTCGTCCATGATGGTGGTCTCGGTGATCTCCACCACCAGGCGCGATGGCTTGATGCCCGATGCGGCGAGCTGCGTCGCGACCCAGCCCAGGAAATCGGGTTCGTACAGGTTGCGCACCGACAGGTTGACCGAGACTTCCAGGTGCTGGCCGGACTCGCCGAGCTTGCGCATCTCGTGCAGCGCGCGCCGGATCACCCAGCGTGTCAGCTTCTTCATCTGTCCGGACACCTCGGCCAGTTCGATGAAGGTGTCCGGCGATATCACGCCGCGCTCGGGATGCCGCCAGCGCGAGAGCACCTCGGTGCCGATGATGCGGCCGGTGCGCACGTCGATCAGCGGCTGGTGGAGCAGGAACAGCTGGTCGTTGTCGATCGCCTGCTCCAGGTCGGCGACCAGCGCCAGCCGGTCGCGGCCGAGGCCGACGTTGTCGTCGTAGTGCTCGACGCTGGAGCCGCGCGTCTTGGCGAGGTACATCGCCACGTCGGCGCAGCGCATCAGCTCGGCGCTGTTCTCGCCATCGGTCGGGAAGCTCGCCACGCCGACGCTGGCGTGCACGCGCAGCCGCAGGTCGCCGACGGCCACCGGCTGGCTGATGGTCTCGACCAGCCCGGCGGCGCGCTGCTCGGCGTTCTGCGGCGTGACGTCGGGCAGCACGATCGCGAACTCGTCGCCGCCCAGGCGGGCCACCGTGTCGCCGGGGCGGCAATGCTCCAGGATGCGCCGGCCCACGTCGCGCAGCACCTGGTCGCCGGTCTTGTGACCCAGCGAATCGTTGATGTCCTTGAACCGGTTCAGATCGATGAACAGCACCGCCGTCGGCGACTTCCCGGGCAGGGCGAGGCGCGCATCCAGTGCCTCGGTGAAGGCGCGCCGGTTCGGCAGGCCGGTCAGCTCGTCCTGGCGCGCCTGCGTGTGCAGCCGCCGGCCCGCTTCGACGCGCTCGGTGATGTCCAGGAAATCGACGCTGCACGATTGCACGTCGATGCGGCGCGCGGTGGCCTGGTAGACGCGGCTATCGGCGCCATGGAACTCGGTCGTGTGGTTGCCGGCCGAATCGGGCAGGAGCGCGAGCAGGTCGGCCAGGCGCAGCCCGCTGGGCGATTGGCTGTCGAGCCGCGCATGCACGGCGGCCGGTCCCAGCCCCAGGATGCGCTGGCAGGTCCCGTTCAACGCGTCGATCACCGGGCCTTCGCCGTCGCAGCGCAGCAGCATCTGCCCGATCGGCGAGGAGGCGACCAGGTGGCCGAATGCCAGCGCCTCGCGCTCGGTTTCGATCTGCTCGGTACGGTCGAGCAGGACGCCGACCAGGAACGCCGAGCGGCCCCTGCGGTCGGTGACGCGGTTGGTGCGGTTCTCGAGCCAGCGCCACGTGCCGTCGGTGCGGCGCATGCGCACGCTCACCGGTCGGTCGCTGCGGCCGGCGAGCGCATCGTCGAGCAGCGGCCGGTCCTCGGGGTGGACGATGCTGGGCAGGAAGCCCGGATCGGCCCACGCGCTGGCGGGGTAGCCGAGCAGCCGTTCGGCCGCCCGGGTGACCTTCAGCGTGCCTTGGCCGCCGGGGATTTCCTCCCACATGATCGCGTCTATGCGTTCGGCCACCAGCTGCTCGCGCTCGGAGGCGGCGCGCGCCTGCATGTTCAGGCGGATCGCCCGCACCATGAAGATCAGGCCCAGCATGCAGAACGCGATGAGGCCGCTGCCCGGGGCCACCTGCCGCGGCGGCAGCGCCGTCACTGCCGTGGCGGCCACGACCGCCAGATAGGCGCCGACCGCCGCCAGCGGCCGGAAGGTGGCGGCCCAGCCGAGCACCGCGATGCCGATGATCAGGACCAGTATCGGCGGCAATCCCAGCGCCGCGAACACGATCAGCAGCGCGGCGTCGATCATCGTCACGAGCGATGCGATCGAGGGCACGGTGAGCGTCAGTGCGTGCGCAATCGCCTGAAAGCCGAGAAAGGCGCCGGCGAGATAGTCGGCGCGGTCGATCCGTCCGTCGCTCAGGCTGATGATCAGGGCCGTCAGCAGAACGGCGTGACGCATCGACCACATGATCTGGCACAGCGCGAACTGGCGATTTTCGTCCGTGTTGCGGCGGCGCGCCTTGTCGTAGCGCAAGGCAGCGCGCCATGCCTGTCCGTTGAAGAACCGAGATTGCAACATGTCTGCAATTTCGGCACGGGCCGGGGAAGCTTGAGGGCGGACGGCCCGAGACCGGCCGCGCTGCGCACGCTGCCGCGGAGGGGCTGGCCGGGGCCGCCGTCCGTCCGGCGTGCACGGCAGGCAAAAAAAAACGCCTGACGGGCAGGCGTTTGCAAAAAAATCGGCGCCTCTTGTTGGGCGCCTCATGTGATGTTCTGTTCGTTGTCTTGCTGGCGGTGTCTCCCCGGCCCTCGCGGGACACGCGGTGGCGCGCCTCGAGTGGCCAGAAATGTACTGGTTCGACTGCCGCAGGGCATCGGGATTTTCCCGTATGGACGGGTGCTCACTGCCCCGACCGGATCCACTGCGCCGCCATCTCAGCGATCATCAGCGTCGGGCTGTTGGTGTTGCCGCTGGTGATGGTCGGCATGGCGCCGGCATCGACCACGCGCAGGCCTTGCGTGCCGCGCACGCGCAGGTGCGCATCGAGCACCGCGGCCGGGTCGTCTGCCCGGCCCATGCGCGTCGTGCCCACGGGGTGGAAGATGGTGGTGGCGATGTCGCCCGCCAGGCGCGCCAGCTCTTCGTCGCTCTGGTATTGCACGCCGGGCTTGTATTCCTCGGGCCGGTAGCGCGCCAGCGCCGGCTGCGCGGCGATGCGGCGCGTGAGGCGCAGGCTGCTGGCGGCGATCAGGCGGTCCTCGTCGGTCGAGAGGTAGTTGGGCGCGATCGCCGGGGCGTCCTGGAAGTTGGCGCTCCTGATCCGCACGCTGCCGCGGCTCGTCGGCTGCAGGTTGCAGACGCTGGCGGTGAAGGCCGGGAAGTCGTGCAGCGGCTCGCCGAAGGCGTCGAGCGAGAGCGGCTGCACGTGGAACTCCAGGTTGGGCCGGGGCCGGTCGGCGCTGGAGCGGGTGAACGCGCCGAGCTGCGACGGCGCCATGCTCATCGGGCCGCTGCGGTTGAGCAGGTACTGCAGGCCGATCCAGGCCTTGCCGAAGGGGTCGTTGGCCAGCGTGTTGAGCGTCTGCACGCCCTGCACCTTGAAGACCGCGCGGATCTGCAGGTGGTCCTGCAGGTTGGCGCCGACGCCGGGCAGCGCGTGCACCACGGGGATGCCGTGCCGCGCCAGCAGGTCGGCGGGGCCGATGCCCGAGAGCTGCAGCAGCTGCGGCGAGTTGACCGAGCCGGCGCTCAGGATCACCTCGCGCGCGGCGTGCACGGCCACGCGCTGCCCGTCCCTGAGCACCTCGACGCCGCTGCACAGCGGCTGGCCGTTGGCGGCGGTGGTCATGATCAGCTTCATGGCCTGCGCGCCGGTCCAGAGCGTGCAGTTGTCGCGCCGCTCGCACGTGGGGCGCAGGAAGGCCTTGGCGGTGTTCCAGCGCCAGCCGCGGCGCTGGTTGACCTCGAAGTAGCCGACGCCTTCGTTGTCGCCGCCGTTGAAGTCGTCGGTCGCGGGAATGCCGGCCTGCACCGCGGCGGCGGCGAAGGCGTCGAGGATCTCCCAGCGCAGGCGCTGGCGCTCCACGCGCCACTCGCCGCTGCTGCCGGTGGCGTAGTTGGCGTGCAGGCGCCGGAAGCCTTCGGGCGCGCCGTCGGGCCGGTCCAGGCGCCAGTGGTCCTCGTGGCGCCTGAAGGTCTGGAGCACGTTGCTCCAGCGCCAGGCGTCCTCGCCGGTCGCCTCGGCCCAGTGCTCGTAGTCCTGCGCCTGGCCGCGCAGGTAGAGCATGCCGTTGATGCTGGAGCAGCCGCCCAGGGTGCGCCCGCGGGGGTAGCGCAGCGTGCGGCCGTTCAGGCCCTGGTCGGGCTCGGTCTGGTAGAGCCAGTCGGTGCGCGGGTTGCCGATGCAGTAGAGGTAGCCGACGGGGATGTGGATCCAGTGGTAGTTGTCGCGCGGGCCGGCTTCGAGCAGCAGCACGCGCGTCTTCGGGTCGCTGCTCAGGCGGTTGGCGAGCAGCGAGCCGGCCGTGCCGGCGCCAATGATGATGAAGTCAAACGTGGTGTCGCTCATGGCAAAGGCGGTGGTCGGGGGGTGGCGTCGATTGTGCGACGCCCGCGCGCGGCGTGGAAGACATTGTCGCTCGCTATTCAAACAGGAGCTTCTACCGCTTGACCATCAAGCGCTGGAGGCCGATTTCTCTTGTAATCCTGCTATGGAGCCGGCCCGCTGCCGGTGATGTGTGACACTTGGCGTCCTCATGCTGTCCTTCACGCCGCCCTCGCTTGCCCAGGAGCGCACGCCCGCGCCCTGCGTGCGCCTGCGGGGCGACTGGGTGGCCGCGGCGTTCACCGAGCGCCGTGCCTGGCGGCAGCTGGCGGCGCGGCTGCGCGCCTGCGGGGCGGACGACATCTGGGACCTGCAGGGCGTGGGGCGGCTGGATCACATCGGCGCACAGCTGCTGTGGCAGCGCTGGGGCGGGCGCTGGCCGGCGCAGGTCGCGCTCAGCGAGGCGCAGCGCGCGCTCATCGAGCGCGTGGCGCGGTTCTCGCCCGCGGGCGCGGTGGCCGCGACGGCGCGCGGCAACCCGATCGACCAGCTGGGCGGCCTGGTGATCACGGCCGTGCACTATTGGCGCCAGATGGTCGAGCTCGTCGGGCAGCTGCTGTTCGATCTGCTGCGCCTGGCGCGCGCGCCGGCGCGTGGGCCGTGGCGCGACGTGTCGGGGCACATCTACCGCATGGGCGCGCAGGCGCTGCCGATCACCGCGCTGGTGGGCTTTCTGATCGGCATCGTGCTGGCCTATCTGATGAGCCTGCAGCTGCGCCAGTTCGGCGCCGAGGCCTTCATCGTCAACATCCTCGGCATTTCGCTGATCCGCGAGCTCGGGCCGATGCTCGCGGCGATCCTGGTGGCGGGGCGCTCGGGCTCGGCGATCACCGCGCAGATCGGCGTGATGCGCGTGACCGAGGAGCTGGATGCGATGCGCGTGATGGGCATCCCGCACGGCTTTCGCCTGGTGATGCCGCGCGCGCTGGCGCTGGCCCTGGCGATGCCGCTGGTGGCGCTGTGGACCACGCTGGCGGCGCTGGCCGGCGGCATGCTCGCGGCCGACGTGGCGATGGGCGTTTCGCCCGGCTACTTCGTGCAGGCGCTGCCGACGGTGGTGAAGGTCTCCAACCTGTGGCTGGCGATGGGCAAGTCGGTGGTGTTCGGCGTCGGCATCGCGCTGATCGGCTGCCACTGGGGCCTGAGCGTCAAGCCCAACACGCAAAGCCTGGGCGAGGGCACGACCGCGTCGGTGGTGAGTGCGATCACCATGGTGATCCTGGTGGACGCGGTGTTCGCCGTCGCGTTCAAGAACCTCGGCTTCTGACCATGCCGGCACCGATCGTCGAAGTCCGCGACCTGGCCACGGTGTTTGGCAAGGGGCGCGATGCCTTCACGGTGCACCAGGGGCTGCAGCTCACGGTGAACGCGGGCGAGATCGTCTCGCTCGTCGGTGGCTCGGGCACGGGCAAGACGGTGCTGCTGCGCCACATCCTCGGGCTCACCGAGCCGACCGCGGGCAGCGTCACGGTGCTCGGGCGCCCGGCCACGGCGCTCGGCGGCGAGGGGGCGAGCAGCCGCGTGGGCATGCTGTTCCAGCACGGGGCGCTGTTCTCCGCCTTCAGCGTGCTGCAGAACATCGCGTTCGCGCTCGATGAGCTCGGCACCCTCCCGCGCGAGGTGGTGCGGGCCGCGGCCATGGTCAAGCTGCGCCTCGTCGGCCTGGCCGCCGAGCACGCCACGCGCATGCCGGCCGACCTCTCGGGCGGCATGATCAAGCGCGTGGCGCTGGCGCGCGCGCTCATCATGGACCCGCCGCTGCTGCTGCTCGACGAGCCCACGGCCGGGCTCGACCCGAACGGCTCCGACGAGTTCTGCACGCTGCTGCGCGATCTGCACGCGCAGCTGGGCTTCACGGTGATCATGGTGACGCACGATCTCGATACGCTGTACGCGCTCTCGACGCGCGTGGCGGTGCTCGCCGACAGGCGCGTGATCGTCGAAGGCACGCCGCAGGACGTGGTGCGCTACAAACACCCCTTCATCGACCATTTCTTTCTCGGGGAGCGCGGCCGGCGCGCATTGGCGCCGGCGCGGCAGCTCTCGCAGGAGCCGTGATGGAAAACCGATCGCATGCCCTGGCCGCCGGGCTTTTCGTGATTGTCGTGGCGGCGCTGCTGGCCGCGCTCGGCCTGTGGCTCACGCGCGACAGCGCCAGCTACACGGCGTACGAACTCTCCAGCCGCGAAAGCGTCAGCGGCCTGCAGCCGCAGGCGGCGGTGCGCTACAAGGGCGTGGCGGTGGGCAAGGTCACGCGCATCGGCTTCGATCCGCAGCAGCCGGGCAACGTGCTGATCCGCATCGCGGTCAACAGCGGCGCGCCGGTGAGCGACACCACCTACGCCACGCTCGGCTACCAGGGCGTGACCGGCCTGGCGCACATCCTGCTGGACGACGCCGACGCGCCGCTCAGGCGCCCCGAGCCCGGCGCCAGCGGCCTGCCGCGCCTGCCGCTGCAGTCCTCGCCCTTCAGCCAGCTGGCCGAGCAGGGGCCGCTGATCCTCGGGCAGGTGCAGCAGGCCACCGAGCGCGTCAACCGCCTGCTGAGCGATGAGAACCTGCAGCACTTCGGCGCCGTGCTGGCGCAGCTCGGCAGCACCGCCGCGAGCATCGATCGCCTCGCCCGCGGCCTGGACGACACGGTCAAGACCGGCGTCGGCCCGGCGCTGGCGCAGCTGCCCGCGATCACCGGCGAGACGCGCGAGGCGCTGCGCGCGCTGCGCGAGGCCGGGGCCGACGCCTCGCGCGTGGCGCGGGACGCGGGGCGGGTGCTGCAGGCCCTCGACGCCCCGGGCGGCGTGCTGCAGCAGATGGGCCAGGGCACGCGCGCGCTCACGGGCGCCGCCGAGCGCTTCGGCCGCACCACGCTGCCGCACATCGACCGCGCCGCCGAAGAGACGGCGCTGGCCGCGCGCCGCCTGGGCCGCGTGACCGCCGGCGTGGGCGAGAACCCGCAGTCGCTGCTCTACGGCCCGGCGCGCACGCTCCCCGGCCCGGGCGAGCCGGGCTTCGTCCCGCCCGTCGCGGCCCAGTGAGGCAGATCCCATGCATACCATTAAAACCATAGCTGACAGCGCTTGCCAGGCGTGCGAAAAACGCCTTTTTCTCCTGATTCTCGCGCTCGGCCTGGGCGCCTGCACGGCGCTGCCGCAGCCGCCGGCACGGGCCGATGTCTACGACTTCGGACCCGGCCCCATGGCCGCCGCGCCGCCCGGGCAGGGCGCGCGGCAGCTGCCCATCGTCCTGCTCGACGTGGCGGCCAGCGGCCTGCCCGAAGGCAGCAGCGCGCTGCGCTATCGCCTCGCCTACGCCAACGCGCAGCAGCCGCACCCCTACAGCCAGGCGCGCTGGAGCCAGCCGCCCGCGCAATTGCTCACGCAGGCCCTGCGGGAGCGGCTGGGCGAGCGGCGCACGGTGCTCGGGCAGGCCAGCCTGGGGCAAAGCCTGGCCGATGGCGCGCTGCCTGACGTGCTGCGCGTGGAGCTCGAGGAATTCAGCCAGGTGTTCAGCGCGCCGCAGGCCAGCGCCGCCCTCGTGCGCCTGCGCGCCACGCTGTCGCGCCCGACCGCCGGCGGCGAGCAGGTGCGTGCGCAGCAGCTCTTCGTCGTGCAGCGCCCCGCCGCCACGCAGGATGCCGCTGGCGGCGCCAGGGCGCTGGCCGACGCGGCGGCGCAGGCGGCCGGCCAGGTGCAGGAGTGGCTGGCGCAGGTGCAGCGCTAGCTGCATCCGCCGCCTGCAGCGGCGGCGAAAAAACGATGCTTGGCGGGCTACCAGGCAGGGAGCCGCAGAGAGCAACCAGACGCGCAGGGCTGTCATCCAATGCGGCCGGCAGACGCGGTCTTGCGGACCGTCCTCAGAGAATGCGGTCTGCCAGGCCGACCGAGCGATAGATCTCGTTGACGTGCGCCTTGGCGTCTTCGGGCATGGTGTCGGTGGCTGGCATGTGCGCCCAGCCGACCTTCTTGCGCGCGTAGGTGCCGATCTCTTCGTCCTGTCCCGACGTGGCGCCGCTGATGCCGTAGCAACCGACCATCTCGTCATCCTTGAAGATGGGCGCGCAACCGCCCGATGCGACCACTTGGCCGTTGGTGAACACCGAGGCGTTCGCCAGCATCTGTGGGTTGCGTTCCTTGAACCATTGCTGGATCACCAGCCCGTCTGGAAAACGCGGACTCATCGAGCGAAAGGCCGCCACGGTGAAAGCCTTCGCACGTGCCGTGTCGGGGGTGATGAAACCGGCATCGTCCATGCGCTCCAGCGCGATGAGATGGCCTTCGGGACCGACGATGGCGATGGTCACCGGCGTGCCCATCTGCTGGGCTTTTTCGATGCAGGCGTCAAAGAACGCACGGCATTCGGCGAGCTTGAGTTTTGCCATGGGGTTACTTCCTGGAGTTGTTGTGGATCTGTGCTTGCTGGCCATCACTCGGTCTTGACGCCTGCCGCCTTGATGACGCCCGCCCACTTGTCGGTTTCCTTACCGATGAGCGCGGCATAGTCCTTCGGGCCGGCGCGCACGATGTCGATGCCTTGTTGCTTGAACTGGTTCTGGAAGTCGGCGTTCTCCTGCGCGGCCAGCACGGCAGCGCGCAGCTTCTCGACGATGGCGGGCGGCGTGCCCAGCGGCGCGTTGAGGCCGAACCACACCGAGCTCTCGAAATCCTTGAGGCCGAGCTCCTGCACGGTAGGCAGGTCGGGCGCGGCTTCGGTGCGTGCGACGCCGGTGGTGGCCAGCGCCTTGAGCTTGCCGGAGCGGATGTGCGGCAGCGCGGTGGATGCCGGCGCGAACATGATCGACACCTGGCCGGCCAGCAGGTCGGCTACGGCGGGCGAACTGCCCTTGTAGGGCACATGCAGCATCCTGGTGTCCGTCATCGTCGTGAAAAGCTCGCCAGAGAGGTGCGGCGACGTGCCGTTGCCCGACGATGCGTAGGTGATCTTGCCCGGGTTGGCCTTGGCCTTGGCGATCAGCTGCTGCATGGTGTCCACGCCCAACGATGGGTGCACGACCAGCAGGTTGGGCACGCTGCCGATCATCGCGACGGGCACGAGTTCTTTCGACAGATCGACCGACACGTTGGGCTGCAGCGTGATGCTGATGGTGTTGGCAATGGTGCCGAGGAACAGCGTGAGCCCGTCCGGTGTGGATGAGGCCACCGCGCGTGCCGCGATGTTGCTGCTGGCGCCGGGGCGGTTGTCCACCAGGAATTGCTGGCCGAGGCTCCCACTGAGCTTCTGCGCCAACACGCGTGCTGCCACGTCGGTGGAGCTGCCAGCGGGGAAGCCGACGAGCAGCTTCACCGGCTTGGAGGGATAGATGTCCTGCGCGGCAGCGATGTTGGCCAGTGCAAGAACGGTGGCGGCTGCCAAGCCCGCGGAGATGCCCGTGACGCGGCGGAGGAAATGACGTTTGTCTGGTTGCATGTCTCTCTCTTTTCTTGTGAATGACCGGGAGGCCCCATTACAAGCAGGAGATGTTTATGATGCAATCGAATTTTTCTCATCATTCAATAGGCTGTACTTATAAGTAGGGCTAACCAGTGAACGTTACGCTGCGGCAGTTGCAGGCCTTCGTGCTGGTGGCGCAGACGCGCAGTTTCACCCAGGCGGCGGGCGCCATGCATGTCACGCAATCGGCGTTGAGTCTGCTGGTGCGCGAACTCGAGTCCGTGCTTGACGCGCGGCTGGTCAACCGCACCACGCGCAGCATCAGCCTCACCGAGGTTGGCGAAGAATTTCTGCCGAGCGTGCAACGCGTGCTGGCCGAACTGCAGCACGCCATCGGCAATGTGGACAAGCTGCTCGCCAAAGAGCGTGGCCGTGTCATCGTGGCGGCGCCGCTGGTGCTGTCGGGCGCGCTGCTGCCCGACATCTTCGTCAGCTTTCGCGAACGTTATCCCGGGATCCAGCTACTGCTGAAAGACACGCTGCCCGACCATGTGTTGCCGCTGGTGCGGTCCGGTGCGGCAGACCTGGGCATCGGCACTTTTCACAAGGCGCAGGGCGATCTGCATCGCGTGCTGCTGTTCAAAGAGTCGTTCGTCGCCGTGTTCGCGCGCAAGCACCCCCTGGCGGGCAGCGACCGCAAGCACCTGCGCTGGAGTGACCTCAAAGACCAGCCAGTACTCACACTGCAGCGCGGCAGCGTCTTCCATGACTTGGCCGAAAAGGGCTTCGCCGCCGCTGGCCTCACGCTGGAGCCTGCGCTGGAGGCGAGCTATGTTGGTACTTTGCTTGGCATGGTGCGTGCCGGCTTGGGTGTAGCCATCGTGCCCGGCTATGCCACTGCCCTGGGCGACCGCGCCAGCCTGGCGTGGAAGCCATTGGAGCGGCCTGTGGTGGAGCGTGAAGTGGTCATGGTCCATCGCAACACGACAGCGTTGTCGCCGGCCGCGCAGGCGTTTGCCGAACATGTCGTCGAGATGGTGGGCAAATGAAAGGGTGGTTGGTCGTGTCGTCGCGGCGGTGCTAGCCGCGCAGCGCCGGAAACAGCCCCATGAGCCCATTGGCCATGACTTCCACCGCCAGCGCGGCCAGGATCAGGCCCATGAGCCGCGTCATCACGTTGATGCCGGTGCGCCCGAGCACGCGCGAGATCGGGTCGGCCAGCGAGAAGCACAGCGCGGTGGCGCCGGCCACCACCACGCCGTAGCCCAGCAGCGCCGCGTGCTGCCAGAAGTTCTGCGCGCGGTCGGCGTAGATCACCACGGTGGACATGGCCGCGGGCCCGGTGAGCAGCGGGATGGTGAGCGGCACCACCGCGATGCCCTCGCCCTGCGCCGCCTTGCCGGCTGCGTCCTCCAGTTCCTGCGTGTGCGGCTTGGCCTCGGCCGGGTGGGCGTTGAGCATGTTGAGCGAGCTGATCAAGAGCAGCATGCCGCCGCCCACCTGGAAACTCGCCAGCGAGATGTTGAAGAACGAGAGGATCTGCAGCCCGAGCAGCGCGCACGCCGCGATCACGCAGAACGCGGTGAAGGCCGCCACCGAGACCGTGCGCCGCTTCTGCATCGTGCTGAAGCCCTCGGTGTAGTGGATGAAGAACGGCACCACCGCCAGCGGGTTGACGATGGCCAGCAGGGCGATCAGCGGTTTGAGCGTTTCCATGCGCGGATTTTCGAAGTCTCTGGTATGGTGAATCCGGCGATTTTCACGGAAAGGAGACTTCCATGGGCCAGTGGATCGAGCTCACGAGCGCCGATGGTTTCGCATTGCCCGCCTGGCAGGCTGCGCCCGCCGCCGCGCCGCGGGGCGCCATCGTCGTGCTGCAGGAGATTTTCGGCGTCAACAGCCACATCCGCGCGGTGGTCGAGCGCTTCGCCGCGCACGGCTACTGGGCGATCGCGCCCGCGACCTTCGAGCGCGTGCAAGGCGGCGTCGAGCTGGGCTACGACGCCTCCGCGGTGGCCACCGGTGCCGCGCTCAAGGCGCAGGTCGAGGCGCTGGCTGCGCCCGGCGTGCTCGCCGACGTGCAGGCCGCGATCGACCGCGCGGCCCAGGACAGCGGCTGCAAGGTGGGCATCGTCGGCTATTGCTGGGGCGGCCTGCTCGCCTGGCGCGCCGCGTGCACGCTTGCAGGCCTGTCGGCCGCCGTGCCCTACTACGGCGGCGGCATGACGGGCGCGGCGGAGGCCGCGCGCCAGCCGCGCGTGCCGCTGATGGCGCACTTCGGCAGGTACGACAAGCACATCCCGGTGGCCGGCGTGCAGGCGCTGGCCGCCGCGCACCCCGGGATCGAGGTGCACCTGTACGACGCCGACCACGGCTTCAACTGCGACCAGCGCGGCAGCTACGACGCCGCCGCGGCCACCCTGGCGCTGGAGCGCACGCTGGCGTTCTTCGACGCGCACCTCACCTGAGCGGCTGCTGGCGCCACGCCACCAGCGCGCCCAGCCAGAGCGCGAGCGCCGAATAGACGAAGCCGCGCGCCAGCCCGCCCGCGCCGTCGGCGATCCAGCCGACGAGGGTCGGCCCGGCGATCTGGCCGAAGGCGAACAGGATGGTGAAGCCGCTGATGCCCGCCGCCCACTGCGCCGCTGGCAGGTTGTGCCGCACGAACGCGGTGGTCGAGGCCACGAGCGAGAGGAACACCGCGCCGAACAGCAGGCCCGAGGCCAGCACCACCGGCCAGGCGCCCGTGAGCGCGGGCAGCAGCGTCGCCACGCCGAGCAGCGCGTTGAGCAGTGCCAGCGCGCCGCCGCCCCGGGCGCGGTCGAGCAGCCGTGCCCAGATGCGCGCCGAGGCCACCACCGCCAGGCCCAGCAGCGTGTAGAACAGCGTGATCGCGCCGCCGCCGGCGCCCTGCTCGCGCAGGAGTGCGATCACGAAGGTCATGTAGCCGATGTAGCCCACGCCGAACAGCGTGTAGCCCGCCAGCATCGGGGCCATCGGCAGCCACGGCATTTTTTGAGATGAATTGACCGATTGCGCTTGCCCAGACTGCGCGGGCAGCTCTTTTTCTTGAAGCGCGTGGGCGGGCCAGAGCAGCACCAGCGTGGCCAGCGCGCACAGCGCCGCCAGCCCCCACCAGGCCCAGGCCCAGCCGTGCGCCGCCGCGCCCGCCGCGGCCAGCAGCAGCGGCACGGCCAGCGCCGACAGCGCGATGCCCGTGCCCACGCCGCCGTAGTAGATGCCGAGCAGCAGCCCCGCGCGGCCGGGCGCCCCGTTGCCCAGCCGCGCCGCCAGCAGCCCGCCGGCAATGAACACCCAGGCGCTCGCCACGCCCGCCAGCAAGCGCTGCAGCAGCAGCGGGCCGGCCTCGATGAAAAAGCCCGACAGCGCCATGAACACGCTCGCCAGCACCGAGCCCCAGAGCAGCAGCGCGGCGGCGCCGAAGCGGCGCATCAGCAGCGGCGTCACCAGTGCGCCCGCGAGATAGCCCGCGGCGTTGACCGTGTTCATCGCGCCCGCGAGCGTGTAGCTCCAGGCCAGGTCGCTCTTCATCACCGGCAGCAGCAGCGCGTAGGCGAAGCGGGTGATGCCGAGCGACACCGCCGCGCCCAGCGACAGGGCCAGCG
>CAUJIM010000102.1 GCA_963205335.1 Pseudomonadota bacterium
GAGAGCAGGTCGGGGAACACGCCGCGCCCGCTGAACAGTACGGTGGCGCCCAGCCACATCAGCGGGGCGCTGGCCCAGTAGCCTATGCCCTGGATGCTGGGTGGGTAGTAGCGCCGCATGAAATACAGCACCACGGCCATCAGCGAGGCCATGAGGCCCGCCATGGCAATGAGGGAGCGCGGGTCGAGGTTCGTCATCGGGCGGGGGCGGGGCGCTTCGTGCGGCAGTGCGCTCCAGTATAGCCAGCGGTGCTGCGGGTTGCTGCGCAGGGGGCTTTGGGCCATTTTGGCGTGGAGCGCCCGTATCGTGGGCGCTGTCAGCTATGGATTCAATAGCGCGCTGGCTGCGGTGGCGTCTTGGGCTGAAAGTCACAGAACGGGGCCACGCGGCATTCCCAGCAGCGTGGCTTGCGCGCCTGGCAGACGTAGCGGCCCAGCAGGATGAGCCAGTGGTGCGAGTCCACCGCGTAGGCGGCGGGCACGCGCTTGAGCAGCTGCTGTTCCACCGCCAGCGGGGTCTTGCCGGGCGCCAGGCCGGTGCGGTTGCTGACGCGGAAGATGTGCGTATCCACCGCCATGGTGGGCTGGCCGAAGGCCACGTTGAGCACCACGTTGGCCGTCTTGCGGCCCACGCCCGGCAGCCGCTCCAGCGCTTCGCGCGTGCGCGGCACCTCGCCGCCGTGCCGCTCGATCAGGAGGCGGCAGGTCTGCAGCAGGTTGGCGGCCTTGGTGTGGTACAGCCCTATGGTCCGGATGTAGCCCTTCAGGCCGTCCAGCCCCAGGGCGAGCATGGCCTGCGGCGTGTTGGCCACCGGAAAGAGGCGGCGCGTGGCCTTGTTCACGCCCACGTCGGTGGCCTGCGCCGACAGCAGCACGGCGACCAGCAGCTCGAAGACGCTGGTGTATTCGAGCTCGGTGGCGGGGTGCGGGTTGGCGGCCTGCAGCGTGGCGAAGAACGATTCGATGGCGGCGCGGTTCATGGCCGCATTGTCGCCGCGCGCGGGGCTGCGCGATTGACGACAATGCGGTCCTCGATTCCCAGCCGACAGAAAGAGACCGTTTCATGCCCATCTCCTTTGCCCCGCGCCTCGACCAGGTGGAAACCTCCGCGATCCGCGAACTCTTCAAGCTGCTCGGCAAGCCCGGCATCATCAGCTTCGCCGGCGGTTTTCCCGACAGCGCGATGTTCGACGTCGAGGGCATACGCGAGGCCAGCGCGCGCGCGCTCGCCGAGGAGCCCGGCGCGGCGCTGCAGTACGGCGCGACCGAGGGCTACGACCCGCTGCGCGAGCAACTGGCGGGTTTCATGGCGGGCAAGGGCGTGCCCGGGGTGGCGCCCCAGCACCTGATCGTCACCACCGGCAGCCAGCAGGCGCTCGACCTGGTGGGCAAGACCCTGATCGGGCAGGGCGACAAGGTCATCGTCGAGGGCCCGACCTTTCTCGCCACCATCCAGTGCTTCCGGCTCTACGGCGCCGACCTGGTGAGCGCGCCGATCGACGCGCACGGCGTGCAGACCGATCGCCTGGAGCAGCTCATCGCCGAGCACAGGCCCAAGCTGGTCTATCTGATCCCCACCTTCGGCAACCCGAGCGGCGCGATGCTGAGCCTGGAGCGGCGCAGGCGCGTGCTTGAGCTCGCCGTCAAGTACCAGACCGTGATCGTCGAGGACGATCCCTACGGCGACCTGTATTTCGGCGAGGCGCCGCCGCCCAGCCTGCTCGCGCTTTCCAGCCAGGTGCCGGGCAGCCGCGAGCAGCTGGTGCACTGCGGCTCGCTCTCCAAGGTGCTCTCGCCGGGGCTGCGCGTGGGCTGGATGATCGCCCCGCCCGAGCTGCTGGCCAAGGCGACGATGTGCAAGCAGTTCAGCGACGCGCACACCAGCACCTTCGCCCAGGCGACGGCGGCGCACTACCTCAAGGCCGGGCGTATGCCCGCGACGCTGGCGCGCGTGCGCGGCGTCTACGCCGAGCGCGCCCGGGCGATGGGGGACGCGCTGCGCCGCGACCTGGGCGACGCGCTGGCGTTCACGCAGCCGGGCGGCGGCCTGTTCATCTGGGCGCGCCTGACCGGCGCGGGCGGCCGGGTGGCCGACGGCAACGCCTTCGCCCGGCAGGCCATAGAGCAGGGCGTGGCCTTCGTGCCGGGGGCGCCGTTCTTCTGCGCCGAGCCCGACCCGGCGACGCTGCGCCTGTCCTTCGCCACCGCCAACGTGGACAAGATCCGCGAGGGCGTGGGGCGCCTGGCGCGGGCGCTCGCGCACCCGGCGCCATGACCGCGGCGGCAGAGCAGCGCATCGAGGCGCTGGAGGTCAAGGCGGCGTACGCCGAGGATCTGCTGGAGCGGCTCAACCTGGCGCTCTATCGCCAGCAGCAGGCGATCGACCGGCTGCAGGCGCAGCTCGCGCAGTTGCGCCTGCAGCTGCGCGACAGCGGCGAGCCGGCGCGCCAGGCCGATCCGCGGGCCGAGATCCCGCCGCATTACTGAAGGGCAGCGTCAGGTTCGATGGTGTCGGGGAAGACGCCGAAGAAGCCGCGGAACAGGTTGCGCGCGATGCCGTGGGCGACGAACTGGAACTCCTGCGCCACCTCGGGCGCGAAGAGCCGCTCGGTGTGCTTCTTCCACAGGCCCAGCCAGGCGGCGAAGTGCGCCGGCGCCACGCCTTCGAGCGCCATGTGCTTGCCGAACACGTTGCCCTGGAAGCTGCGCGCGCCCAGCATCACGGTGCTCCAGAAGCTCACCATGCGCGGCAGGTGCGTGTCCCAGCGGTCGCCGATGGCGCCGTCGAATACCGGGCCGAGCAGCGGGTCGGCGCGCACGTCGGCGTAGAACTCGTGGACCAGGCGGGTCACGCTGTCGCTGTCGGGGGGCAGGAAGGAGGTCGTGGTCATGGTGCGGGTGCAATCCGTGGGCCTTCGGGCGGCGCCACCGGGCGCGGGCATTTTAAATCCATAAAATGCATTTCAAATGACTGTTTGGTGAACGCGCATGCATTTGACGCAATGGACCGATTACGCGCTGCGGGTGCTGATGTACTGCGCCGCCTACGAGGGGCGCGAGCAGCCGGTGACGATCAACGAGATCGCGCAGGCGCACGGCATCTCGCGCAGCCACCTGACCAAGATCGTGCGCCAGCTCGGGGGCCTGCAGCTGCTCGATACCACGCGCGGGCGCGGCGGCGGCATGCGCCTGATGCGCCCGCCCGGCGAAATCGCCGTCGGCGCGGTCGTGCGGGCCACCGAACCGAGCCTGGAGATGGCAGAATGCTTCGACGCGCAGCGCACGGAGTGCCGTATCAGCAGCAACTGCAACCTCAAGGGCGTGCTCGAACGCGCCACGCGCAGCTACCTCGCGGTGCTCGATGGCGTCACGCTGGCCGATCTGGTGCCGTCGCGCGCACCGGCCGCGGGCGGCGACGGGGTCCTGCCCCTCGTCCCCGGCGTGCCGCCGACCTTTTCCCTCCCTGGCCGCTCCACGGTGCACCGCGTGCGCTCGGTGCGCTGAGAATCCCGGGCCGATCCAACAGCCGTTCAGAACCAGACCATGCTTGCCAACCTCACTCCCTTCCTGCTGCACTGGGCCATCACGGCGTTCGGCCTGTGGGTGGCCAGCCATGTGTTCAAGGGGCTGCGCTTCGAGGGCGGCGGCGCGCTGGTGGTGGCGGCCCTGCTGCTGGGGCTGGCCAACGCGGTGGTGCGGCCGCTGCTCGTGCTGCTGACCTTGCCGCTCACGCTGCTCACCTTCGGGCTGTTCCTGCTGGTGATCAACGCGCTGGTGCTGATGCTGGTGGCCGCGCTGGTGCGGGGCTTTCACCTGGACGGCTTCTGGACGGCGTTCTGGGCCAGCATCTTCATGTCACTGCTCAGCCTGGTGCTGGGCGCCTTCGTGCTGGGCGGCACGCCCGAATACAAGATACGCACCGGCCCCGGGCTGCGCGGCTGGGTCTGACGCCGCGCCCGTGCCGCCGAGCGGTTCGGGCACGAGCGCCTGCGCGCGCCGCGAGCGGAACAGCGCCGCGCGCATCAGGAAGATGCTGGTGACCGGCGCCGTGATCGCCACGAACAGCGCGACCAGCAGCACTTGCGGCACCGGGGTGTCCCGCGCCAGCCAGAAATAGAGCCAGGTGGGGTGCACGATGCACCAGGTGGCCATGGTCGCGATGATCGCCGGCGCATGCACGCGCGAGAAAAAGCGGGGCAGGGTCAGCAAGCCCCAGGAGCCGATGAGCGCGATCGCCGCGCCGCACAGCACCAGCAGCGAGACGACGAGGTCGAGCCACTGCGGCAGGGCGGGCGGCGTCATTCGATGATCTCCCCGCGCAGGAGGAACTTGGCCAGCGCCGTGGTGCCGACGAATCCGAGCAGCGCGATGGTGAGCGCCGCCTCCAGGTACAGGGTGCTGCCATGGTGCAGGGCCAGCACCAGCATCAGCAGCATGCCGTTGAGGTAGATGCCGTCGAGCGCCAGCACGCGGTCTTGCGCCGCGGGGCCGCGCAGCGCGCGCGCCAGGCACAGCAGCATGGCCAGCGTGAGCAGCAGCATGGCCAGCGGCAGCGTCCAGGACAACAGGGGGCCGTTCATGGTTCGAAAATCTCCATCAGGGGTCTTTCGTAGTGGGTCTGCACGTGCCGCACGATCTCCTGCGCGTCGGCCACCTCCAGCACGTGCAGCATCAGCATGGAGCGGTCCGCGGAGAGCTCGGCCCAGACCGTGCCCGGCGTGATGCACACGATCATGGCCAGCACCGCGAGCGCGTTGGGGTCGCGCACCTGCAGCGGGATGTGCACGAAGCCCGCGGGGTGCGGGCGCCGCGAGGGCCGCAGCAGGTAGCGCAGCACCGCGATGTTGGAGCGGGTGGTGTCGAGCACCACCCTCAGGCACAGCCGCGCGATGGCCGCCGGGTGGCGCACCCGTACCCGCCGCGGCCGCAGGCCTTGCAGCAGCAGCGGCAGGGCGAGCGCCAGCACGCCGCCCAGCAGCAGCTGCCCGGCGCCCGCGCCGGGGTGCAGCAGCCACCAGGCGGCGAACAGCCCGATGGAAACCAGCGGCGCCACGAGCCATCCGGTCATGGGTGCGCCCCCGGCAAGTGGGCCGGCGCGCCGGGCGCCGGGCGCGGCGGCGTCTGCATCACCGCGCCGATGTAGGGCGCGGGGGCGTGCAGCGCCTGCGCCGCGGCCGTGGTGTAGCGCAGGACGGGCTCGGCGTACACGGTCCAGGCGGCACAGGCCGCGAGCAGCGCGGCGATCGGCAGGCCTTCGAGGATGCGCAGCCGGGGCGCGGCGCGCGTGTGCGCCGCCCAGAAGTTGCGCGCCCCGGCACGGGTGAGCGAGACCAGCGTGGCCAGGCCCGTGCCCAGCATCAGCGCCAGCGTCAGCCAGGTGGCGCCGGCCGTGCCGCTCCAGGTTTCGCGTGCCAGCAGGGCGCTCAGCATGGCGAATTTGCCGACGAAGCCCGACAGCGGCGGCAGGCCGCTCAGGATCAGCGCGGTGAGCACGAACCCGAGCCCGAGGAAGGCGGCCGCGCCCTGGATCACGCGGCCGACGAGGATGTGTTCGTCGTCGTCCAGGTTCCAGCCCTCGGTGGGCAGCAGCTCGGGCGTGAGGAAGGGCACGTCGTCGCGTCCTCCGTCCGCCCTGGAGCTGCCTTCGCTCTGCCAGCGCTCGATCAGGTCGGCCAGCAGGAACAGCACGGCCACGGCCAGCGTGGAGCTGGGAAGGTAGTACAGCAGCCCGGCGGTCACCCCGGCCTGGCCGAACCCCATGACGGCCAGCAGCGTGCCCGAGGAGAGCACGGCGGCATAGCCCGCCAGGTGCGTCAGGCGCTGCGTGCCGAGCATGCCGAGCGCCGCCAGGGCCATGGTCGCCAGGCCTGTCCCGATGAGCCAGGGCCCGCCCCAGTGCGCCGAGGCGCCGGCCGCGTCGCCGAACCACAATGTCCACAGGCGCAGCAGCGCGTACACGCCGACCTTGGTCAGCACCGAGAACAGCGCGCCGACCGGCGCCACGGCCGCGCCGTAGGCCGGCACCAGCCAGAAATTGAGCGGCCAGACCGCCGCCTTGATGAGGAAGGCCGCCGCGAGCACCGCCGAGCCCGCGTGCAGCAGCCCGCGGTCGCCTGCCGCCACCTGCGGCACGATGCGCGCCAGATCGGCCATGTTGAGCGTGCCGGTGATGCCGTAGAGCACCGCCGCGCCGATCAGGAACAGCGAGGAGGCCGCCAGGTTGAGCGCGATGTAGTGCAGGCCCGATTGCACCCGGGCCCGCCCGGAGCCGTGCAGCAGCAGCCCGTAGGAGGCGGCCAGCAGGATCTCGAAGAAGACGAACAGGTTGAACAGGTCGGCCGTGAGGAAGGCGCCGGCCAGCCCCGTGAGCTGGAACTGGAACAGCGAGTGGTAGAGCACGCCCGCGCGGTGCCAGCGCGCCGCCGCGAAGACGATGGAGGCCAGCGCCACCACGGCGCAGGTCGCCAGCATCAGCGCGCTGAGCCGGTCGAGCACCAGCGCGATGCCGAAGGGTGCCGGCCAGTTGCCCGGGAGGTACACCGTGAGCGAGGCGGTGGCGCCCTGGTGCGTCCACAGCAGCAGCAGGATGGCCAGCAGCAGCCCGGCGAGCGTCGAGGCGATGCTGATCAGGAGCTTGAGCCGCTCGCGCTCTTCCCTGATCAGCAGCAGCAGCGCCCCGGTGGCCAGCGGCAGCGCGATCGGCGCCAGCATCAGGTGGGGCATGCATTGCCCGGTGAGCGCGACCAGTGCGTTCATGCCGCGGGCTCGTCGGTGGGGGCGCCGTCCACGTGGTCGTTGCCGGCGATGCCGCGCAGCGCCAGCAGCACCACGAGCAGCAGCGCGGTCATCGCGAAGCCGATGACGATGGCGGTGAGCACGAGTGCCTGCGGCAGCGGGTCGGCGAAGTGCAGCAGGTCGAGCGGTACGCCGGGGCGCAGCACCGGCGCCTTGGCCTCGACCAGGCCCAGGCGGCCCATCGCGAAGATGAACAGGTTGACCGCGTAGGACAGCAGCGTCAGGCCCAGGATGAGCTGGAAGGTGCGCGGGCGCAGCATCAGCCAGACGCCGCAGCCGGTGAGCACGCCGATGGTCAGGCTCAGGACGATTTCCATCAGTCCAGGTCCTTCCTGGGACTATTTTCTTGATAGCTGCTGGCGCTTGCTGCATCAGCGCTGGAGGCTATTTTTTCCATCAATCCTGTCGTGGGTGGCGCCGGCGGGTTTTCCTGCTGCAGGCGCTGGTGGTAGCGGTCGCTGCGCACCGACTGGTGGGCGATGGCGGTGAGCATGAGCAGCGTCGCTCCGACGACCAGCAGCGCGACGCCGGTGTCGAAGAACAGCGCGCTCGGCAGGGGCAGCGTGCCCAGCGCGGGCAGCGTCAGGTGCGCCGTGTGGCTGGTCAGGAAGGGATAGCCGAAGGCCACCGCGCCTAGGCCCGTGCCCAGCGCCAGCAGCAGCCCGAACGCGATCCAGCGCTGCGGGCTCAGCGGCATGTGCGCTTCGACCCAGGTGGTGCCCGAGATCAGGTATTGCAGCACCAGCGCGAGCGCGAACACCAGCCCGGCGACGAAGCCGCCGCCTGGTTCGTCGTGCCCGCGCAGGAACAGGTGCGCGGCGAACAGCGCGATGAACGGCAGCAGCAGGCGGGCGAGCACCGCCGGCACCATCAGGTAGCCGACGGCCGGGTCGAGCGCGTGGCGCGGGTTGAACAGATCGGTTTGCAGGTCGAGCGGCAGCGCCCGTTGCTGCGGCGGCAGGTCCATGGTCTCGCGCGCCGGGCGAAAGCGCCGCAGCAGCGCGTACACCGTGAGCGCGACGATGCCCAGCACGGTGATTTCGCCGAAGGTGTCGAAGCCCCGGAAGTCCACCAGCATCACGTTCACCACGTTGCTGCCGCCGCCCTGCGTGAGCGCGTTCTCGAGGAAGAAGGTCGAGGTGCTCTCGGGAAAGTCGCGGCTCATCATGGCGAACGCCAGCCAGGCCATGCCCGTGCCGCAGCAGCAGGCGATCGCCAGGTCGCGCAGCCGGCGCGCGCGCAGGCGCACGCTGCCCTCGTCCGCGGCGGGAAGTCCCTTGTGGCGCTGGGGCAGCCAGCGCAGCCCGAGCAGCATCAGCAGCGTGCTGGCGATCTCGACGGCGAGCTGCGTGAGCGCCAGGTCCGGCGCCGAAAACCACAGGAAGGTGATGCACACGCACAGGCCGGCGCCGCCCAGCAGGACGAGCGCGGCGAGCCGGTGGAATTTGGCCAGCCACGCCACCGCCAGCGCGCAGCCGATGCCGACGGTCCAGAGCACGGCGAACGCGGGCGTGAGCGGCAGCGCCGCGCGCGCGCCCAGGTTGACGCCGCCCTGCCACAGCGGCAGCGCCCCGGCCACCAGGGCGAGCAGCACCAGCGCCAGCATTTGCCATTGCAGGTGGCGCGTCGCCACCAGCGGGCGGGCGCTGCGTGCGCGGCGCGTCAGCGCGCCCAGCAGCGCCACGAAGACCGCCTGTCCGTTGGGCGCCGGGACGGCACGCGGCGCGCCGGACGGGCCCGCCCTGCGCCGCGACAGCAGCAGGTACAGGCCCACGCCGCCGACCAGCGCGACCAGGCTCATCAGCAGCGGGGCGTTCAGGCCGTGCCAGAGCGACAGGCTGTAGGGCGGCAGCGTGCCGCCGACGACCGGGCCGGCCGCGGCCGCCAGCGCCGGGCCCACGGTCCAGGCCGGCAATATGCCCACGAGCAGGCAGGCGCCGACCAGCAGCTCGACCGGCACGCGCATCCAGCGCGCCGGCTCGTGCGGCTGGCGCGGCAGGTCGGTAGCCACCGGCCCGAAGAACACCTGGGCCACCAGGCGCAGGGAATAGGCCACGCTGAACATGCCGGCCAGCGTGGCGGCGATCGGCAGCAGCGCCGCGACGGTGGGCGAGGCGTCGAGGAACACCGTCTCGGCAAAAAACATTTCCTTGGACAGGAAGCCGTTGAGCAGCGGCACCCCGGCCATCGCGGCGCTCGCCACCGCCGCCAGCGTGGCGGTGATCGGCATGAGGTGGCGCAGGCCCGACAGGCGCTCGATGTCGCGCGTGCCGCTCTCGTGGTCGACGATGCCCGCCGCCATGAAGAGCGACGCCTTGAAGGTCGCGTGGTTCATGACGTGGAAGACTGCCGCCACCGCCGCCAGCGCGCTGTTCAGGCCCAGCAGCAGCGTGATCAGGCCGAGGTGCGAGATCGTCGAATAGGCCAGCACGCCCTTGAGGTCGCGCTGGAACATGGCGACGAAGCCGCCCAGCAGCAGCGTGATGGTGCCCGCGCCGCCGACCCACCAGAACCAGGCCTCGGTGCCGCTCATCACCGGCCACAGGCGCGCCAGCAGGAACACGCCGGCCTTCACCATGGTGGCCGAGTGCAGGTAGCTGGACACAGGCGTGGGCGCGGCCATCGCGTTGGGCAGCCAGAAGTGGAAGGGAAACTGCGCGCTCTTGGTGAACGCGCCGAGCAGCAGCAGCAGCAGCGTCGCGAGGTACAGCGGGTGCGCGCGCACCCGCTGGCCCGCGCCGAGCACCGCATCGAGCTCGTAGCTGCCGACGATGTGCCCCAGCAGCAGCACCGCCGCCAGCAGCGCCAGGCCGCCGCTGGCCGTCACCGTGAGCGCCATGCGCGCGCCGCGCCGGGCGTCCTTGCGGTGGTGCCAGTAGCCGATCAGGAGGAAGGAGAACAGGCTGGTGAGCTCCCAGAAGAACACCAGCTGGACCAGGTTGCCCGAGAGCACCACCCCGGCCATGGCGCCCATGAAGGCCAGCAGGAAGGAGAAGAAGCGCGGCACCGGGTCGTTCGGCGACATGTAGTAGCGCGCGTACAGCACCACCAGCGCGCCGATGCCGAACACCAGCATGCAGAACAGCCAGGCGAAGCCGTCGATGCGCACGCCGAGGCCGACGCCGAGCGACGGCAGCCAGGCGAAGCCGTCGTGCACCACGCCGCCCCCGGCGACGTCGCCGAACAGCAGCGCCGTCTGCACCGTGCACCACAGGGCCACCGCGCCGGCCAGCGTCGACTCGATGTTGCGCGCGTTCGCCGGCAGCAGCGCTGCGATCAGGCTGGCGGCGAATGGCAGGACGATGAGGAGCAGTGGCGACATGCCGTGTCGATTCTAGGGGCGGCCCCGGCCGGGCGCCCCGGGCCGGGGCGAGGCCGCGGTCAACGAACTGCTCGGCATCGCCGGGGGCGCGGACACGCTTTCACAGCTCCTCGACGCGGCGGGCCGGGTAGCTGTCCCAGCTCTGGCAGCCGGGGCATTGCCAGAAGTGCTGGCGCGCTTCGAAACCGCAGGCCGCGCAGCGGTAGCGCGTCAGCGGCTTGGCGGCCTGGTCGAGCGCGTGCTGGATGGCGGGGTGCTCGGTCTCGTGCGCCAGCGTCTCGTGCGCCAGCCATTTGGCGGCGACGACGAGCGAGGGCTCGGCCTCGAGGTGGCGCGCGTACCACTGCTGCGCCGCCCCGCTGGCCGTGTCCGCCGGTGTCTGCAGCGCGACGATGGCGTCGAGCACGTCGAGCGACGGCGACTGCGCGTAATGGGCCTGCAGCAGCGCCAGCGCCTGCGGCTGCTGGCCGCAGGACTGCGCCGCTTCCACCAGCAGCGCCGCCGCCAGCGGCAGCGAGGCCGGGGCCACCTCGGCCAGTTCCCGCAGCGTCTGCAGCGCCGCGGCGCCCTGTTGCTGCTGCTGTTGCAGCCGCGCCAGATCGATGCGCACGCGCGGCGCCGTCGGCGCGGCCGCCCTGGCCTGCACGAGCAATTCCTGCGCCGCGGCGATGTTGGCGCGCGCCACCTGAGCCTGCGCCTGCTCGCACAGGTAGTGCGCCAGCCGGGTGCTGAGGTCGCCCTGCTGCGCCTCGTGCATGCGCTGGGCGATCGCCAGCGCCTGCGCCCAGTCGTGCGAGCGCTCGTAGACCGTGAGCAGCGCCAGCCGCGCCTGGGTCTCGAAGGCCGTGCCCTCCAGGCGCCGCAGCGCTTCCTCGGCGCGGTCGAGCAGGCCGGCCTTGAGGTAGTCGAGCGCCAGTCCGTGCTGCGCGCGTTCGCGGTCCTGGCGGCCGAGGTCGCCGCGCGAGAGCAGGTGTTCGTGCACCCGCACGGCGCGGTGGTATTCGCCGCGCCGCCGGAACAGGTTGCCGAGGGCGAAGTGCAGCTCGGTGGTCTCGGGGTCGTTCTGCACCGCTTCGATGAAGGCGTCGATCGCCTGGTCCTGCTGTTCGTTGAGCAGGAAGTTCAAGCCTCTGAAATAGGCCTTGGGCGCGCGCTGGCTTTCCTGGCGCAACTGGCGCAGTTCCAGGCGCGAGGCCAGCCAGCCGAGCACGAAGGCCAGCGGCAGGCCGAGCAGCAGCCAGCTCGGGTCAAATTCCATGGGGCGGCAGCGGCGTGGAGGGTTCCGGCGCGGCGGCAGCGGGCGCTGGCGCGGCGGCGCCGCCGTGGTGGCCGCGCGCGGCGCTGCGGTGGCGCCACCAGTGCGGCACCATGCCAAGCACGCCGACGGCCACGCCCAGGGTGAAGGCGGCCAGCACCACCAGGACGAGGGACGTCGTCCATTGCGTGCCGAAGAAGAAATGCACCGTCGCGTCTTGCTGGTTGTTCAGCGCGAACGCGAACAGGGTGAAAAAAATGGCTGCCTTGAGCAGCCACAGCACATACTTCATGAGGCTCTCCGGTGGAGCGTTCGATTCTACGGCGACGGGCTACCGCGCCACGGCAGGGCGAGGGCCGGAAAGGGCCGAACCCCTTGCCGGCCGGCCGCATGGCGCTATCTTGTTCGGAGAGCCGCCCGCCCGGTGCGGGTCATTCCCGTGCCGCGCTCTGGTCCACGGCGTGGCGCAGCGCCTTGCCCGGCTTGAAGTGCGGTGCGCGCTTGCCGGGCACCTGCACGGCCTCGCCGGTGCGCGGGTTGCGCCCCAGGCGCGGGGCCCTGTGGGTGACGGAGAAGCTGCCGAAACCGCGGATCTCGATGCGGTGGCCGCGCACCAGCGCATCGCCTATGGCGTCCAGGATGGCCGCGACGGCGGCTTCGGTATCGCGCTGCGTGAACTGGTCGAATCGCGCGGCCAGCTCTTGCACCAGTTCGGAACGGGTCATGGCGTGCTCCGGCGGCGTGGGTGTCGGAAGGCGCGCGCGGGGCCTGGCCGTGGCCCGGCCCCGCTTGCGTGCTTACTTGTCGCCGCTGTCCAGCTTGGCGCGCAGCAGGGCGCCCAGGCTGGTGGTGCCGGCGTTGCCCGAGGACTGGCTCAGGGAAGCCATGGCCTCGTGCTGGTCGGCCTGGTCCTTGGCCTTGATCGACAGGTGGATGTTGCGCGTCTTGCGGTCGACGTTGACCACGACGGCGGTGACCTCGTCGCCTTCCTTGAGCACGTTGCGCGCGTCTTCGACGCGGTCACGCGAGATCTCGCTGGCGCGCAGGTAGCCGACGATGTCCTGGCCCAGGTCGATTTCGGCGCCGCGGGCGTCCACGCTCTTGACCGTGCCGGTCACGGTCTGGCCCTTGTCGTTCACCGCCACGAAGGTGGTGAAGGGGTCGGAGTCGAGCTGCTTGATGCCCAGCGAGATGCGCTCGCGCTCGACGTCCACCGCCAGCACGATGGCCTCGACTTCCTGGCCCTTCTTGTAGTTGTGCACCGCGCTCTCGCCCGGCTCGTTCCACGACAGGTCGGACAGGTGCACCAGGCCGTCGATGCCGGCCGCCAGGCCGACGAACACGCCGAAGTCGGTGATCGACTTGATCGGGCCCTTGACGCGGTCGCCGCGCTTGGTGTTCTGCGCGAATTCCTGCCAGGGGTTGGCGCGGCACTGCTTCATGCCCAGGCTGATGCGGCGCTTGTCCTCGTCGATGTCGAGCACCATGACCTCGACCTCGTCGCCCAGCGAGACCACCTTGGAGGGCGCGACGTTCTTGTTGGTCCAGTCCATCTCGGAGACGTGCACCAGGCCCTCGATGCCGGGCTCGAGCTCGACGAAGGCGCCGTAGTCGGCGATGTTGGTGATCTTGCCGAACAGGCGCGTGCCCGAGGGGTAGCGGCGCGAGACGCCCATCCACGGGTCGTCGCCCAGCTGCTTGAGGCCGAGCGAGACGCGCTGCTTCTCCGGGTCGAACTTGAGCACCTTGGCGGTGATTTCCTGGCCGGCCTGCACCACCTCGGAGGGGTGGCGCACGCGGCGCCAGGCCATGTCGGTGATGTGCAGCAGGCCGTCGATGCCGCCCAGGTCGACGAAGGCGCCGTATTCGGTGATGTTCTTGACGACGCCGGTGATGATGGCGCCTTCCTTGAGCGTCTCCAGCAGCTTGGCGCGCTCTTCGCCCATGCTGGCCTCGACCACCGCGCGGCGCGAGAGCACCACGTTGTTGCGCTTGCGGTCGAGCTTGATGACCTTGAATTCCAGGGTCTTGTTCTCGAACGGCGTCAGGTCCTTGACCGGGCGCGTGTCGACCAGCGAGCCGGGCAGGAAGGCGCGGATGCCGTTGACCATGACGGTGAGGCCGCCCTTGACGCGGCCGCTGGTGGTGCCGCTGACGAATTCGCCGGATTCGAGCGCCTTTTCCAGCGCCAGCCAGGAGGCCAGGCGCTTGGCGGTGTCGCGCGAGAGGATGGTGTCGCCGTAGCCGTTCTCGATGGAGCCGATCGCGACCGAGACGAAGTCGCCGACCTGGACTTCGATTTCGCCCTGGTCGTTCTTGAATTCCTCGATCGGCACGTAGGCTTCGGACTTGAGCCCGGCGTTGACGACGACGAAGTTGTGTTCGACGCCCACCACCTCGGCGGTGATGACCTCGCCCGGGCGCATTTCGGTGCGCTTGAGCGTTTCTTCGAACAGGGCGGCAAAAGATTCAGACATGAGGTTCCTTGGGCGCACACGGGTGAGCGGCGGCACGATTGCCGTCGGGATAGGTCGTGTGCGAGCTTGTGGTGCGGCGTGGTTCCCGCGTTGCAGGGTTGAAAACCACCGGACCGATGCGCGGCGCGCGGAAGGGAGTCCGGTGGACGGCTGGCACCGCCCGCCGCGGCCTTTCAGCGCGCGAACGGGCGGCGTGCCTGCCACCAGTCGAGCACCTGGTCCACGGCCTGGTCGGCCGTGAGCCCGGAGCTGTCCAGCAGCAAGGCATCTTGCGCGGGCCTGAGGGGTGCGACGCTGCGCTGCATGTCGCGCGCGTCGCGCTCTTCAAGGTCTGCGCGAAGGCCGGAGATTCTAGCGGAAATCCCCTTGGAAATCAATTGCTTGTAGCGCCGCTGCGCGCGGCATTCGGCACTGGCCGTGAGGTAGACCTTGAGCGCCGCGCCGGGAAAGATCACCGTGCCCATGTCGCGCCCGTCGGCGACCAGCCCGGGAATGCGGGCGAAACCGTGCTGCAGCGCCACCAGCGCCTGGCGCACCGCCGGAAACTGCGACACGCGCGAGGCGTCCATGCCCACGGCCTCGCTGCGGATCGCGTCGGTCACGTCGCGCCCGGCGAGCAGGATGCGGTCGGCGTCGAACCGCACCGCGAGCGAGCGCGCCAGCGCGGCGATGGCGTCGGCATGGCCCGCGTCGGGCGCCAGGCCGGCCTGCCGCGCCGCCAGCGCCGTGATGCGGTAGAGCGCGCCCGAGTCGAGCAGGTGGTAGCCCAGGCGCGCGGCCACGGCCGCGGCGAGCGTGCCCTTGCCCGATGCGGTCGGGCCGTCGATGCAGATCACCGGAATGTCCGCGGCCGCGGCCCGGACCACGCCGAACAGGGTCTCGAAATAGTCGGGGAAGGTCTTGGCGACGCAGCCCGGGTCTTCGATGCGCACCGGCAGGCGCGCCGGGTTGAAGGCGGCGAGCGCGAAGCACATGGCGACGCGGTGGTCGTCGTAGGTGTGGATGCTGGCGGCGCGCCAGTCTTGCGCCGCGGCCGGGGGAGTGACGCGCAGCCAGTCCGCGCCTTCCTCCACGCTGGCGCCCAGCTTGCGCAGCTCCAGGGCCATGGCGGCCAGGCGGTCGGTCTCCTTTACGCGCCAGCTGGCGATGTTGCGCAGGGTGGTGGGGCCGTCGGCGTACAGCGCCATCACGGCCAGGGTCATGGCCGCATCGGGGATGTGGTTGCAGTCCAGGTCTATGGCCTGCAGCGGCCAGCGGCCGCGCTCGATCTGCAGCCAGTTGGGCCCGCCCGTGACCCGCGCGCCCATGGCGCGCGCGGCCTCGACGAAGCGGATATCGCCCTGGATGGAATCCAGCCCCACGCCCTCGATCTTGATGCCATTTTGGCCTGCAGCGCCCTGTGCAATGGCGCCAAGCGCTATGAAATAACTAGCTGAGGAGGCGTCCGCCTCGACGTGGATGCTGCCCGGCGAGCGGTAGCGGCTGCCGGCGGGGATGGTGAAGCGCTGCCATTGCTCATGCCGCACGGCGATGCCGAAGCGCGCCAGCAGCTCCAGCGTGATGTGGATGTAGGGCCTGGAGATCAGCTCGCCCACCACCTCGATGACCACGTCCTGCTCTTTGGCGACCAGCGGCAATGCCATCAGCAGGGCGGTGAGGAACTGGCTGGAGACATCGCCGCGCACGCGTATCGGCGCCTGCAGCTGCAATGCGGGCAGGCCGGCGGCGTGGGCGATGCGCAGCGGCGGGTAGCCCGCGTTGCCCAGGTAGTCGATGCGGCAGCCGAGCTGGCGCAGCGCGTCGACCAGGTCGCCGATGGGGCGCTCGTGCATGCGCGGCACGCCCGAGAGTTCGAATTCCCCGCCCAGCAGCGCCAGCGCCGCGGTGAGCGGACGCATCGCGGTGCCGGCGTTGCCGAGGAACAGCCTGGCGGGCGAGCGCGGTGCCTGGCCACCCAGGCCGGTGATGCGCACCAGGCCGTCGCCGGTCTCCTCGACGGCGCAGCCCAGGGTGCGCAGCGCGTCCAGCATCACGCGCGTGTCGTCGCTGGCGAGCAGGTCGCGCACCTCGGTCACGCCTTCGCTCAGCGCCGCCAGCAGCAGCACGCGGTTGGAGATGCTCTTGGAGCCCGGGAGCCGGACTTGCCCGCCTGCGCTGCGCAGCGGCGGCAGGTCCAGAAAGGCGGTGCTCAGCATGCCGGATTGGTTCGCACCTTCTCAGGTGCCCGAGCCCTTGCGCTGCGCGCCCATGCGCCAGCGCGTGCGCGTGCCGCTCGCCTGGCTGATCAGGGTTTCGAGCGCCTGGTCGCTGTCGGCCTGCAAGGCGTCCTCGGCACGCTGCAGCGCCGCGCGGAAGTGCTCCATCTGCACCAGCACCTCGGCGCGGTTGGCGCGCAGGATGTCGCGCCACATCTTCGGGTCGCTCGCGGCGATGCGCGTGAAGTCGCGGAAACCGGGGCCGGCGAGCGAGAGGTATTCGTCGGCCTGCGGCTGTGCGGTGATGCTGCCGATCATGGCGAACGCGAGCAGATGCGGCAGGTGGCTCACGGCGGCGAAGGCCGCATCGTGGGCCTGCGGGTCCATCTGCGCCACGCGGCAGCCAAGTTCGCTCCAGAGTGCTTCGGCGCGCTGCAGCGTGGCGGGCCGCGTCTGGTGGGTGGGCGTGAGGATGACCTGGCGGCCGCTGTAGAGCTCGGCTTCGGCATGTTCCACGCCGGACACCTCGCGCCCCGTGATCGGGTGCGCCGGCACGAAGCAGCCGATGTGCTCGCGCAGCGCGCGCCGGGCGGCCTGCACCACGTCGGCCTTGGTCGAGCCGACGTCCATGATCAGCATCTCCGGCGTCACGAGCTGGCGGATGGCCTTGAGCGTCGGCTCGGTCGCCGCCACCGGAACGGCCAGCAGCACCAGGTCGGCGCCCGAGACGGCGAGCAGCGCCGAGGGGGCCTCGGCGTCGATCACGCCCAGCTGGCGCGCGCGCTCGGTGGTCGTGGGGGACTTGCTGTAGCCCACCACGCGGCGCACCAGCCCGGCCTTTTTCATGGCCAGGGCGAACGAGCCGCCCATCAGGCCGCAGCCGATCAATCCGAGTTGTTCAAACATCATGCTTCGCTCAGGCGGCCAAAGGGTAGGTGCCGAGAATCTTGTAGAACGCGCACAGCTGCTGCAACTCGGCCAGCGCCGCGGCGACGTGCGGCTGGCTCGGGTGGCCCTGGATGTCGATGTAGAAGAAGTACTCCCACTGGCCGGTGCGCGCGGGGCGCGACTCGAAACGCGTCATCGAGACCGCGTGCCGCTTGAGCGGCACGAGCAGGTCGTGCACCGCGCCGGGCCGGTTGGGCACCGAGACCACCACGCTGGTGCAGTCGCGTCCGGTGGGCGCGGGCGCGGCCAGCGTCTGCGGCAGGCAGATGACGGCGAAGCGGGTGCGGTTGTGCGTGTCGTCCTGGATCGCGTGGGCCAGCAGGTGCAGGCCGTAGCGCTGCGCCGAGCGCTCGCCGGCGATGCCGGCCCAGGCCGGGTTGCCGGCGGCTAGGCGCGCGCCTTCGGCGTTGCTCGAGACCGGGCGCCGCTCTGCCTGCGGCAGGTGCTTGGACAGCCAGGTCTGGCACTGCGCCAGGGCCTGCGGGTGCGCCAGCACGGCCTCGATGCCTGCCATGCCGGGCGTGGCGCGCAGCAGGTGGTGGCGTACCAGCAGGCTGACTTCGCCGACGATGTGGCAGGGCGTGTGCAGCAGCATGTCGAGCGAGCGCGTGACTACGCCTTCGTTCGAGTTCTCGACGCCGACCACGCCGTATTCCGCCGTCCCCGCCGCGGTGGCGTGGAACACTTCGTCGAAGCTGCCGCAATAGATGAACTCGGCGCTGCTGCCGAAGTATTCGATCGCGGCCTGCTCGCAGAAGGTGCCCTCGGGCCCGAGGATGGCCACGCGCTGCGGCGACTCCAGCGCCAGGCAGGCGGACATGACTTCGCGCCAGATGGCGGCCACGTGTGCGGCCTTGAGCGGGCCCGGGTTGGCCTGCTGGATGGTCTCGATGATCTGCGCGACGCGATCGGGGCGGAAAAACGGACTGCCTTCGCGCTTCTTCACCTCGCCGACCTGCAGCGCCAGCTGCGCGCGCTGGTTGAGCAGCGCCAGCAGCTGGGCGTCCACGCCGTCGATCTGCACGCGCAGGGCGGCCAGGTCGGGGGAGCTGTGCGGGGGGGTATTCATGCCGGGGGGATGGGAATCAGGCGTGCAGGCGCTCAAATTCTCGCATGTAGTCCACCAGCGCCTGCACGCCCGCCAGAGGCATCGCGTTGTAGATGCTGGCGCGCATGCCGCCGACCGATTTGTGACCCTTGAGCTGCAGCAGCCCGCGCTCTTTCGCGCCGGCGAGGAAGGCCTCGTTGCGGCTGTCGTCGGCCAGCAGGAAAGGCACGTTCATGCGCGAGCGGCAGTTGACGGCCACCTTGTTGACGTAGAAAGCGGAAGCGTCGATGAAGTCGTACAGCAGCCGGGCCTTGGCGATGTTGCGCGCCTCGATCGCCGCGAGCCCGGTCGCGCCGCCCTCGCGCTGGCGCTTGAGCCACTGGAAGGTCAGGCCCGCGACGTAGATGCCCCAGGTGGGCGGGGTGTTGTAGCGCGAATCGTTGTCGGCCACGTTCTTGTAGTCGAAGGCGCTGGGGCAGATGGGCAGGGCGTGGCCGATCAGGTCCTCGCGCACGACGACCAGCGTGACGCCCGCCGGGCCGAGGTTCTTCTGTGCGCCGCCGAAGGCCAGGCCCACGCGGCTCCAGTCGACCGGCCGCGAGGCGACGTGCGAGGAAAAATCGACCACCAGCGGCGCGTCGCTGCCCAGGCGCTGCAGGTCGGGCAGTTCCTGGAATTCCACGCCGTGGATGGTCTCGTTGCTGCAGATGTGCACGTAGCTCGCGCCGCGCGAAAGCTGCCAGCCGGACGGGTCGGGCAGGGCGGTGAAGCCGCTGGCCTCGCCGCTCGCGGCGGTGTGCACCTCGGCGGCGTACTTGCCCGCCTCCTTGCGCGATTTCTGGCTCCAGGCGCCGGTGACGACGAAGTCCACCGTGGCCGCGCGCGAGAGGTTCAGCGGCACGATGGCGTTCTCGCCCAGGCCGCCGCCCTGCATGAAGAGCACCTTGAACTGCGGCGGAACGGCGAGCAGCTCGCGCAGGTCGGCCTCCGCCTGCTCGCAGATCGCGATGAACTCCTTGCCGCGGTGGCTCATCTCCATCACGCCCATGCCGCAGCCGTGCCAGTCGAGCATCTCGGCGGCTGCCTGTTGCAGCACCTCTTCAGGGATCGCGGCGGGGCCGGCGGAGAAGTTGTAGGGGCGTTTCATTTCAAGAGCCAAAAGTAGCTACATCGCTTGCCTGGCGTGCGCGAGCAGCTCTCATTTTCAATGCGTTTCTTCTTCGCCGGCTTCGCCATCGTTGGCGTCGTTCTCGACGATGCGCTGCAGCCCGCCGAGCTTGGCGCCCTCGTCCAGCGCGATCAGCGTCACGCCCTGCGTGGCGCGGCCGAGCTCGCGGATCTCCGACACCCGCGTGCGCACCAGCACGCCGGTGTCGGTGATCAGCATGATCTCGTCGTCGGCGTGCACCAGCGTGGCGGCCACCACCTTGCCGTTGCGCTCGGACTGCTGGATGGCGATCATGCCCTTGGTGCCGCGGCCGTGGCGCGTGTACTCGGTGATGCTGGTGCGCTTGCCGTAGCCGTTTTCGGTGGCGGTCAACACGCTGGTGCGTGTTGACTCCGAGCCTTCACGCTCTGCGACCTCGTCCTCGGCCACCAGCATGGCGATCACGCTCTGGCCGTCCTCGAGCTGCATGCCCTTGACGCCGCGCGCGTTGCGGCCCATGGGGCGCACGTCGTTCTCGTCGAAGCGCACGGCCTTGCCGCCGTCGGAAAACAGCATCACGTCGTGCTGGCCGTCGGTCAGCGCCGCGCCGATCAGGTAGTCGCCCTCGTCCAGGCCCACGGCGATGATGCCGGCCTTGCGCGGGTTGGAGAACTCGGCAAGCTGCGTCTTCTTCACCGTGCCCATGCTGGTCGTCATGAAGACGTAGCGGTCGGCCGGGAAGCTGCGCATCTCGCCCGTGAGCGGCAGCACCACGTTGATCTTCTCGCCGTCCTGCAGCGGGAACATGTTGACGATGGGCCGCCCGCGCGAGCCGCGCGAACCGGCGGGCACCTCCCAGACCTTGAGCCAGTACAGCCGGCCGCGGTTGGAGAAGCACAGGATCCAGTCGTGCGTGTTGGCGATGAAGAGCTGGTCGATCCAGTCGTCTTCCTTGGTCGCCGTGGCCTGCTTGCCGCGCCCGCCGCGCTTCTGCGCGCGGTATTCCGAGAGCGGCTGGCTCTTGATGTAGCCGGTGTGGCTGAGCGTCACCACCATGTCGGTGGGCGTGATCAGGTCCTCGGTGGAGAGGTCCTGCGCGCTGTGCTCGATCTCGCTGCGGCGCGCGCCCAGCCTGGTCTGGCCGAACTCGGCCTTCACCGCGGTGAGCTCGTCGCCGATGATGGTCGAGACGCGCTCGGGGCGCGCGAGGATGTCGAGCAGGTCCTCGATCACCGCCATGATGTCCTTGTACTCGGCGACGATCTTGTCCTGCTCCAGGCCGGTGAGGCGCTGCAGGCGCATCTGCAGGATTTCCTGCGCCTGCGTCTCGGACAGGCGGTACAGGCCGTCCTGCAGCAGGCCGAATTCGCGCTCCAGCCCCTCGGGGCGGTAGTCGTCGGCGTTCACCACGCCGCCGTCGGCGCGGGTGCGCGTGAGCATCTCGCGCACCAGCGCGCTGTCCCAGGAGCGGGCCATCAGCTCGGCCTTGGCCACGGGCGGCGTGGGCGCGTTGCGGATGATGCGGATGAACTCGTCGATGTTTGCCAGGGCGACCGCCAGGCCTTCGAGCACGTGGCCGCGCTCGCGCGCCTTGCGCAGCTCGAACACCGTGCGCCGCGTCACCACCTCGCGGCGGTGCTGCAGGAAGACCTCGATCAGATCCTTCAGGTTGCACAGCTTGGGCTGGCCGTCCACCAGCGCCACCATGTTCATGCCGAAGGTGTCCTGCAGCTGCGTCTGCTTGTACAGGTTGTTCAGCACCACCTCGGGCACTTCGCCGCGCTTGAGTTCGATCACCAGGCGCATGCCGGATTTATCCGACTCGTCCTGGATGTGGCTGATGCCCTCGATCTTCTTCTCGTGCACCAGCTCGGCCATGCGCTCCTGCAGCGTCTTCTTGTTGACCTGGTAGGGCA
>CAUJIM010000103.1 GCA_963205335.1 Pseudomonadota bacterium
TTCTATCAGCTTTGCGATGTCGGCACTGCCGAACGTGTTGAAAGAACCGCCAGTCGAGGTCGCAATCGTCGTGGCCGCGTTCACAGTGCAATTGCTGCAGCTACTGTTCATGCTACTCGTGCCGACCACGATGACCTTGACATTGTTTTTCTGCAACGCCGTGATGGTGTCAGTCAGCGAGGGATAGGCGCCGCCCTCGTGGCCCGGTGCGTCGCCGAACTGGACGATGAAGCGGTTGGAGCCCGTACGCCAGTCACTGGCTTCCGCCTGCTGCTTGAGCGCGATGAGGTTGGCCTCGGGTGTATCACCGCCGCCGCTGGCGCCCCACTGATTGATCCCGGTCTGGACCAGCGTAGTGTTGGACGTCAGCGTCTGGTTGACCTTGGTGGTGTAGCTGTCGGTGCGATCTTTGTATTCGCTGACGCCGAACTGCGCATCCCCGAACCCCGAGAGGTTGCTCATGATGGTGCTGGCATTGGTTCTGGCCGTATTGATGATGCCGCCCATCGAGCCGGTGGTGTCGGCGATGAACTTGACGTCGACCAGCGCCGTATCCGGTTTGCCGGCGCTGATGGTGACGGTCTTGCGCAGGGTGACGGACTCGCCGACCCCCAATGTCGCGGAAAACGTATCGGGCGAGATCGAGTCCGCGAATGCGGACGAGACCAGCAGCCCCATGCCTACGGCGGCAAGCGCCTTGATGATTCGACGTGTCATTTGGAGCTCCTTCTCCTTGCTTGGTTGGGTTCACGAACGACCCTGGGGCCTGTTGCTACTGCTTCGTCGCGCGAACCGCACGGCCCCCTGGTGCGAGCCGCCGCACGCCGACCCAAAGGCCACCCGTGCCACCTCTTGCACACCCCGCTGGCGGTACCGAAGCGGACCCATTCGACGAAAACAGATTGCACACAAAGACTACAGACGCGATACGGTTATTGCAATGATGCTTTCGGACTAATGTCTCTCTTTTTTCGATATCGAATATGTATTTGGCGGCGCGGCCCCGGTGCCAATAACCACGGCCACGGCAGGTCTCGCGCAGCGGCGTATCCTGAAACGGTTGCCGAGGTGACGCCATGACCATGAAGATCCCAGCCAGCCACGTACGCATCAAGCGTGCCTACGAGGCGCCCTCGCCGGACGACGGCGAGCGCATCCTGATCGACCGGCTCTGGCCGCGCGGGGTGAAGAAGGAGGCGCTGCAGCTCGCCGAGTGGAACAAGGCGCTGGCGCCCAGCGGCGAGCTGCGCCGGTGGTTCAACCACGAGCACGCGCGCTGGCCGGAGTTCCGCCGCCGCTACGCCGCCGAGCTGGCCGCGCAGCCCGGGCCCTTCGAGGCGCTGCGCGAGCGCGCGCGCAAGGGCGTGGTCACGCTGGTGTATTCGGCGCGCGACGAGGCGGTGAACAACGCGGTGGCGCTGCGCGAGTACCTGCTGGGCCCCGACGGGCTCGACGTGAAGTGAAGGAGGTGGAAACCATGGACCACGCGATGTACCCCTCGATGGGCGACCTCGACATCGCGCGCAAGCGCCGCGCGCTGGCGCCCCGGCAGCTCGAGGCCTTTCGCGCGTTCAGCGCAGCGGCCTTCGCCGAGGGCGAGCTGGATGCCAGGACCAAGCAGCTGATCGCGGTGGCGGTGGCGCACGTCACGCAGTGCCCCTACTGCATCCGCGGCCACACCGAGGGCGCGCTCAAGGCGGGCGCGACCGAGGGGCAGGTGATGGAGGCGATCTGGGTGGCGGCCGAGATGCGTGCGGGCGGGGCCTACGCGCACTCGGCACTGGCGATCGACCAGATGGCGCAGCACGCGCAGGCCGCCGCGGGCACGCAGGCCTGACCGGCGCCGCGGCGCCGGGGCCGCGCGGTCAGTCGAGCTGGATGTTGGCTGCCTTGATGACCTTGGCCCACTTGGCGCGCTCGTCGGCGGCGTACTTGTCCATCTGCGCCGGGCTGCTGGGCGTGAGTTCGAGGCCGAGCGTCTGGAACCGGGCCTTGACGGCCGTGGTGTCGAGGGCTTCGAGCAAGGTCTTGTTGAGCTTGTCCACCACGTCCTTGGGCGTGCCCGCCGGGGCCACGACGCCCTGCCAGGCGTAGGCCTCGAAGCCTTTCATGCCCTGCTCCTGCAGGGTGGGGATTTCCTCGAAGTTCTTGACGCGCTTGAGGTTGGCGATGCCGATCGCGACCAGCTTGCCGGCGCCGATGAACTGCTGGCCGGCGGCGGTGTCGACGAACATGAAGGGCACCTGGCCGGCCACCACGTCCTGCACGGCGGGCGCCGCGCCCTTGTACGGCACGTGGGTGAAGGCGATGCCGGTCTCGCGGCTGAACAGCTCGGCGGTCAGGTGGTGCGGGCTGCCCGCGCCCGGCGAGGCGTAGTTGGCGGCCTTCTGCGTCCTGGCCCAGGCGAGGAATTCCTTGAGGTTCTTGGCCGGCACCTTGGGATTGACGACCAGGATCATCGGAAAGCGCACCGTGAGCCCGAGCGAGGCGAAGTCCTTGGCCGGGTCGTAGCCGAGCTTGCTGTAGAGGAAGGGGTTGGCGGCGAGCGTGGCGGTGTCCGCCGACATGACGGTGTAGCCGTCGGGCTTGGCGCGCGCCAGGTAGGTCGCGCCGATGCTGGTGGCGGCCCCGGGCTTGTTGATGACGACGATGGACTGGCCCAGGCTCTTGCCCATGGTCTCGGCGAGGGTGCGCGCCACCACGTCGGTGCCGCCGCCGGCGGGATAGGGCACGACCCATTCGATGGTCTTGGCCGGGTAGGACTGGGCCATGGCGGTGGACGCGAGCGCGAGCGCGGCCGAGGAGACGAAGGTGCGGCGCGTGAGAGAGGCGTTGTGGTTCATCGGAAGCTTCCCAGGATAAGGAGGAGGATGGTTGTGTGGCGGGACGGCGGCGGCCGGTGCCGCGCCCTCCGACGCGGCGCAGATTATGGGGCGCGGGATGCCCGCGCCGCGGCCATGCCCATGACGGCGGCAAGGTGGCCGCCAGCGCCGCCGCGCTACCGGCGCAGCACCGGCGCCAGCGCCCGCCCGGTGTGGGTCTGCAGGCGCACCAGCGCCTCGGGTGTGCCCTCCGCGACGATGCGCCCGCCGCCCGCGCCGCCCTCGGGCCCGAGGTCGATCACCCAGTCGGCCTCGGCGATCACGTCCAGGTCGTGCTCGATCACCAGCACGCTGTGGCCGCCGCCGACCAGGCGGTGCAGCACGCGGATGAGCTTGTCCACGTCGGCCATGTGCAGGCCGACCGTGGGCTCGTCGAGCACGTAGAGCGTGTGCGGCGTCTTCTGGCCGCGGCGCGTCACGTCGTCGCGCACCTTGGAGAGTTCGGTCACCAGCTTGATGCGCTGCGCCTCGCCGCCCGAGAGCGTGGGCGAGGGCTGGCCCAGCGTGAGGTAGCCCAGGCCCACGTCGCGCAGCAGCTGCAGCGGGTGCGCGATGGCGGGCATGCTGGCGAAGAAGTCGACGGCCTCGTCCACCTCCATGCGCAGCACCTCGCCGATGCTCTTGCCGCGCCAGGTGACGGCCAGCGTCTCGGGGTTGAAGCGCGCGCCGTGGCAGGTCTCGCAGGGCACTTTCACGTCGGGCAGGAAGCTCATCTCTATGGTGCGCACGCCCTGGCCCTCGCACGACGGGCAGCGGCCGGCGCCGGTGTTGAACGAGAAGCGCCCGGCGGCGTAGCCGCGCGCCTTGGCCTCCAGGGTTTCGGCGAAGAGCCTGCGGATCAGGTCCCAGAAGCCGATGTAGGTGGCGGGGCAGGAGCGCGGCGTCTTGCCGATCGGCGTCTGGTCGACTTCGAGCACGCGGTCGATGCTCTCGAAGCCCGAGAGCCCGGTGCAGCCGGCCAGCGGCGGCGCCTTGCCGTCCCGGTCCATGGCCTCGCGCCCGGCCCTGGTCTGGCGCTGGCCGACCCAGGCGGCGACGTTGGCGAGCAGCACGTCGCGCGCCAGCGTGGACTTGCCCGAGCCGGAGACGCCGGTGATGGCGACGAGGCGCTGCAGCGGCACGCGCGCGGTGATGTGCTGCAGGTTGTGCAGGAAGGCGCCGTGCACGGTGAGCCGGGTTTTTACCCCCTCTCCCTCCGGGAGAGGGTGGGGGTGAGGGCTTGCGACTTCTGAATTGATAGCTGCTTGCGCTTGATCCGCAAGCGCTGGAGCCTGATTTGACTGAGATTCTTCGGCCGAGACCGGGCGGCGCGGCTGCAGGGGGTGGCGCATGGCGTGCAGCAGGTAGCGGCCGGTCTGCGACTCGGGCGCGGCCTGCACGTCGGCCACGCTGCCCTGCGCAATCAGGCGGCCGCCGCGCTTGCCGGCGCTCGGGCCGATGTCGATCAGGTGGGAGGCGGCGCGTATGGTGTCTTCGTCGTGCTCGACGACGACGAGGGTGTTGCCCTTGTCGCTCAGGCTCTTGAGCGCGCCGAGCAGGATGCGGTTGTCGCGCGCGTGCAGGCCGATGGTGGGCTCGTCGAGCACGTAGCACACGCCCTGCAGGTTGCTGCCCAATTGCGCCGCGAGGCGGATGCGCTGCGCCTCGCCGCCGGAGAGGCTGGGCGCGCCGCGGTCGAGCGTGAGGTAAGAGAGGCCCACCTCTTCGAGGAAGGCCAGGCGGCTCTCGATCTCGGGCAGCAGGTCGCGCGCGATCTCGGCCTCGCGGCCGGTGAGCCGCAGGCCGCGGACCCAGGCGCGCACGTCGCTGACGGACAGCTGCGCCACGCCGGTGATGGGCCGCCCGTCGAACAGCACGGCGCGCGCCACCGGGTTCAGGCGCGTGCCGACGCAGGTCGGGCAGGGCACGTCTTCCAGATCTTCGAGCTCGGGCTCGCCGAAGGTCTTCTCGCGGCCCAGCTCGCGGTCGGCGTGCATGGCCTCGTCGATCACCTTGCGCTGCGCGCGCGTGAGCTGCACCCCGGTGCCCATGCAGTCGGGGCACCAGCCGTGCTTGCTGTTGTAGCTGAACAGGCGCGGGTCGGGCTCGGCGTAGCTGGTGGCGCAGACCGGGCAGGCGCGCCGGGTGGAGAAGGCCTGCACGCGGCCGATGCCCGCCGTGGGCCGGCCCTGCGCCAGCGCCTCGGCCAGGCCGTGCATGCCGCTCAAGACCTGCACCACGCCCTTGCCCAGCTCCAGCGCCTTGGCCAGCTGCTCGCGCAGCAGCGGCTCGCCGGCGGGCGAGACGTCGAGGCTGAACACCGGCAGTTCGATGCTGTGCTCTTTGAAGCGGTCGATGCGCGGAAAGCCCGTGGTCGGCAGGAACTCGCCGTCGACGCGCAGGTGCGTGTAGCCGCGCGGGCGCGCCCAGTCGGCCAGCTCGGTGTAGACGCCCTTGCGGTTCACCACCAGCGGCGCCAGCAGGCCGACGTGCTGGCCGCGGTAGTCGCGCAGCAGCTGCGCGGCGACGCTGTCCATGGTCTGCGGCTGCACCGCGGCGCCGTCGTGGATGCAGTGCTGCACGCCGAGCTTGACGTAGAGCAGGCGCAGGAAGTGCCAGATCTCGGTGGTGGTGCCGACGGTGCTCTTGCGCCCGCCGCGCGAGAGGCGCTGCTCGATCGCCACGGTGGGCGGGATGCCGTAGACCGCGTCCACCTCGGGCCGGCCGGCCGGCTGCACGATGGAGCGCGCGTAGGCGTTGAGCGATTCGAGGTAGCGCCGCTGGCCTTCGTTGAACAGGATGTCGAACGCCAGCGTGGACTTGCCCGAGCCGGAGACGCCGGTGATGACGTTGAACCGGCCGCGCGGAATATTGACCGACAGGTGCTGCAGGTTGTGCTCGCGGGCGTTGACGATTTGTATGGCTCCCTCTCCCTCTGGGAGAGGGCGGGGGTGGGGGCCAGCCCCGCTGGCTGAGACCCGGCCCCCATCCCTGCCCTCCCCCGGAGGGGGAAGGAGAAAGTGGCGCGCCTCCTGCACCGCATGGCCGCCCACGCCCAGCGCCTGTTCGTACTCGCGCAGCGCCTGCGCGGTGTGCGAGCTTGGGTGCTGGCGCAGCTCCTCGGGCGGGCCCTCGGCCACCAGCAGCCCGCCGCCCTCGCCGCCTTCGGGGCCGAGGTCGATGACCCAGTCGCTGGCGCGGATCACGTCCAGGTTGTGCTCGATGACGATCAGCGAATGGCCCGCGTCCAGCAGCTTCCTGAGCGCGCGCATGAGCTTGGCGATGTCGTCGAAGTGCAGGCCCGTGGTCGGCTCGTCGAAGAGGAACAGCGTGCCTTTCTTCGCCAGCGGCTGGCGCGAGCTGGCGCCGCTTCTCGCCGCCTCGGCGAGGAAGCCGGCCAGCTTCAGGCGCTGCGCCTCACCGCCCGAGAGCGTGGGCACGGGCTGGCCGAGCTTGACGTACTCCAGCCCCACGTCGACGATGGGCTGCAGGGCGCGGGTCACGTCCCTGTCGTGCGCGAACAAGGCCACGGCCTCGCTCACCGTGAGCTCGAGCACGTCGGCCACGCTGAGCACGCGCCCGCCGCGCTCGATGCGCACCTCCAGGATCTCGGGCCGGTAGCGCTGGCCGTTGCAGTCGGGGCAGCGCAGGTAGACGTCGGAGAGGAACTGCATCTCCACGTGCTCGAAGCCCGAGCCGCCGCAGGCCGGGCAGCGGCCGTCGCCCGAGTTGAAGCTGAACTTGGCGGCGCTGTAGCCGCGCTCGCGCGAGAGCGGCGCGGCGGCGAAGATCTCGCGCAGGCTGTCCCATGCGCCGACGTAGCTCGCGGGGTTGGAGCGCGCCGTCTTGCCGATGGGCGACTGGTCGACGAAGACCGCGTCGCCCAGGTGGTCCGCGCCGAGCAGCCGGCCGTGGCGGCCGGGCGCCTCGGTGGTCTTGCCCAGGTGGCGCATCAGCGCCGGCGCGAGGATGTCCTGCACCAGCGTGGACTTGCCCGAGCCGGAGACGCCGGTGACCGTGACCAGCCGCTGCAGCGGGAACTCGACGCTGATGCCCCGCAGGTTGTGCTCGCGCGCGTCCTCGAGGACCAGGCGCGGCGTGGACGCGGCCACCAGCCGCTTGAAGCCCATCGCGACCGCCTTGCGCGCGCCCAGGTACTGGCCGGTCAGCGTGTCGGCGCCGCGCAGCGCGTCCACCGTGCCGTCGAACACGATCCGCCCGCCGCGTTCGCCCGGCCCCGGGCCCATGTCGATCACGCGGTCGGCCGCGAGCATCACCGCCGGGTCGTGCTCCACCACCACCAGCGTGTTGCCCGCCTCCACCAGGCGCCGCATGGCCAGGGTGATGCGGCCCATGTCGCGCGGGTGCAGGCCGATGCTCGGCTCGTCGAGCACGAACAGCGTGTTGACCAGGCTGGTGCCGAGCGCCGTCGTCAGGTTGATGCGCTGCACCTCGCCGCCGCTCAGGGTGCGGCTCTGCCGGTCGAGCGTGAGGTAGCCTATGCCCACGTCGCACAGGTACTTGAGGCGGGTGGCGATTTCCTCGTGCAGCAGCTGCAGTGCCTGTCTCTCTCCCTCCCCCCCTGGGGGAGGGTTGGGGTGGGGGCCGGCGGCGCCTGAATCAGGCAATCCAGCTTGATCGGAGGCCGCTCGCCCCCACCCCTGCCCTCCCCCAGAGGGGGAGGGAGAGAAACCGAAAAACCGCCGCAGCCTGTCCAGCGGCAGCAGCATCAGGTCGTGCAGGCACAGCCCCGGCAGCGCCTCGAGCTGCGCGCGGCTCCACGCCACGCCCTGCGGCATGAAGCGCTGCCCGGGCGCGAGCACCGCGTCCGCGTCCTCCTTGCCGCCCACGCGCCAGAGCAGGCTCTCGGTCTTCAGCCGCGCGCCCGCGCACACCGGGCAGGGCGTGTAGCTGCGGTACTTGGACAGCAGCACGCGGATGTGCATCTTGTACGCCTTGGTCTCCAGGTAGGCGAAGAAGCGCCGTATGCCGTACCACTGGCGGTTCCAGTTGCCCTCGCGGTAGTCGCTCGTGCCGTCGATCACCCAGCGCCGCTGCGCCTCGGTGAGCTTGTTCCACGGCGTGTCGCGCGGGATGCCGGCGGCCTCGCCGTAGCGCATCAGGTCGTCCTGGATCTCCTTCCACGCGGGCGTCTGGATGGCCTTGACCGCGCCGGCGCGCAGCGTGAGCTTCTCGTCGGGGATGACGAGGCCCCAATCGACGCCGATCACCCGGCCGAAGCCGCGGCAGGTCTCGCACGCGCCGGCGGGCGAGTTGAACGAGAACATCGAGGGGATGGGCTCGGCATAGCGCAGGTCGCTCTCGGGGCAGTGCAGGCCGGTGGAGAAGCGCCAGATCTCGGGGTCGGTCTCGTCTTCATGCAGCCGGTACACCGCCATGCGCCCGCCGCCGCGCAGCAGCGCGGTCTCGATCGCCTCGATCACGCGCGCGCGCTCGGCCTTGCCCATGCGGAAGCGGTCGGCCACCACGTCCAGCAGCTTTTTGCCACCCACCTCGCGCTCGGCCTGCACGCGCGTGAAGCCGCTGGCCGAGAGCCACTGCTGCATCTGCTCCGGGCTGGTGCCCGCGGGCAGCTCGGCGGCGAAGGTCAGCACGATGCGCGGGTCATTTTCGGCGGCGCAGCGGCGCACCAGCTCGGCATGGATGCTGTCGGCCGAGTCGTGGCGCACCGGCAGCGCGGTCTGGCGGTCGAACAACTGCCCGGCGCGGGCGAACAGCAGCTTCAGGTGGTCGTTGAGCTCCGTCATCGTGCCCACGGTGGAGCGGCTGGAGCGCACCGGGTTGGTCTGGTCGATCGCGATCGCGGGCGGCACGCCCTCCACCTTGTCCACCGCCGGCTTGTCCATGCGGTCGAGGAACTGGCGCGCGTAGGGGCTGAAGGTCTCGACGTAGCGCCGCTGCCCCTCGGCGTAGAGCGTGTCGAACACCAGGCTGGACTTGCCGCTGCCGCTCGGGCCGGTGACCACCGTCAGCGTGCCGGTGGCGATGTCCAGGTCGAGGTTCTTGAGGTTGTGCTGGCGGGCTCCGCGGATGCGGATCTGTCCCTGGGTCATGCGGCGGGCCTTGGCGGGGGTGGGGCCGAAATTCTAGGCCGCGGGGCCCGGGCGTGCCGGGCCAGGGGTTACTGCCGGGACTCCCTTCCAGCAACGGCAGGGAGGATTCAAGCCGGGTGGTGCGTGCGCAGCCATTCCTTGAGCGCATCGCCCATGCGCGACTGCCAGCCCGGGCCCGTGGCCTTGAACGCCGCCAGTACCGAATCAGGCACGCGCAGGGAGATGGCCGTCTTGGGCTCACCCTGCACCGGCCGCCCGCGCTTGCGCTCGATCAGCGCCGCGATGGCCTGGGTTTGTTCCACCGCCCCCGCATCCTTTTGCAGCGTGCGGCGCACCCGCTCCCAGTCGCTGCCGGACTGGCCTTGCGCGCGCGCGCGGCGCATTTGCTCACTGGTCCGGGAAGTGATTTTCGAGCCAGTCATGGTAGGCACTCCTTTCATCGCGGTGGGCCGGCCGGAAGCTCACGATGCGGCAACGCTCGCCGCGCCGCACGAAGGCCACCGGCAACACCACATACGCCGGCGCCTGCGAGCGCGCCTCGCCACCGCGCGGGCTGTCCACGATCCAGACGAATTCGCTTTCCAGCACCATGTCGGCATCCGCGAAATCCAGACCGTGCTTGTCCAGATTGGCGGCGCGCTTGGCCTCGTCCCATTCGTAGATCATGGCGAACGATTATTGTATATACAAAATTTCGCCAGCAGCCACCCGACACGAAGCGTCACGGCACCGTTGGCAGGCCCGATGGCACCTGCGCCGCCTGCTCCCACGCCGGCCCCTCGAACCACGCATCGCCATCGAGGAAGGCGCGCAGCATGGGCAGGCCGTCCAGCCCCCAGAAGAGCCTGCCCCGCGTCTCGAACATCGGCACGCCGAAGATGCCGCGCGCGGCGGCGTCGTCGGTGTTGGCGCGCAGGAGCGCCTTGGCATGCGCGGCGGCGTCGCCCTCGGGCTGCCATTGCTGGGCCAGCGCCTCGGTGAGCTGCGCGATGCGCTCGGGGTCAAGCGCGTCGTGCCCGCCGAGCCAGACGTGGCGCAGCACCGTGCCGGCGATGTAGCGGTTGACGCAGCCGTCCTCGCTGTGCGCCAGCGCCAGGCGCAGCAGCGGCAGGGTGTTGAACGGGAACTGCGCGGGCATGTCCAGGCCGCAGCCCAGGGACCGGCCCAGCCAGCCCGCGTGCCGCGCCGTCCACGTGCGCTTGGGTGCAATGCCTGCCGGGCCGGGATTGCCATGCTTTTGCAGCAGCGCGCCGAGCAGCACCGGCCGGTAGCGCACGTGCACGCTCAGGCCTTCGAGCGTGCGCGGCAGCTGCTCGAACGCGAGCCACGAGTAGGGCGAGACGAAGTCCAGGTGGAAGGTGATGTCGTGCATGGCGCGCCTTATCCCAAAGAAATTGGGCTCCAGCGCTTGCCTGTCAAGCGCCAGCAGCTACTCAAAAGATAGTATTCACACCTTGGGCGCCTGCACCACGTCGGCCACGGGCGCGCCGGTCAGGCGCTCCAGGTCTTGCGGCCTCAGGCGGAACACCGCGTGCGGGTGCCCCGCCGCGGCCCAGATCTCGTCGAAGCGCAGCAGCTCGCGGTCGATCAGCGTGACGGGGGCTTGCGTGTGGCCCACGGGCGCCACGCCGCCGATGGTGAAGCCGGTGGCGCTCTTGACGAAATCGGCGTCGGCCCGGCCGATGGGGCCGACCAGCGCGCTCACCCGCTTCTCGTCCACGCGCCGGTCGCCCGAGGTGACGACGAGCACCGCCGCATCGTCGCTCTTGCGCCGGAAGATGATGCTCTTGGCGATCTGGCCGACGACGATGCCCAGCGCATCGGCCGCCTCCTGCGCGGTGCGCGCCGCACCGTCGAGCATCACCGGCGCGTGCGGGTGGCCCGCGGCCTGCAGGGCGGCCGTCACGCGCTGCACGCTTTCGGAAACTTCGCTCATCGTCAACCCGCCCTCTTGTTCAGGAGCGCCACCGCCACGCGCGACTGCGGCTTGCGGCCCAGCACGCCGCTGATGAAGGCCCCTGCATCGACCAGCCTGTCCAGGTCGATGCCGGTCTCTATGCCCATGCCGTGCAGCAGGTAGACCACGTCCTCGGTGGCCACGTTGCCGGTCGCGCCCCTGGCGTAGGGGCAGCCGCCCAGGCCGGCGACGGAGGACTGGAAGTTCCACACCCCCAGCTGCAGCGCCGCGAGCGTGTTGGACAGCGCCTGGCCGTAGGTGTCGTGAAAGTGGCCCGAGACGTGGTCGATGTCGTAGTGCCTGAGCGCCGCCTCGATGGCGCGCTGCACCTTGAGCGGCGTGCCCACGCCGATGGTGTCGGCCACGTCCACGCGCTCGACGCCTATGCCCTTCATCAGCCCGGCGAGGTACTCGACGCGCGCCGGGGCGATCTCGCCCTCGTAGGGGCAGCCGACGGTGCAGCTCATCGCGCCGCGCACCGCGACGCCCGCCGCGCGCGCGGCTTCGACGACCGGCGCGAAGCGCTCGATGCTCTCGGCGATCGAGCAGTTGATGTTCTTCTGGCTGAAGGCCTCGCTGGCCGCGCCGAAGACGACGATCTCGTCGGGCCGGTCCTGCGCCGCCGCCTCCCAGCCCTTGAGGTTGGGCGTGAGCACGCTGTAGCGCACGCCGGCGCCGCGCGCGATGCCGGACATCACCGCGTGGTTGTCCGCCATCTGCGGCACCCACTTGGGGCTGACGTAGCTGGTCACCTCGATCTCGCGCAGGCCGGCCTGCTGCAGCCGGTGCACCAGCGCGATCTTGTCGCCGCTGGCCACGGGCTGCTTTTCGTTCTGCAGGCCGTCGCGCGGGCCGACGTCGACGAGGCGCACGCGGGAGGGGTAGTTCATGGTTCGTTTCTCCTCAGGGCCTGTTTCTCATTTCAGTGATCCATGGCGCTGCGCACCACCCACAGCCCATGAAACTGGCGCACCCCAGGCCAGGGCCGCCGTGCAAGGGCCGCCCCGCCGCACTGGCGGCGTCCCTCGCCCGCAGCGCGTAGCGCTGCGAGAGCGGGGGAAAGGAGCGAAGCGACACGGGGGGTGTTTCATTTCAGCTTGAGCAGTTCCTCGCCCTCGGCCACCTGGTCGCCGGGGGCGTAGAGCAGCTCGGCCACCACGCCGTCGCGCGGGGCGGCGATGGTGTGCTCCATCTTCATCGCCTCCATCACCGCCAGCGCCTGGCCCTTGCCCACCTTGTCGCCCGCCTTGACGGCGAACGACACCACCTTGCCGGGCATGGGGGCCGTCAGGCGCCCGCCCTCTTCCTGCGCGCTGCCGGCCTGCGCCAGCAGGTCGATGACCTCGATGCGCGTGGCACCCCGCGGCGCATGGACGGCGAGGCGCCCGCCCTGGGCATAGACCGTCACGCTTTCGCGCCGTTCGCCGAAACGCAGGTCGATCGCGCCGTCGCCCGCGCGCTCGAACGCCAGGGCGCCCGCCACCGCATCGGCGCCTTCGCCCACGGTGAGCTCCAGCGCGCCGCAGTGCGCATAGTGCAGCGATGCCGACGCGGGCGCGCCGCCGAACTCCAGCGCGAAGCGCCGCTGCACGTCGCCGTGCGAGTGCCAGCCGTCGCGCCGGCTGAAGGGGTCGGCGGTTTCCAGCGCGCGCTCGGCCAGCAGCACGTGGGCCACCGCCGCGGCCGCCGCCAGCGGCAGGCCCACCGGCTCCTGGCCGAACAGCACGGCGCGCTCGCGCTCGATCAGCGCGGTGTCGAGCTCGGCCCGGGCGAACGAGCGGCTCGCCACCACCCGGCGCAGGAACTGCACGTTGGTCGCCAGGCCCACCACGTGCGTCGCCGCCAGCGCCGCGTCCAGCCGCGCCAGCGCCTCCTCGCGCGTGCCGCCGTGCACGATGAGCTTGGCGATCATCGAGTCGTAGAACGGGCTGATGGCGTCGCCCTCGCGCACGCCGTCGTCGAAGCGCACGGGGCAGCGCACGAAGCTGCCGTGCCCGGGCTTGCGGTAGATCGCCAGCTGGCCGGTGGCGGGCAGGAACTGGTTGTCGGGGTTCTCGGCGCAGATGCGCGCCTCGATCGCATGGCCGGTGTTGCGCAGGTCCTCCTGCCGGCACGGCAGCGGCTCGCCCGCCGCCACGCGCAGCTGCCACTGCACCAGGTCCTGGCCGCTGATGGCCTCGGTCACCGGATGCTCGACCTGCAGGCGCGTGTTCATCTCCATGAAGAAGAACTGCATCTGCTCCGGGTGCGCGTAGCCGCCCGGCTGCTCGACGATGAACTCCACCGTGCCCGCGCCCACGTAGTTCACCGCCCTGGCCGCGGCCACCGCCGCCTCGCCCATCTGGCGGCGCTGCTCGGGCGAGAGGCCGGGCGCGGGGGATTCCTCCAGCACCTTCTGGTGGCGCCGCTGCACCGAGCAGTCGCGCTCGAACAGGTAGACGCAGTTGCCGTGGGTGTCGCCGAAGATCTGGATCTCGATGTGGCGCGGGCGCTGCACCAGCTTTTCGATCAGCACCGCGTCGTTGGCGAAGCTGTTGGCCGCCTCGCGCTTACACGAGGCCAGCGCCTCGGCGAAGTCTTCGCTCTTGTGGACCTCGCGCATGCCCTTGCCGCCGCCGCCCGCGCTGGCCTTGATGAGCACCGGGTAGCCGATCTTGTCGGCCTCGCGCTGCAGGAGCTGCGGATCCTGGTCCTCGCCCTGGTAGCCCGGCACCAGCGGCACGCCGGCCTGGGCCATCAGGCGCTTGGATTCGGCCTTCAGGCCCATGGCCTGGATACTCGACGGCAGCGGCCCGATGAAGACGATGCCCGCATCGGCGCAGGCCTGGGCGAAGTGCGCGTTCTCGCTCAGGAAGCCGTAGCCCGGGTGGATGGCCTGCGCGCCCGTGGCCTTGGCGGCGTCGATGATGGCCTGCCAGCGCAGGTAGCTCTCCTTGGGCGCGCTGGCACCGATGTGCACCGCCTCGTCGCACGCGGCCACGTGCTTGGCGCGGGCGTCGGCATCGGAATACACGGCCACCGTCTTCACGCCCATGCGGCGGGCAGTTGCCGCAACCCGGCAGGCGATTTCGCCGCGGTTGGCAATCAAGATCTTGTCAAACATGGGCCACCTCCGCGGCGAAATCGCCTGTGCACGCTGCGCGTGCCACGCAATGTGGTGAAACCTCCGCTGCGCTGCGGTTTTCGCCACGGTTGGCGATCAGGATCTTTTCAAACATTCAAGCCACCTTCACTGAAGCCGGAAACACGCGCCGCAGCACGGCGCGCAGGAATTTGAACAACACGACGAGCAGCAGCACCGAGAGCGCCAGCGTCACCGCGAGCGCCGCCGCGAACCACACCGGGTGCTGCACCGCCAGCCAGAGCGCGGCGACGACGATGCCGTCCTCGAAGAAGGACAGGCCCCAGTTGGAAAACGGCTCGGGCGAGACGTTGGCCGCCGCGCGCGCCGTCATCTTGGTCGCCAGGGCGGTGGCCGAGAGCGAACCGCCGAGCAGCCCGGCGACGACGGCCATGGTCGCGTCGTTGGCGCCGAACACGCTGGCCGCGAGCATGGCCCCGGCCGGCACGCGGATGAAGGCGTGCATGCCGTCCCACAGGCTGTCGAGCCACGGCACCTTGTCGGCGAAAAACTCGACCAGCAGCAGGAAGCCGCTCGCCATCAGCACCGCGGGGTGCTGCAGCACCGCGAGGCCCGGCGGCAGCGCCACCCAGCCCGAGGCGCCGGCGAGCCCGGCGAGGAACACCACCGCATACAGCCGCAGGCCGCTGGCCCAGCCCAGCGCCGCCGCGAGCGCCAGCAGGCCGGGCATGTCCATGGCTGCCGTGGCGTGCGCGGCGCCCTCGGCCACGCTGCGCGCCACGCCCGCATCCACGTGCAGGCCCACGCCGTGCAGCCACTGAACGATGTGCAGCCAGAGCTGGTCCATGGCCGTGCCTCAGAAGGTGTGAATGAACCGCGAGCGCCCGAAAGGATCGTCAAGACCTGTCCGATCAAGGCGTAAAGCGCAGACGTAGCTCGGGCTACGGCGAGCATTTGCGCTGCCTCCCGGGTAGGTTTTGGCGGTCAAGGCGGGCATGAGGGGTTCGTTCACACCTTCTTAGCCCGCCAGCCAGGCGGGCTTGCGCTTTTGCAGAAAGCTCTGCACGCCTTCCCTGCCATCGCCGCTGGCGCGGATGTCGGCGATGCCGCGCACGGTCTGCGCGATCAGGTCGGCGTCGATCTCTCGCCCGGCCACGTCCTGCACCAGCTGCTTGCATGCGCGCAGCGCGTTCGGGCTGGCGCCGCACAGCGCGCGCGCCCAGCCATCGACCACCTCGTCGAGCCGATCGGCCGCCACCACCTCGTGCACGAAGCCGATGCGCTGCGCCTCTGCCGCATCGAAGCGCTCGGCGGTCATGAAGTAGCGGTGCGCCGCGCGCGCGCCCATGGCACGGATGACGTAGGGGCTGATGGTGGCCGGCACCAGCCCCAGCTTGACCTCGCTCAGGCAGTAGTGCGCGGTGTCGGCGCTCACGGCCAGGTCGCATGCCGCCACCAGCCCCATGCCGCCGGCGTACGCGTCGCCCTGCACGCGGGCGATGGTGGGCTTGGGGCAGGTGTAGATCAGGCGCAGCATCTCGGCGAGCCGGGCGGCGTCGGCCAGGTTGTCCTCGTGCGAGTAGTCGGCCATGCGGCGCATCCAGTTCAGGTCGGCCCCGGCGCAGAAGGACTGGCCCTCGGCCGCGAGCACGATCGCGCGCACGCCGGCGGCCTCGCCCAGGCGGGTGAAGGCCTGCGACAGCTCGGCGATCACCTCGTCGTTGAAGGCGTTGCGCACCTCGGGGCGCGCCAGCGTCACGGTGGCCACGGGGCCCTGGGCGGCGATATGGATGGCGGATGTCATGGCGTGGCTTGCTCCTGCTGCAGCATGTAGACCAGATCGAGCTCGGGGCAGGGCTGGCCCAGGGCCGTGAGGGCCGCCGTGACCTGGCCGCGGTGGTGCGTGCCGTGGTTGAACACGTGGGCCAGGGTGGCGGCGAAGGGCAGCGACACCGCCACGCCCCTGACGGTGACGTAGTCCAGCGTGCCGCCGAAGCGCTCGGCGGGCCAGGTTTCGATCAGCGGCTGCCAGCGCGCGGCGCCGGCCAGCAGCCGCTGCGCCAGGGCATGGCGGTCAGCCTCGACCTCGCGCGAATAGTCGACCCGCGGCGAAGTCCCGTCGGCGAAACGCGGGTACCAGAGCAGGTGCTCGCCCCCGACGAGGTGGTTGAGCGTGCCGTGGATGCTGTGAAAGAACAGCCCGGCGTCGCGCCGGTAGTCCGCCTCGGGCAGCGCGGCCACGGCATCGAGCAGGCACCGGGTGGCCCAGACGTTGTAGCGCGCCAATGTGCAGAAGTAGTGTTGCCAGTCCGACATTTTCATTGCCCCCAGATGCGCAGGCCACGCCAGGTGGCGATGGCGTCGTAATCCCTGTCGCTGTGCAGCAGCAGGTAGCCGTTCTCGATGCAGAATGCCGCCACCATGACGTCGATGCCGCTGCGGATGGTGGCGCCGCGCGCGCGCAGCTGGCGGTAGTGCTCGGCGGCGGCCAGCGCGATGTCCTCGCCGCCGCAGGGCTCGACGCTGAGCGTCTGCAGCAGCAGCCGCGCCTGGCGCAGCGCGCGCTCTTCGCGGAAGCCGCGCAGCACCTCGTACAGCACCAGGTCGGGCACCACCAGGCGGGTATGGCCGTCGCCCAGCAGGCGGCGCAGCTCGAACCGCGCCGCGGTGTCGCGCGCGTTGAAGAAATCGATCCAGACGCTGGAATCAACGACCAGCACGGCGTTTTGCCCTGGCTGCGGCCGCGTACGCGGCACGTGGCTCCTGCACCGCGAGCGCTTCGTCCGCGCGGGCAGGCTCAGGCGCATCGGCCGCGGGCGCGGTCCAGTCGACGGACTCGTCGCCCTCCCACCTGAGCTTGCCCTCCCACTTGAGGATTTCGCGGTAGGCGGCCTGGCGTGCGAGCAGGCGCAGGCCCGCCTCCACCGTCTCTTTCTTGGTGGTGTAGGGGCCGGCCTGCATGGCCTTGGCGAGCAGTTCGTCATCGATATCGATGTTGGTACGCATGATGTGTATCAATCGTTTGATCGATACACATTATGCACATTACATGCGGAAAACGCCAAATTTCGTCTCTTCGATCGGCGCATTGCGCGAGGCCGCCAGCCCCAGCGCCAGCACGCGGCGCGTGTCCGCCGGGTCGATCACGCCGTCGTCCCACAACCGGGCGCTGGCGTAATACGGATGCCCCTGCTCTTCGTACTGCTGGCGGATCGGCGCCTTGAAGGCCTCTTCTTCCTCCGCCGACCAGGTGCCGCCCTTGTGCTCGATGCCGTCGCGCTTGACGGTGGCCAGCACGCTCGCCGCCTGCTCGCCGCCCATCACGCTGATGCGCGCGTTCGGCCACATCCAGAGAAAGCGCGGCGAGTACGCGCGGCCGCACATGCCGTAGTTGCCGGCGCCGAAAGACCCGCCGATGATAATGGTGAACTTGGGCACGCTCGCCGTGGCCACCGCCGTGACCAGCTTGGCGCCGTGGCGCGCGATGCCCTCGTTCTCGTACTTGCGCCCGACCATGAAGCCGGTGATGTTCTGCAGGAACACCAGCGGCACCTTGCGCTGGCAGCACAGCTCGATGAAGTGCGCGCCCTTTTGCGCGCTCTCGGAAAACAGGATGCCGTTGTTGGCGACGATGCCCACCTGCATGCCCTCGATGCGCGCGAAGCCGCAGACCAGCGTGCTGCCGAAGCGCGCCTTGAACTCGTCGAACGCGCTGGCATCGACGACGCGGGCGATGATCTCGCGCACGTCGAAGGGCTTGCGCGTGTCCGCGGGGATCACGCCGTAGAGCTCTTCTGCTGCGTATTTGGGAGCTTCCGGCGCTTGATCGGCAAGCGCTGGCGCCTTGTTTCTATTCAAATTGGCCACCGCCTGCCGCGCCAGCGCGAGCGCATGCGTGTCGTTTTGCGCCAGATGGTCGGCCACGCCCGACAGGCGCGTGTGCACGTCGCCGCCGCCCAGGTCCTCGCTGCTCACCACCTCGCCGGTCGCGGCCTTCACCAGCGGCGGGCCGCCGAGGAAGATCGTGCCCTGGTTCTTCACGATGATGGATTCGTCGCTCATCGCGGGCACGTAGGCGCCGCCCGCCGTGCAGCTGCCCATGACCACCGCGATCTGCGCGACGCCCTGCGCACTCAGGTTGGCCTGGTTGTAGAAGATGCGGCCGAAGTGATCGCGGTCGGGGAAGACCTCGTCCTGGTTGGGCAGGTTGGCGCCGCCCGAATCGACCAGGTAGATGCACGGCAGGCGGTTCTGCGCGGCGATCTCCTGCGCGCGCAGGTGCTTCTTGACCGTGACGGGGTAGTAGGTGCCGCCCTTCACCGTGGCGTCGTTGCAGACGATCATGCAATCCACGCCCGAGACACGGCCGATGCCGGCGATCAGCCCGGCGCAGGGCGCGGCGTTGGCGTACATGTTGAGCGCCGCCAGCGGCGCCAGTTCGAGGAAGGGCGTGCCGGGGTCGAGCAGCATCTGCACCCGGTCGCGCGGCAGCAGCTTGCCGCGCTTGACGTGCCGGGCACGCGCGGTCTCGCCGCCGCCCTGGGCGATCTTGGCGACCTGCGCGCGCAGGTCCTCGATCACCGAGCGCATCGCTTCGGCGTTGGCCTGGAAGTCGGCCGAGCGGGGGTTGAGCTTGCTTTGCAACACGGACATGGCGCATCTTTCAGTATCGTTTCGATAGCCGTCTACGCACGGCGGGCAAGCGACTCAAGCCGTTCGTGCTTCGGAAAGCTGCAACTCGGCAATCATCGCCTCGCGGATCTTGAACTTCTGGATTTTGCCCGTGACGGTCATCGGAAACTCGCCCACGAACCGGATGTAGCGCGGCACCTTGTAGTGCGCGATCCGGCCCTTGCAGAACGCGCGCACCTCGTCCTCGCCGAGCTGCTGGCCGGGCTTGGCAATGATCCAGGCGCACAGCTCCTCGCCGTACTTCTGGTCGGGCAGGCCCACCACCTGCACGTCCTGCACCTTGGGGTGGCGGTACAGGAACTCCTCGATCTCGCGCGGATAGACGTTCTCGCCGCCGCGGATCACCATGTCCTTGCTGCGCCCGACGATGTTGACGTAGCCGTCCTCGTCCATCGTGGCCAGGTCGCCCGTGTGCATCCAGCCCTCGGCATCGATCGCCTCCGCGGTGCGCGCCGGGTCTTCCCAATAGCCCTGCATCACCGAATAGCCGCGAGTGCAGAACTCGCCCGTGGTGCCGCGCGGCACCGTGGCGCCGCTGTCGGGATCGATGATCTTGATCTCCAGGTGCGGCTGCACCAGGCCGACGGTGGACACGCGCTTGTCCAGCGGCGTGTCGGTGGAGCTTTGGCAGCTCACCGGGCTGGTCTCGGTCATGCCGTAGGCGATGGTCACCTCGCCCATGTTCATCTCGGACTGCACGCGCTTCATCACCTCGATCGGGCAGGGGCTGCCGGCCATGATGCCGGTGCGCAGGGTGGAAAGGTCGAACTCCTTGAAGCGCGGGTGATCCAGCTCAGCGATGAACATGGTCGGCACGCCGTGCAGGCCGGTGCATTGCTCGTCCTGCACGGCCTGCAGCACGCTGAGTGGCTCGAACGCGTCGTTGGGATAGACGATGCAGGCGCCGTGCGTCAGCGCCGCCAGGTTGCCCAGCACCATGCCGAAGCAGTGGTACAGCGGTACCGGAATGCACAGGCGGTCGCGCTCGGTCAGCCGCATTGCCTCGCCGATGAAGAAGCCGTTGTTCAGGATGTTGCGGTGCGTCAGCGTGGCGCCCTTGGGAAAGCCGGTGGTGCCGCTGGTGAACTGGATGTTGATGGCGTCCCGGTGGTGCAGCAGGCGCGCCACCTGCGGCAGGCGCGCGTCCTGCGGGTCGCCGGTCTTCACCAGCTCGGAAAAGCGCATGAAGCCCGGCTCCTCGGCGCCCTCGCCCGCCACGTCGATCCAGATCGCGTGCTGCAGCTGCGGCAGGGCCTGCGCGGCACGCAGCTCGCGCAGCATGCCCAGGTAGTCGCTGGTCTTGAAGCGCGGCATGGCGACCAGCGCCCGGCAAGCCACCTTGTTGAGCGCGTATTCCACCTCGGACGTGCGGTAGGCCGGGTTGATGTTGACCAGCACCAGCCCCGCCTTGGCGGTGGCCAGCTGCATCAGCACCCATTCGGCGTTGTTGTGCGACCAGATGCCGATGCGGTCGCCCGGCGCCAGGCCCAGCCCCAGCAGCGCGCTGGCCAGCCGATTGGCCTCGGCCTGCAGCGCGCGGTAGGTGTAGCGGCGCTGCTGGTGCACCACCACCAGCGCCTCGCGCTCGGGGTGGCGCGCCACCATGCCGTCGAAGAAGGCGCCGATGGTCTGCTCGATCAGCGCGGGAGCTTGGGCGCCGCGAGCGTAGCTTTCGGCATGCGCAACCGTCATGGAGATCTCCTCGTGGGTGGCTTCTGTGTAGTGCTTCGGCACGAGCTTAGTGCCTGAATCCGCATCCGTGTTGCCAGACAGGTTGCAAAACCTGCCACACAAAAGCACACTCCGGCATGGTCGGCATTTCAACCGCTCGCACACCGCAAGCCCACACGCCCATGTCCCTGGTGCGCGACGTGGTGCGCGCCTACGAGGCGCGCGGCGCGGATGCCGCGAGCGCATTGGCGGCGGCACGCATCGCGCCCGGGCAGCTGCAGCAAGCTGGCCGGCACGTGACCGCGCTGCAATTCGAGCGCCTGTGCGCCACGGCCATGCAGGAGCTCGACGACGAAGCCCTGGGCTGGTTCAGCCGCCGCCTGCCCTGGGGCAGCTACGGCATGCTGGCGCGTGCCTCGATCACCTCGCCGCACCTGGGCCTGGCGCTGGAGCGCTGGTGCCGCCACCATGCGCTCCTGACCGATGACATCCTGCTCGCGCTCACGCAGCGGGACGGGACGGCCCGCATCGGCATCGAGGAGCGCCGCCTCCCTGGCGGCGATGGGTCGCTGCGCGAACTCTGCCTGCTCTCGACCCTGCGCAACGTCCACGGCCTGGCCTGCTGGCTGATCGATTCGCGCCTGCCGCTCGCTCGGGTGCAGTTCCCTTTCGGCGCGCCCGCGCATGCCGACGTCTATCCGCTGCTGTTTCCCGGGCCGGTCGCGTTCGGCGCGGCGCATGCGGCGATTGAATTCGACGCCCGTTACCTTTCCCTGCCCCTGGCGCGCGACGAGTCGGCCTTGCAACGCATGCTGCAGCGTGCGCTGCCACTGACGGTCTGGCAGTACCGGCGCGACCGGCTGCTGGTGGCGCGCGTGCGCCAGCTCCTGGGCGGCGACCCGGCCGCGATGCACGGCGCCGCACGGGTGGCCGAGGCCCTGCACCTGTCCGAGCGCACGCTGCACCGGCAGCTGCGCCAGGAAGGCGCCTCGCTGCAGCAGCTCAAGGACGAGGTGCGCCGCGCGCAGGCCGAGCACCTGCTGCGCCACACCGGCCGCCCGGTCAAGCAGGTGGCGCACGCGGCGGGCTTCGCCAGCGACAAGAGCTTCACGCGCGCGTTCCGCGCCTGGACCGGCAGCTCCCCGGCGCAGTACCGCGCGCGCTACCGCCAGTCGCCCTCGACGTAGTACCAGCGCCCATCCTCGCGCACGAAGCGGCTGAGCTCGTGCAGGCGCACCGCCGTGCCGTCGGCGCCGCGGCAGCGGGCGACGAACTCCACCTCGGCGCTCGCCGCGCCCGTCATGCGGTGCGCGCGCACCTCGAGCCCGAGCCAGCGGGTGCCGGCCTCGAAGCCGACGCGCGACGGGCGCCGGCTCGCGTGCCAGGTGGCGCGCAGGTAGCCCTCGTCCTGGCGCACGAAGGCGGTGTAGCGCGAGCGCATCAGGCTCTCGGCATCGGGCGCGGGAGCCGTCTCGAAGTGGTCGATGTAACGCCCGCAGCACTCAGCGTACGCCAGCAGCCGGCCGCGCACATCGAGGCGGCCGCAAGGGCAGGGCATGTGCAATGTCCGAGCCTTACTTGAGCGCGCCGAAGACCTTGCCGAGCACCGCGCTGCCAGTGCCGACCGGGTCGCGGCGGATCTTTTTTTCCTCGTCACCGATGACCCAATACAGGCCATCGAGCGTCTTGCCCGTCACGTAGCCCGGCAGGTTCGCGTCCTGCTTGCCGATCAGGCCGAACTTCGCCGCCTGGCCGGCGAAGCTGTCGTACTTGCCGGCCAGGCCCACGTTCCGCGTGGACTTGGTGACGACGGGCAAAAAGCGCTGTGTGAGCGGCTGGCGCGTCTTCTTCGCGAAAAAGTCGGTCACCGAGGTGTCGCCGCCCGTGAGGATGTTCTTGGCGTCGGTCACGGTCATCGACTGCACCGCGCCGACGAGCAGGTCCTTGCCCAGCGGCACCGCCTCCTCCGCCGCGCGGTTCATCGCGGTGACGAGCTCGTCGACGCGCTTGCCCTGGCCCATGCCGCGCAGCAGCTTGGCCGCCTTGTCCAGGTTGCCGGGCAGGCCGATGCGCACCTTGGGGTTGCCGAGGAAACCGTCGTTTTTGCCCAGCAGCGCGACGGCGATGTCCGCGCCCCGCGTGAGCGCGGCCTTGACGCCGGAGCTGGCATCCGCATTGCTCAAATTCCCCAGCGACAAAGCCTGCGCCTGACGCCAGGCGAGCAGGGTGCAAAAGCCGATCGCGCCGATCGAGGCCTGGTTGAATTCGCGTCGTTGCATGCCGGTGCTCCTTTCATCGAGATGGCGGCCCTACGCCAGCGCCCGCTGGATCAGGATTTTCTGCACGTCGCTCGTGCCCTCGTAGATCTGGCACACGCGCACGTCGCGGTAGATGCGCTCCACCGGAAAGTCGCTCACGTAGCCGTAGCCGCCCAGGGTCTGGATGGCGGCGCTGCAGACGCGCTCGGCCGTCTCGCTGGCGAAGAGCTTGGCCATCGCCGCCTCCTTCAGGCAGGGCCGGCCCGCGTCGCGCAGGCTGGCCGCGTGCCAGATGAGCTGGCGCGCCGCCTCCACCTGCGTGGCGCATTCGGCCAGGCGAAAGCCCACCGCCTGGTGGTTGAAGATGGGCGTGCCGAAGCTCTCGCGCTCCTTGCTGTAGTTGAGCGCGCATTCGAGCGCCGCGCGCGCCATGCCCACGCTCTGCGCGGCGATGCCGATGCGCCCACCCTCCAGCGCCGAGAGCGCGATCCTGTAGCCCTCGCCCTCCGCGCCGATCAGGTTCCCGGCGGGCACGCGGCAGTCCACCAGGTTGATCTGCGCCGTGTCGCTGCTGTGCTGGCCCAGCTTGTCCTCCAGCCGCGCCACCTGCCAGCCCGCATTGCCCAGCCTGTGCGTGGGCACGATGAAGGCGCTCATGCCGCGCTTGCCCGCCGCCTTGTCGGTCACCGCGATGACGATGGCCACGTGCCCGTTCTTGCCGCTGGTGATGAACTGCTTGACGCCGTTGATGACGTACCCGTCGCCATCGGGCGCCGCCGTGGTGCGCATGGCCGAGGCGTCCGAGCCCACCTGCGGCTCGGTCAGGCAGAACGCGCCCAGCATCTCGCCGCGCGCCAGCGGCGCGAGCCTCTGGCGCTTCTGCGCCTCGGAGCCATAGCGCATCAGGATGGCGTTGACCGGGCAGTTGGTCACGCTGATGGCGGTGCTGGTGCCGCCGTCGCCGGCCGCGATCTCTTCCAGCACCAGCGCCAGCGTGAGGTAGTCGAGCCCGGCGCCGCCATATTCCTCGGGCACGCAAATGCCGGAGGCGCCGAGCTGCGCCAGGCCCTGGTGCACCTCGGGCGGGAAGTGGTGCTCCTTGTCCCAGCGCGCGGCGTGCGGCGCGATCTGCTCGCGCACGAAGTCGCGCACCGCGTCGCGGATCATTTCCTGGTCTTGGGTGAGCAGCATTGCAATCTCCTTGCCGAAACGGCATGAACGGCGCGGCGCGTACTACCAGCCCGCGAGCCGGGCGCCGTCGTGGTCGAAAAACGCCCCGTTGTCCGCCGCGGTGGCGCTCGCCAGCGTCGCGCGCAGGCGCGCCACGCTGTCGCTCACCCGCACGGGGGCCTGCGCGCCGCCCATGTCGGTGCTCACCCAGCCGGGGTGCAGCAGCACGAACAGCGCACGCGGGTAGCCGTGGCGCGCCGAGGCCACCGCCATGTTGAGCGCCGCCTTGCTCGTGCGGTACAGCCACGCGTTGCTGGCGCCCACGGTGCCGATCCGCCCCATCGTGCTGGTAACGAAGCCGAAGCGCCCGTGTGCCGCCTCGACCAGCGGAGCCACCTGGGGGATCACCAGCATCGCACCCAGCACGTTGGTGTGCATGACCCGGTCGAAATCCGCGGGCGCGGGAGGCGTGCGCGCATCGCTGCGGCTGCACATCACGCCGGCCACGTACCAGGCGGTATCGATCTTGCGCACCCCCAGCTGCCCGGCCAGCCGGCCCACGTCCGCCGCATCCGTCACGTCCAGGCGCAGGGGCTGCAGGCCCAGTTCCTGCAGCGCCACGAGCCCCGCCGCGCTGTGCGCCGTGGCGATGACGTGGTCGCGCGCCGCGAGGCACTGCCGCGCCAGCTCCAGGCCAATGCCGCGCGAGGCGCCGATGATCAGGGTCGTGGGCATGGTTGCGCGGCTCTGGAATATGAATGAAAAACGTCTGAAACGCAGCAGGGGCGAGCGCTAGCAGCTATTTTTTCAGTAGTCAGAACACCTCCAGCGCCACCGCCGTCGCCTCGCCGCCGCCGATGCACAGCGTCGCCAGCCCCTTCTTCAGGCCGCGCGTCCTGAGCGCATGGATCAGCGTCACCATGATGCGCGCGCCGCTGGCGCCGATCGGGTGGCCCAGCGCGCAGGCGCCGCCGTTCACGTTCACCTTCTCGTGCGGCACCTGAAGGTCGTGCATCAGCGCCATGGGCACGACGGCGAAGGCCTCGTTGACCTCCCACAGATCGACGTCGGCCACGCTCCAGCCGGCCTTCTTCAGCGCCTTTTCCGTGGCGCCGATGGGTGCGGTGGTGAACCAGTTGGGCTCCTGCGCATGCGTGGCGTGGGCCACGATGCGCGCCAGCGGCTGGCAGCCCAGCTCCTTCGCGGTCGATGCCCGCATCAGCACCAGCGCGGCCGCGCCGTCGTTGATGCTGGAGCTGGAAGCGGCGGTGATCGTGCCGTCCTTCTTGAACGCGGGCTTGAGGCTGGCGATCTTGTCGAGCCTGGCCTTGGCCGGGCCTTCGTCGACCGACACCGTCACCTCGCCCTTGCGCGTGCTGAACGTCACCGGCGCGATTTCCGCCTTGAACGCTCCCGACTGCACGGCATGCTGCGCCCGCTGCACGCTGGCGATCGCGAACTGGTCCTGCTGCTCGCGGGTGAAGCGGTACTTGGCCACGCAGTCCTCGCCGAAGGTGCCCATGGCGCGGCCGGGCTCGTAGGCGTCTTCCAGGCCGTCGAGCATCATGTGGTCGTAGACCTTGTCGTGGCCCATGCGGTAGCCGGCGCGGCCCTTTTGCAGCAGGTAGGGCGCGGCGGTCATGCTCTCCATGCCGCCGGCCACCATCACCGTGCGGCTGCCGGCCACGATCTGGTCGTGCGCCAGCATGGCCGCTTCCATGCCCGAGCCGCACATCTTGGAGAGCGTCACAGCCCCCACGCTGCGCGGCAGGCCGCCCTTGTGCGCCGCCTGGCGCGCGGGCGCCTGGCCCTGGCCGGCCATCAGGCAGTTGCCGAACAGCACCTCGTCGACCTGCTCGGGCGCGATGCCCGCCTGCTGCACGGCCGCCTTGATGGCCACGCCGCCGAGGTCGTGCGCGGCGAGAGCGGCGAAATCGCCCATGAAGGCACCCATGGGGGTGCGGGCGGCGCCGACGATGACGATGGGATCTTGCATCTTGAACTCCTGGAAGTGAATGAAAAATCAGCGGGCGGCGAAGCGTCGCTGCGCCGCATAGGGAAAAACATCGTAAAGATACCCCTGCCGGATGCGCTCCTGGTGCGCCTGCCAGTATTCGGGCGTGAGCAGGTCGGCGTGGTGGCGCATGAAGGCCTCGCGCACCGCCGGGTGGCCGAGCAGGAAGGGGCCGAAAGTCTCGGGGAACACGTCCCTCGGGCCCACCGGGTACCAGACCTCGCCCGACAGCTCGTCTTCTTCGCTGCGCGGCGCGGGCACGGCGCGGAAGTTGCAGTCGGTGAGGTATTCGATCTCGTCGTAGTCGTAGAACACCACCTTGCCGCCGCGCGTGACGCCGAAGTTCTTCCACAGCATGTCGCCCGGAAAGATGTTGGCCGCCACCAGGTCCTTGATCGCGTTGCCGTACTCGATCACGCTGGCCTCCATCTGCGCGCGCGCCTCGGGCTTGTCCAGGCCGGCGTCGAAGGCCTCCTGCAGATAGAGGTTGAGCGGCACCATGCGCCGCTCGATGTAGAGATGGCGGATGATGACCTCCTGCCTGCCGTCGCCATCGCGGTCGCTGATCTCGATCTGGCTCGGCGCCTCTTTCTGCAGTTCGGCGAGCAGCTCGTCGGAGAAGCGCTCGCGCGGCAGCGCCACCAGGCTGTATTCGAGCGTGTCGGCCATGCGGCCCACGCGGTCGTGGTGCTTGACCAGCAGGTACTTGGACTGCACCTTCTCGCGCGTGGTGTCCTTCTGCGGCGGAAAGCGGTCCTTGATGAGCTTGAACACGTAGGGAAAGCTCGGCAGGCCGAACACCAGCATCACCATGCCCCTGATGCCCGGCGCGATGCGCAGCTGGTCGCTCGAATGCTTGAGATGCGAGAGGAACTCCCGGTAGAACAGCGTCTTGCCCTGCTTGGCCAGGCCGATGGCGTTGTACAGCTCGGCCACGGGCTTGCGCGGCATCAGGCTGCGCAGGAACTGTACATAGGCGCTGGGCACGTCCATGTCCACCATGAAGTAGGCGCGCGCGAAGCTGAAGAGCGCCAGCAGGTCGTCCTCGCCGAACAGCAGCGCGTCGATGAGCAGGCGCCCCGCGTCGTCGTGCAGGATGGGCAGGGCGAACGGCAGCTCGGCGTAGCCGTTGATCACCTTGCCCACGAGGTACGCGCCCTTGTTGCGATAGAAGAGGCTCGAGAGCACCTGCACCTGGAAGTTGGCGCGCAGCGCCAGGCCGGCCAGGCGCGGCGCGAGGGCCGCGTGGACCTGGGCCACGTCGCGCTCCAGGTCGGCGAACGGGCGCTGCAGGCCGCAGTCTTCGACGATGCGCCGCAAGGTCTCCTTCAGGCTCTCGCGCTGCGGGTAGTAGGCGCGGTAGCTCGGCCGCGTGGCCGGCCCGTGGTCCTCGAGGTATTCGGTGCTGACCGCAGGGCGCACGAAAATGAAATCGTTGTGAAAGTGCGTGCGGTGCAGGATCTTGGTGGTGACCGAGTTGAAAAAGGTCTCGGCCAGCTCCGGCTGGCGGTGCTCCACCAGAAGGCCGATGAAATGCAGCTTGATCTGGTGCCAGACCTCCATTGGCAGCCCGCCCGCATGGAATTCCTTCTCGAGCCGGCGCACGCATTCGCGCACCCGCAGGTCGTAGAACTCGATGCGCTCGCGCTGCGCGCGCTGCTGGCCGGCCCAATCGGCCGTCTCGAAGCGGTGCTTGGCCCGGGCCGACTCGATGCGGAACAGGCGATAGTGGCGGTTGAAGCCGTCGACCATCGCCTTGGCGATGTCCCAGGCCTGCGGCGCATCCAGCCGTTGGGGGTTCATGCGCGCCCCGCGAAGTGGCGGTTCAGCTCAATGGCGCTGGCGCGACGCCACCAGGCCCACCGCTTCCTTGTGCGCCGAGTCCAGCCCGTTCACGCTCGGCACCGTCATCTGCAGATTGGTGATGAGCCCGTCGTGCAGGCCGTAGCACCAGGCGTGCAGCTCCAGCTTCTGCCCGCGCGCCCAGGCATCCTGGATCACCGTGGAGTGGGCCAGGTTCACCACCTGCTCGATCGCGTTGAGCTCGCACAGCGCGTCGTGCTGCCACTGCACCGGAATCCTGTCGAGCAGCGTCGCGTGCCGGTCGCGCACATCCTGCACGTGGCGTATCCAGTTGTCCGCCAGGCCGATGCGCAGGTTCTGCAGCGCCGCCAGCACGCCGCCGCAGCCGTAGTGGCCGACCACCATCAGGTGCGCCACCTTGAGCTGGTCGACCGCGTACTGGACGACGGAGAGGCAGTTTAGGTCGGTCGGCACCACCACGTTGGAGATATTGCGGTGCACGAAAACCTCACCCGGCTCCAGGTTGGTGATCTGGTTGGCCGGCACGCGGCTGTCGGAGCAGCCTATCCACATGTACTTGGGGCTTTGCTGCGCCTTCAGCTGCGTGAAGAACCCGGGGCGCTCGCGCTCCATTTGCGCGGCCCAGAGCCGGTTGTTCTCGAACAGCCCGTCGATCGTCGATGTCGTCACTCTTTTTCCCTCGAAGCAGAAACCGCCGTCGTCGTCAGCAGGTTTCCGCAAACAGTTCGCGGCCGATCAGCATGCGGCGAATCTCGCTGGTGCCCGCGCCGATTTCATAGAGCTTGGCGTCGCGCCACAGGCGGCCAAGCGGGAACTCGTTGATGTAGCCATTGCCACCGTGGATCTGTATGCCCTCGCCCGCCATCCAGGTCGCCTTCTCGGCGCACCACAGGATCACGCTGGCGCAGTCCTTGCGCACCTGGCGCACATGCTCGCTGCCCAGCATGTCCAGGTTCTTGGCCACGGTATAGGCGAAGCTGCGCGCGGCCTGCAGCACGGTGTACATGTCGGCCACCTTGCCCTGGATGAGCTGGAACTCGCCGATGCTCTGGCCGAACTGCCTGCGGTCGTGGATGTAGGGCACGACGCTGTCCATCACTGCCTGCATGATGCCGAGCGGCCCGCCGGTCAGCACCGCGCGCTCGTAGTCCAGGCCGCTCATCAGCACCTTGGCCCCGCCGTTGACCTGGCCGAGCACGTTCTCCACCGGCACCTCCACGTCCTGGAACACCAGCTCGCCGGTGTGGCTGCCGCGCATGCCCAGCTTGTCGAGTTTTTGCGCGATCGAAAAACCCTTCATGCCCTTCTCGATCAGGAAGGCCGTCACGCCGCGCGCGCCCAGTTCCGGCTCGCTCTTGGCATAGACCACCAGCGTGTCGGCATCCGGCCCGTTGGTGATCCACATCTTGGAGCCGTTGAGCAGGTAATAGCCACCCTTATCCTCGGCCCTGAGCTTCATGCTGATCACGTCGGAGCCCGCGCCAGGCTCGCTCATCGCCAGCGCCCCCACGTGCTCGCCGCTGACCAGCTTGGGCAGGTACTTGGCCTTCTGCGCCTCGCTGCCGTTGCGGTTGATCTGGTTCACGCACAGGTTGCTGTGCGCACCGTACGAGAGGCCCACCGAGGCGCTGGCGCGCGAAATCTCCTCCATCGCGATCATGTGCGCGAGGTAGCCGAGGCTGGCGCCGCCGTACTGCTCCGGCACCGTGACCCCGAGCACGCCGAGCTCGCCCAGCTTGCGCCACACGTCCATGGGGAATTGGTCGGTGCGGTCGATCTCCGCCGCACGCGGTGCGATCTCGGCCTGCGCGAAATCGCGCACGGCATCGCGTAGCGCGTCGATGTCCTCACCCAGTTGGAAATTCAGGCCCGGCAGGGAGTGGGGAACGCTCATGATGGTCTCCTGAAGTCGGGATAAGCCCGCTGTGGGTATGACGTTTACGTAAACGTCAATTATCAAGCATTTCGCGCCTGGGCGGTAGACAGCTTGGCAAGCAGATCCAGCGCCTCGCGCTCGTGCTCCCTCACCTCGTCCAGGTTGGCCTGCAAATCCATCATCTGCGCCTCCAGCTGCTGCCGGTGCTGCCCAAGCACTTCCAGAAACCTGTGCAACTGCGTCCCGGTGTCGCGCGGGCTGTCATAGAGATCGATGATTTCCTTGGCCTGCGTGAGCGACAGGCCCAGCCGCTTGGCACGCAGGGTGAGCTTGAGCCGCGTGCGGTCACGCGCACTGTACACGCGCGAACGGCCACCGGGGCCGGTGCGCTCGGGGCGCAGCAGACCCATGTCTTCGTAGAAACGCATGGCCCGCGTCGTGAGATCGAACTCACGCGCCAGATCGCTGATGCTGTAGGTAGCGGCCATGTGCTGCGTCGTGGACAAACGTGGCGTGTTGACGTCGAGGTCCATTCTAGTCAGCCATGCCGCCGACGCGATCCTGGCGGACCTGTTCCTCCTGGGCCAGCGCCCGCTCTTCATCCGAAAGCCAGCGCCACTGCCCGGGCGGTACGTCCGTCGGCAGCGTCAGGCTGCCGATGCGCCAGCGGTGCAAGGCCTCGACGCGATTGCCCACCGCCGCGATCATGCGCTTGACCTGATGGTATTTCCCCTGGGTCAGGGTCAGGTCCAGACACCGCTCGTCCCACAGTTCGCACGCGGCGGCGCGCACCGGAGCCGGATCGTCGTCGAGCACGACACCCTCCAGCAATTGCCGTATTTGCCGCGCATCCACGGGATGCCTGGTCGTCACCGCATAGGTCTTGGGTACGGCCCGCCGGGGAGAACTCATGCGGTGGATGAACGACCCATCGTCGGTGAGCAAGATCAGGCCCGTCGTATCCTGGTCCAGGCGCCCGACCGCCTGCACGCCGTTTACCGATCCCTTCGTCGGGCGCCCACGCAGCGGCGCAGGCAACAGCGAATAGATGCTCGGGTAGGCGCCCGGCCTCTGCGAACACTCGGTGCCGGCCGGCTTGTGCATCATCAGGTACGCGAGGCGCCGATACGGCCAATCCACGCCCTGCACGCGCAACAGCAAGCCCTCGGCATCGAGCTCCCGCGCAGGATCGGTGCAAACCACCGGTGGACTTCCGACATTCGCGCGCAAGGCCACCAAGCCCTGCTGGATCAGGCCGAGACACACGCGCCGGGTGCCAAAGCCTTGCGAATAGAGAATATCCTGCAGTAGCATGCGTCCTCGCACGTCCCCTTGGAGCCTGTTCATGGTCTCTTCATGGTGCCCGTTGTCCCGTAAAGGCAGTGGCTGCAAGGCGCAAACCGCAGCCGGGCTTGTGGTCTGGCCAAGGTGCGCAACGACGAGTGCGGCTTTTTGCTGCCTTGCGGACACCGTGAAGAGACCACGAACAGACTCTTAAACCACAAAGCCCCGCCACTGACGTGGAGGGGCTTTGCTGGCGCGGGACAAATGGTGCCTGACGATGACCTACTTTCGCACGGGGACCCGCACTATCATCGGCGCGAAGCTGTTTCACGGTCCTGTTCGGGAAGGGAAGGGGTGGTGCCAGCTTGCCATTGTCATCAGGCGTAAAGGGAGGCTGTCCGGGTG
>CAUJIM010000104.1 GCA_963205335.1 Pseudomonadota bacterium
ACCTCGCGCGAGATCGACGACGCGATCCGCCTGCGCGGCGTGATCGAGGGCTGCGCCGCGCGTGCGCTGGCCGAAGAAGGCGCATCGCGCCCGCTGCTGCGCAAATTGCGCGATTGCCTGGAGGAAGGGGATCAGATCGTCGGCAAATCGGGCATGGAGCTGGACGACTACGCCGCCTACGTGGAAATGAACAACCGCTTTCACGATCTCATCATCAGGGGCTGCGGCAACGCCGCCATCCGGCGCACGCTGGACTTCCTCAACAGCCAGCCGTTCGCTTCGCCCAGCGCCATGCTGCCGATGCAATCGTCGATGCAGGAGGGGCAGCAATGGATGCAGATCGCGCACCGCCAGCACTACGCGACGGTCCAGGCGATCGAGCGCGGCCAGGGCTCGCGCGCCCAGGCCTTGGGCGAGGAGCACGTGGAAATCGCCCGCATGAACCTCGAATACGCGCTCGAGCGTCCGGAACTGGCGGCGAGGCTGCTGCCCAGCCTGCGGCTGGTGGCCACCACGGAGGTTGGCGGGTAACTCCAATTCCAGCTCAACCGATCACTTTGTCGGCTTCGCTGGCCGTGCTGCAGCACTGTCGGCGCTTCGCCTTCGCGTGCTCGATCGATCTGGAAATGGAATAAGTCGTCCGAACGTGCTTGTTTGCCGGGCGCGACGGACGTCTTCCCGTTCATGCGGAGGGGAGTCAGGCCGCCCTGCGGCCGGACGCTCCCGTTTTTCAAGCGGTGTATTGCTATGGCGCTAGCAGCGCCGCGAGGCGGGTGAGCGCGTGCCCGACGGTCGCCGCGCGCACGGCGGCGCGGTCGCCGGGGAAGTGCCGCACCTCGCTGTGCGTGCTGCCGCCCACGCACCAGCCGAACCAGACCGTGCCCACCGGCTTTTGCGGGCTGCCGCCCGTGGGTCCGGCGACGCCGGTGACGGCCACGCTGGCCTGCGCGGCGGAGCGGGCCAGGGCCCCTTCGGCCATGGCGCGCGCCACGGGTTCGCTCACCGCGCCGTGGGCGTCGATGAGCGCGGCGGGTACCCCGAGCAGTTCGGTCTTGGAGGCGTTGGAGTAGCTGACGAAGCCGCGCTCGAACCATTGGCTGGAGCCGGAGAGCCCGGTGCACGCGGCGGCGATTAGCCCGCCGGTGCAGCTTTCGGCCGTCGCCAGCATGTGGTGGCGCGCGAGCAGGACTTCTGAAATTTGAGTCAAAACGGGCTCCAGCGCTTTACCATCCAGCGCAAGGAGCTCGTTTTTTGATAGTGGCATGGCTCAGCCCGTGAAGAAGCGCCAGAACGCGATCACGAGCAGTGTGCACCCGGCCGCGACCAGGTCGTCGAACAGGATGCCGAAGCCGCCGCGCCAGCCCGGGCCCTTGAAGCGGCGGTCGGCCCAGGCGACGGGCCCGGGCTTGGCCGCGTCGAAGAAGCGGAACAGCGCGAACGCCGCCAGTTGCCCGATGAAGCCCGCGGGCATCACCAGCAGCAGGATGAGCCAGATGGCCACGATCTCGTCCCAGACGATGGCGCCGGGATCGGCCAAGTCCATGTGCCGAGCCGTCACGGTGCAGGCCCACCAGCCCACGGGCAGCGCGAGCAGCGCGAGCAGGCCCATCTGCAGCGGCGTGAACCAGTGCTGCGCCACGACGAAGGCGAGCCACCCCCAGAGCGTGCCCACGGTGCCCGGCGCGACGGGCGAGAGGCCGCTGCCGAAACCCAGCGCGATGTAGTGCGCTGGGTGCCGGAACATGAAGCGCATCGTGGCGGAAGGCGGGTGCGGCATCCTGCTCAGCGCTGCTCGCGCACGCGCACGTCCTTGGCGTGGCTGATCACGTGCCGGCTGGTGAAGCGGGCGCTTGCGCCGGCCGCCAGCTCCTGCTGCCAGGCGATGGTGCCCGGCTGCCCGCCCCAGGTGCGGTCGACCGGCGCGGGCTCGTAGCTCGACTGCACGCCGATCCGTTCGTCGAGCGAGACGGGGGCCGCGTCGAGCACCTGCAGGACAACCGCCCGCTCGTGCCGGTTGTCCACCTGGTAGCCGCGCTCGAGCGTGCGTTCGCTGCGCGCGCCGGTGAAGCCGCCGCTCGCGGTGAAGTCCTTGACCGGCTCGGCGCGTACGGTGATGCGCTCGTCGCGCCCGAAGGCCAGCCCCAGGCGCGCGAAGTCGCTGGCCGCCGGGTCGAACTGCCCCTGGCCGACGTGGGCGCCGTCGCGCTCGAGCGCCACCGGCCCCGCGGGCCAGACGCCCGGCAGAGGCGGTAGTGCGGCCACCAGATAGGCGGCCGATTCCAGCGCCGGGGTGGTGCGGGCCAGCAGGGTGACGGGCACGGTCTGCGCGCCCAGCGACAGCGTCACCCGCTCGCCGCCCGAGGGCAGGTTCACGCGCTGCGGCACCGCGAAGGTGGTGGCGTAGCTGCCTTCGGTGGCGACCGCGTCGAAGCTCGGCGGCGCGGCCTCCGGTTCGGCCGAAGCGGGAGCCGGGGCGGGGGCCGCCAGCAGGGCGCCGCGCGCGAACTCGGCCTCTCGCTTGGCCACGACCGGCGGTTCGGCGGGCTGCGTGTCGAGCGTCCAGGGGCGGGGCAGGCGCCCCCGGGTGGCGGCCAGCGGCTGGCCGGTGGAGAGCGTGAGCGCCACGCCGCTCCAGTCTTCGCCGGTGGCTTGCGCCACGAGCGCGAGGCGCTCGAGCTGCACGCGCGGGCCGCGGCTGTCCAGCGCGGCGCGGTAGCCCGGCGACCAGCTCGGGCCGCGCACCTGGTAGCTGAGGCGCAGTTCGGCGTCCGCCTGCGCGGCCAGCGTGACGCGCACCACCGCCACCCTGGCGGCCTGCGCGCTGCCGCCGCGTTCGGCGACGAGGCGCTTGAGCGCCAGCTCCAGGTCTTGCTGGTGGCGCCGTGCCAGGTGCAGGCGCACCAGCGTGTCCTGCGCGCCGCGGCGCAGCGCATCGGTGGTGGCGCTGATCTGCGCCGGCGTGGGGCCGGCGGCGGCCTGCGCCGGGGCGCTGCCGGCCTGGGTCTTGAGCCAGGTCTGCGCCAGTTCCAGCGCGTCGGCGTCGGCGCGCGCGCGTGCCACCTCGTCCTCGGCGGCGCGGATGCGCTCGTCCAGCGGGCTGGTGCAGCCGCTGGCCAGGGCACGGTCGATGGTGCGCAGGTTGATGTCGCCGATGCGCACGGCCGCGCCGCCGCTCACCTGCAGGCTGCGCGCATCGAGCTGCGCGGGCAGGCAGGCGAAGGTGGCGCTGCGGCTGCCCGCGGTGACGCGCAGCAGGCGCTCGACGGTGGCGCTGCCGGGGTAGAGCGTGACGGCGTCGATGCGCGAGGCGTCGGCCGGCGCCAGAGTCTGCGCGGATGCGAGCGAGGCGCCGAAGGCAAGGACGAGAGCGCTGAAGCGCAGGAAGGCGTGGGACATGGGGCAGACCGTCAGCGAAACGCGTAGTGTGCCGCAGCCCCCCGCCGTGCAGCGGTCGGCGGCCCGATGTGCCGGAGGGCTTCTCAGCGCCCCTGTTCCTTGAGGGATGTGCCGCCCTGGCCGCAGTTGGTGGTGGGCATTTCGTGGATGACGACGAAAACGCTTTCCTTCGGGGCGCCGATCGTCTCGTGGATGGCTTCGGTCACCTGGCGGATGAGGGCGCTCTTCTGCTCCTCGGTGCGGCCTTCGATGATGTGAATGTGGGCATGTGGCATGGCGATGGATGGTTTGGGGTGGGCCGGTGCACGACCGTCAGGAACTGGCGATGAACCCGACCGACTTGACGATGGGTTGCCAGCGGTCGTGGTCGCGGCGCAGCAGCTGCGCGAGTTCGGCAGGGGTCGAGGACTCGGCCTCCACGCCCGCGGTTGCCAGCGCCCTGGCGGCATCCGGGTGGACGATGGCAGCGCGGATCGATTCGCTGGCGCTTTCGGCCAGCGCGCGGGGCGTGCCGCTGGGCATGAAGAACCCCAGCCATTCGTCGAACTGGATTTCCGGGATGCCTTGCTCGGCGTAGGTGGGCACGCCGGGCGTGAAGCGCGAGCGCTTGGAGCCCGAGGTGGCGAGCAGCCGGCACTTGCCCGCCTTCACATGCTCGACGAAGCCGCCCACCGGGCCCGATGCGGCGGCGATCTGGCCGCCGATCATGTCGAGGACGGCAGGCTGCGTGCCGCGGTAGGGTACATGGACGATCTCCACGCCGCCGTGGCGCGCGGCCAGGATGCCGACGAAGTGCGGGATGGAGCCCGCGGCCGGCGAGGCGAAGCTGGCCTGCGCGGGGTTCTTCCTGCACCAGTCGAAGAACTGCGCCATTGTGGTGACAGAAGCCGGCACCATGGGCCCCACGCCGAAACCGAATTCGAACTTGCCCGCCATGGCGACTGGGACGAGGTCGCGGAATGGGTCGTACGGCAACTGCCGGTACGTGTGCGGGTAGATCGTCAGCACCGACGCGGGCGTCACCATGCAGGTGCGACCGTCGGCGGGCTTGCCCCGCAGTGCGGTGACAGCCAACTGGCCGCCGGCGCCGGTCCGGTTCTCGACGATGATGTTGCGCGCGTAGGCGTTTGGCTGCGCGGCCACCGTGCGTGCGGCGGTGTCGGACACGCCGCCCGGTGCGATGCCGACGTAGACCAGCAGGTTGTCGACGGCTACCTGCGCCCAGGCGGTGCCCGGCAGCGCGGCCAGTGCGCAAGCGCCCGTGGCAAGGCCCAGAAGATCGCGGCGTGGGAGCTGTCTCATGTCGGCTTTCATATTTCTGTGGTTGTGGGTCACCGCGCCAGCGCGCGGTCGAGAAAATCAAGGCGGTCCTGCCCCCAGAACGATTCGCCCTCGTACTCATACCAAGGTGCGCCGAACACCTGCAGCTGCACGGCCGCCTGCGTGTTTTTGTCGAACAGCGCGACCGCCGGGGGCGTCATCCGTGCTTCGTACAGTGCCGCGCCGTCCAGGCCGCACTCGTTGCCGATCTCCGCGAGGGTGCGCGCGTCGGAAATGTCGCGCTCCTCGGCCCAGACCGCCCTCAGCAGGGCGCCGGTCAGGCGCAGCGCGGCGTCGTTGCCGTCCTGCACGATGGTGGCGGCCACCATGCGCGCGGCCGAGGTCTCCTCGACCGGGAAATGCTTCGGGTGCAGGTTCAGGGGAATGCCCAGGTAGGTGGACCAGCGCTTCAGCTCTACCAGCCGGTAGGCCTGCCGCTGTGGTGGGCGGTCCTTCAGTTGCTGGCCGCCGGACATCGGAAAAATCACTTCGCCGAGCGCGAATGGCCGCGGCTCGATGTCGGCCTCGTGCTTGCGGGCCAAGGTAATCAGCCGTTCGTGGCCGAGATAGGTCCAAGGGGAGCGTGGTGCCAAGTAGTAGCGGATGATTTTCATGATGTATGAAATTTTGAACTATCAAGGATGCTAGCGGGCACGCATATCGTGCGCAATCGGGGTTCTCCCGTGTCTCCGAGCGATCAAACGAAGTGGTTGAACGACGCGAAGGTGCCTGCCACGGGGTGCATGTGCGCATCGGTCAGGTGCAGCCCGGGTCGTGCTTCGATCCGGCCGATACGCGTCACGCGCGTGCTGCTTCTAGCGCCTGCGTCCAGAACGGCGGCGCGGCGCGCGGCCGGGGCGGTGAAGACCAACTCGTAGTCGTCCCCGCCAGCTAGTGCGCAGTGTCGGCGCTGCGCCGTGCCAAGCGGCAGGGATTCCACATCAAAAACGGCTCCAGAGCCTATCCCACCAGCGCTTGCGGCGATCAAATCGGTAGCGATATCCGCATTGACAGCAGCGCCAACCCGCGAGGCGTCGAGGATGTGCGCGAGGTCGCCGAGCAGGCCGTCGCTCACGTCGAGCGCGCTCGTCGCGATGCCGCGCAGGGCCAGCCCCAGCGGCACGCGCGGGGTCGGTTGTTCCAGCCGCGGGCGCAGCGTGGCGAGCACGGTGTCGGGCAGCGCCCATTCGCCGCGCAGCGCGCCCAGTGCCAGCCGCGCCTGGCCGGGCGCGCCGCTGACCCACACCTCGTCGCCCGCGCGGGCGCCGCTGCGCCGGAGCGCGTCGCCGTGCGGCACTTCGCCGAACACGGTGATGCAGATGTTCAGCGGCCCCTGCGTGGTGTCGCCGCCGATCAGTTCGCAGCCGTGCGCGTCGGCCAGCTGCAGCAGGCCGGCGGCGAACTCCTGGAGCCAGGCTTCGTCCACGCCCGGCAGCGCCAAGGCGAGCGTGAACGCCAGGGGGCGCGCGCCGCAGGCGGCCAGGTCCGACAGGTTGACGGCCAGCGCCTTGTGGCCCAGGTGGCGCGGGGGCACGTCGGCAAGGAAATGGCGCCCTTCGACCAGCATGTCGCTGGAAACGGCCAGCTGCATGCCGGGCGCGGGGGTCAGCAGCGCGCAGTCGTCGCCCACGCCCAGCGCGGCGCGGCGCGCCGGGCGGGTGAAGTAGCGGGCGATCAGGTCGAACTCACCCATGGCACGGCTCTTGGCCGCTGCGCCCGCCCCGGGAGGGCACGCGCGCGATCATGCGGCCACCTCCACCCCGCGAAACCGCAGCGCCGCCTGGCGCGTGACCTCGGCCAGCAGCTCTTCGCGCGCCATGCATTCGCGCAGCCAGCGGGCGTCGTTCTGCCCGGCGACGGCTTCGCCGCGCAGCAGATGCAGCGCGCCCGTGGCGCCGTGGGCCTCGGCATGGCGCGCGATGCGGTCCATGGTGCGCAGGATGTGGTCGCGCAGCGGCAGGTGCTCGCCGGTGGCGGGGTCGACGTACTCGGCCTCGAGCCCGAAACGGCAGGCCTGGAAGCGGTTGTAGGTGTAGACGAGGTAGTCGTCCTCGCGCGGCAGGAAGGGCTGCTCGGCCAGGAACCAGGCGGCGAGCGACTGCACGTAGCCCGCCAGCGCCGCCGCGCGCTCTATCGTGAGCGGCGTGTCGAACACGCGCACCTCCACCGTGCCGAAGCCCGGCTTGGGCCGGATGTCCCAGTAGAAGTCCTTCATGCTCTTGACCACGCCGGTGCCGGTCATCTTGTCGAAGTAGTCCTCGAACCCGGTCCAGGTGAGCACGCAGGGCGCGCGCCCCGAGAGCGGAAAGGCGAACACCGAGTTCAGGCGCGCCGAATCGAACTGCGTGTCGTGCCCCTGCACGTAGGGGCTGGAGGCCGAGAGCGCGATGAAGTGCGGGATGTAGCGGCTCAGGCGGTGCAGCATCAGGAGCGCCGCGTCGGCATCGGGGCAGCCCACGTGCACGTGCTGGCCGAAGATGGTGAACTGCTTGGACAGGTAGCCGTACAGCTGCGACAGCTCCTGGAAGCGCGGCTTGTCGTAGATGCGCCGCTCGTGCCACTGCTGGAACGGGTGGGTGCCGCCGCCCGCCACCTCGATGTTGAGCTTGTCGGCGCTTTTGACCAGCGCGTCGCGGATCTGCCCGAGCTGGCCTAGCACCTCGCTGCTGCTGCGGCACACGTCGGTCGAAATCTCGATCATGCCGTTGGTCATCTCGGGCACTACGCTGCCGGGCAGCGGCGTCTTGCGCATCAGCCGCAGCATGTCCTCGGCGTAGGGCGCGAGGTCGTAGTCGTGCGTGTTGACGAGCTGCAGCTCGAGTTCGACGCCCAGCGTCAGCGGCTCCGAGTCGTGAAAGGCTTCCAGGCTCATGTCCGCTCCTTGTCCTGCGTGGCGCGCAGGCGCATCTGCGGCGCCCAGGGCTTGATGCTCTCGCCCGCGGCGTACACCGCCACCGTGGCTATCACCGCGCCCAGCACCTCCATCAGCAGGATGGCGGGCAGGGCGATGCGCGCGATCAGGCTGCCCGTTTCGGGCGCGGCCGCCATGAAGCCCGAGGCGACGAGCAGCGCCACGGCCGACATCGGCGTCATCGCGCCGCTGGTCCACACCGCCTGGCGCCAGCTCGCGCCGCTGCCCACGTTGCCCAGGCCCACGCCCAGCGCCTTGGCGAGCAGCCGCACGGCCACCAGCGCCAGCACGCTGCCGGCCACCGCGAGGCTCCACTGGCCCCGCGCGGCCACGGTGGAAACCAGCACGAACATCAGGATGACCAGCAGCGTGGAGACCGGGCTCACCTGCCGCGGCCAGGCCCAGGGGCGCGGGTAGGCCTGCTTGAGCAGCATGCCCGCCAGCAGCGCGGCCAGCGGCGCCGAGCCGCCGATGCGCGCGGCCAGCGCGGTGCTGGCGGCGATCAGCGCCAGCACCAGGATGGCGGTGTTCTCGCTGCGCGGGCTCATCACGCGCAGCGCCAGGCGCAGCAGCAGCGCCAGCAGCGCACCCATCAGCACCGACGCGCCCAGCACCCGCAGCACCGCCTCGGCCCCGCCGCTCCAGTCGGAGCCGGGCAGGTTGATCAGCCCTGCCAGCGCGGCGCCCAGCGCCAGCACGTAGAGCGACGAGAGCGTGGAGAGCACGATCGCGCGCTCGGTCACCGCGCCGGCGGCGCGCGTGTCGGCCACCACGCGCATCAGCACCGTCGGCGAGGCCGCGACGGCCACCAGCGCCAGCGGCCCCGCCGCGTGCGCCGGCACGGCCAGGGCGCGCATTGCCCAGTACACCGCCAGCCAGGTGAGCAGCGACTCGGCAATGCTTTGCACCAGCACCATGGGGTTGTGGCGGAACCAGCGCAGCGGCAGGCGCCCGCCGCACTCGAACAGCACCACCGCCACCGCCAGTTCCATCAGGAACAGGCCGATGCCCTGCAGCGGCCACAGTGCGCCGCCAAAGCCCAGCAGCCCGGCGACCGTGCCCACCAGCGTGTAGCCCACCACCTTGGGCAGGCCGCTGTGGCGCTGCACCAGGTAGCCCGCCACGGTGGCCAGCGCGAGCAGCAGCGCCCACTGCACCGTCGGCAGCCCGGCAGAGGGGCGCAGCCACTGCGCCCAGAAATCCATCCATGCGGTCATTCGTCGTCCTCGCCCGCGTGCGGCGCGGGCCTGCACCTTAGCAAATCAGGTGCTCAATGCAGCACGCGCCCCTGCGACGGCGCCGCGCCGCCCACGGCCGTCGCCTCCAGCGAAAACAGCGGCACCGGGCACTCGAAGCGCTCGCCATCCTCGGCCACGCAGAAATAGCTGCCGTGCATGCTGCCGCTGGCCGTCGCGAGCCGGCAGCCGCTGGTGTACTCGAACGATTCGCCCGGCTGCAGCAGCGGCTGCTGGCCCACCACGCCCAGGCCCTTGACCTCCTGCACGCCGCCGTGCGCGTCGCAGATGATCCAGTGGCGCGCGATGAGCTGCCCCGCCACCTCGCCCACGTTGGTGATCGTGATGGTGTAGGCGAAGCCGTAGATGCCGCGCTCGGGCGAGGAATGCTCGGGCAGGAATCGCGGGCGCGCCTCGGCGCGAAACTCGTATCGGGGCATGCGGGGATATTAGCGACAATCCCCGCCATGAGCACCACCTACCGCATCGCTCCTTCCATCCTTTCGGCCGACTTCGCCCGCCTGGGCGACGAGGTGCGATCCGTCGTCGTCGCCGGCGCCGACTGGATCCACTTCGACGTGATGGACAACCACTACGTGCCCAACCTCACCTTCGGCCCCATGGTCTGCCAGGCGCTCAAGCCGCACGCCGTGCGTTCCGACGGCACGCCGGTGCCGGTCGACGTGCACCTCATGGTGCAGCCGGTGGACAGCCTGGCCGCCGCCTTCGCCAAGGCGGGCGCCGATCTCATCAGCTTCCACCCCGACGCCAGCGGCCACGTGCACCGCAGCATCCAGGCCATCAAGGCCGCGGGCTGCCAGGCCGGGCTCGTCTTCAACCCGGCGATGGGGCTGGACGTGCTCGACTGGGTGATCGAGGACATTGACCTCATCCTCGTCATGAGCGTCAACCCCGGTTTCGGCGGCCAGTCCTTCATCGATAGCGCCTTGCGCAAGGTGGAAGCGGCGCGCAGGCGGATCGACGCCTCGGGCAAGGACATCCGCCTGGAGGTGGACGGTGGCATCAAGGCGGACAACATCCGCCGCGTGGCCGACGCGGGCGCCGACACCTTCGTCGCAGGCAGCGCGATCTTCGGGCAGGGCGATTACGCAGCGGTGGTCCGGGCGATGCGCGCTGCGCTGGCGGCGTGATCGTTGTTGCCTTGCAACGAAATACCCGCGCGTGGGGGGCTTGGTCGCGCCTTCTGTAACACCCATGTCAGGTTTGTCAAAACCTTGTCGATAATGGGGATCTGTTGTATCCGGTCCTCGGGTGCAATTGCCTGAAAAGAAGTAGCCATTTGCCTGCCTGCCCCGGAGGGCGGTGCGGTGCCTGCCTGTAGAGGGACTCCCCCATGCCGTTGCAGCATTTCGTGCTGGCGCAGAGCCGCCGCTTGCCTCCCGTCTGGAAAATTGCCTGCCGGGGACTGGCATTGCTGGCCGTGGGGCTTGTTTCGACGGCTGCGCTGGCGGGCTCCAACCCGGAGTTCACCGTCGGCGTGAACAGTACGGGGAGCACGACCCTGGATCCGGGCCAGCAGACCACCGTGCGCTTCACGCTGACGAACGACTCGGCGACCGCTTTCTCGGGCGTGCACTTCGACGTCTCGCCCACGGGCGGAGGCACCAACACCCTGGTGGTGCCCGGCGCGCCCGCCCCTGTCATTTCCGGCAACGCGGGTTGCGTCGGCGGGACGGTGGATGTGTCCGCCGGCGGCGGCAGGATCCAGTTGACGGGCCTGACCGTGCCCGCCAAGTCCGGCGCCACCGCGGGCGTGTGCTACGTGGACGTGCCGGTGAAGGCCGTATCCGCCGCGGGCGCGTCTTCCACCGTCACCTATGCGCTGGCGCAGGACAGCGTCGGCATGACCGGCGGCGATACCAACGGCACGGGCGGCAGCCAGGGCTTCACCATCCAGGCCGTTGCCCGCCCCACCTGGTCCAAGGCCTTTTCGTCCGGCGCCGTGGCGGTGCTCAATGGCGCGCCGGTCGACCTGACGTTCCGGGTCGACAATCCCTCCGGGATCGCGCTGACGGGGGTCCGCTTCGACGACGTGTTCCCCACGGCGGGCGCGGGCGGCGCCGTGATCGAGCCGGTGCTGCCCCAGACGGTGACGGTTTCCCCCGCGTCGTGCGGGTCGGCAGGCAATGTCGTCCTGACGGCCGGAGCCGCCGCCCAGGTCAGCGTCAGCGGCCTCACCGTGGCGCCCGGTGGCACCTGCCAGGTCAGGGTCCAGGTCAAGGCGCGCCAGACCGACGGCGGCTACCAGCTCGTGCAGACCAATACGCTGAACACGGCATCCTTCGGCAGCGACCAGGGCCTCAAACCCGCGAGCAATGCCACGGCCAGCATCACCGTGCGCTCGCCCCTGGATGTGGGCAAGTCCGTCAACCTGGCGCGGTTGCCCAGCGGCCAGACGGGCACGTTCGTCGTGACGCTGTACAACCGCGGCACCACCGACCTGGTGGTGGACCAGTTCAACGAAGCCAGCATCGACAACGGAGGCACGTCGGGGCAGCGGCTGACGCCGACGTCCATCGGCAACAGCTGCGGGGGCACCTCCACGTTCGCGAATGTGCCGGGCGGGGGCATCCAGACCGGCGGCGCCGCGCCCGGCGACAAATACACCATCCCCGCGGGCGGCTCGTGCCAGATCACGGTGGGCTTCACCGGCAGCACCAGCGGCAACCAGCCCCTGACCTTCACCAACGCCATTCCCACGGGGGCGGTGAAGATCAACGCCGCGCCGGGCATCGTCAGCCAGCCGCAGAGCGCGACGGTGACGATCATCGACGAGTTGTTCGTCGACAAGTTGCAGATGCCCCTCTACGCCGCGCCCGGCAGCCCGGTGAGGTACACGGTGACGGTGAGCAACTTCAGCAGCGCGGTGAGAGGCAACGTGCACGTCACCGACGCCTTGCAGAACGGCGCCACCTTCCTGACCGGCACCGTGGGCGGCACGGACTACACGCCCACGGTGGCCCCGGCGGCGTGCGGCACCCTGGGCAGCCCGGCGATGGGCGCGGCAACCCCGGATTTCCTCATCCAGAACCTGCCCGCGGCCAGCGGCAGCACCCCCGGCCAGTGCACCATCGTCTTCTGGGCGATGACCGCCCCGGACACCTCGGGCGGCACCAATAACCAGATCGCGGCATGCGGGGTCTGGTACGGCTCGTCCCAGGCCCAGGCCCAGATCGACAAGACCTGCAGCGGCCGGGCCTCCAATGGGGTGAACGTCGTCAACCAGGCGCCCCTGCTGGCCGACAAGACCTTCAACGGGGCCAATTATTGATCAGAAATCAAATCACTTGAACAAACAAATCAAGCGGCATATTTGACACTGTCCTTTTGGAAGAATTGTTGGACCTTGGCCGGTGATTTCTGCAAGTGGCGCAGATGTCCGATGGCCGCAGCCTTGAGTTGAC
>CAUJIM010000105.1 GCA_963205335.1 Pseudomonadota bacterium
CGCTCAAGCTGTTCCTCACCGGCGTCAGCCCGCTGGAATACATGGCGCACCGGGGCTTCGCCCACGTCGGCCGCCAGTACCCCGGCGCCGGCCCGCGCGTGGCCTGCCTGATGCAGAGCCTGGACGAGATCCGCCACTCGCAGACGCAGATCCACTCGCTGTCCAACTACAACAAGCACTACAACGGCTTCGCCAACTGGCGCCACCAGCACGACCGCGTGGGGTACCTGACGGTGCCCAAGAGTTTCTTCGACGACGCCGAGAGCGCCGGGCCGTTCGAGTTCATCGTGGCCATCGGCTTCGCGTTCGAATACGTGCTCACCAACCTGCTGTTCGTGCCCTTCATCAGCGGCGCGGCCTACAACGGCGACATGGGCGCCATGGCCTTCGGCTTCTCGGCGCAGTCCGACGAGGCGCGCCACATGACCCTGGGGCTGGAAGTCATCAAGTTCATCCTGGAGCAGGACCCGGCCAACCTGCCCATCGTGCAGGCCTGGCTGGACAAGTGGTTCTGGCGCGGCTACCGCGTGCTCACGCTGGTGGCCATGATGATGGACTACATGCTGCCCAAGCGCGTGATGAGCTGGAAGGAAGCCTGGGAGACCTACGCCGAGCAGAACGGCGGCGCCCTGTTCGCCGACCTGGCGCGCTACGGCATCAAGGTGCCCGCCGGCTGGGAACAGGCCTGCAAGGACAAGGACCACCTGAGCCACCAGGCCTGGAACACGTTCTACAACTACGGCGCCGCGGCTCCCTTCCACACCTGGGCGCCGAGCGAGGCCGACATGAAGTGGCTGAGCGAGAAGTACCCCGACACCTTCGACAAGTACTACCGCCCGGTGTGGGAGCACTACGCGAAGGAGCAGGCCGAGGGCCGGCGCTTCTACAACAAGACGCTGCCCATGCTGTGCCAGACCTGCCAGATCCCGATGTTCTTCACCGAGCCGGACGACCCGACCAAGATCGCCTACCGCGAGAGCGACTGGCGCGGCCAGAAATACCACTTCTGCTCCGACGGCTGCAAGCACATCTTCGACAACGAGCCCGAGAAGTACGTCCAGAGCTGGCTGCCGGTGCACCAGATCTACCAGGGCAACTGCTTCGAGCCCGACGTCGATCCGACCAAGCCCGACTTCGATCCGCTGATGGAGGTGCTGCGCTGGTACAAGATGGAGTTCGGCCGCGACAACCTGGACTACGCCGACTCGCAGGACAAGAAGAACTTCGAGGCCTGGCGCGCGCAGGCCACCGGCAACTGATGCACGGTGCGCGGCCCGCTGGCCGGGCTGCGCGCCGCATTGCACCCGACAGACCCGAAAAGACTGGAGACACACCCATGGCCGTCACATCCGCCGCCCCCTACGACTTTCCGCAACAAGACAGCGTCGACAAGTTCCCCGCGCCGCTGCTGTACATCGGCTGGGAAGACCACAAGATGTTCTGCGCGCCGTTCTGCGTGCCCATGCCGCCCAGCACCAAATTCGGCGACATGGTCCAGGGCGCTCTGCCCGGCATCTTCGGCGCGCACCCCGACTTCGGGCGCATCGACTGGAACCAGGCCGAATGGTTCGTCTCGGGCAAACCCTTCAAGCCCGAGATGGACAAGACCGTGGCCGAGAACGGCCTGGGCCACAAGAGCGTGATCCGTTTCCGCACGCCCGGACTGACGGGCCTGAAGGGTTCCTGTTTCTGAGGTGAATCAGCCTCCGGACGGCTCGTGACAAGCGCGAGCAGCTATTGGATTTGAAGTCGACGAGTACCCCATGAGCCACCAGCTCACCATTGAACCGATCGGCCAGGTGATCGAGGTCGAGGAAGACCAGACCATCCTCGACGCCGCCCTGCGCGCCGGCATCTACCTGCCGCATGCCTGCTGCCACGGCCTGTGCGCCACCTGCAAGATCCAGGTTGCCGATGGCGAGATCGAGCATGGCGAGGCCAGCAATTTCGCGCTGATGGACTACGAGCGCGACGAGGGCAAGGCGCTGGCCTGCTGCGCCACGCTGCAGTCCGACGTGGTGATCGAGGCCGAGATCGACGAAGAGCCGGATGCGCGCAACCTTCCCGTGCAGGACTACGCCGGCACCGTCTCGCGCATCGAAAGCCTCACGCCCACCATCAAGGGCGTGTGGATCGCGCTGGATGCGCCGATCGACTTCCAGGCCGGGCAGTACATCAACCTGCAGGTTCCTGGCGAGGCCACGGCGCGCGCCTTCTCCATCGCCAGCGCCCCGGCGCAGGCCCATGAGATCGAGCTGAACATCCGCCACGTGCCCGGCGGCAAGGGCACCGGCTGGGTGCACCAGCATCTCAAGGCGGGCGACAAGGTGAGCCTGTCGGGGCCCTACGGGCGCTTTTTCGTGCGCGCCTCGGCGCACGACAAGGAAGGGCTGGGCTACCTGTTCCTGGCCGGCGGCTCGGGCCTGTCCAGCCCGCGCTCCATGGTGCTGGACTTGCTGGCCGCCGGCTGCGACAAGCCCATCACCCTGGTCAACGGCGCCCGCTCGCGCGAGGAGCTGTACCACCACGACGAGTTCGAGCGCCTGGCGGCCGAGCATGCCAACTTCACCTATGTGCCGGCCCTGTCGGGCGAACCCGAAGGCAGCGGCTGGAGCGGCGCGCGCGGCTACGTGCACGAGGCCGCCAAGGCGCACTTCGGCAACGACTTCCGCGGCCACAAGGCCTACCTGTGCGGCCCGCCCCTGATGATCGACGCCTGCATCACCACGCTGATGCAGGGGCGGCTGTTCGAGCGCGACATCTACACTGAGAAATTCATCTCCGCGGCGGATGCGCAGCAGGTGCGCAGCCCGCTGTTCCGCAAGATCTGAAGACCATCGTGGCCAACTACTACACCATCACCATAGACGACACCGGCGAGAGCTACCGCTGCGTGGACTACCGTTCGGTGCTGCACGGCATGGAGGCGCTGGGCAGGAAGGGCATCCCCGTGGGCTGCCGCAGCGGCGGCTGCGGCGTGTGCAAGGTGCAGGTGGTCGATGGCAGCTACGCCGGGCGCGTCATGAGCCGCGCCCACGTGAGCGAGCAGGAGGAGGCCGAGGGCTGCGTGCTCTCCTGCCGCATCCAGCCCACCAGCGACCTGCACATCCGCGTGCTTGGAAAGATGAAGAAAAACGTGTGCCGGCCGCTGCCCGCGGCCGACGCCCCCCCCGTTCACTCAACCTGAAAGCGAAAAGGAGACCACCATGGCAATGACTGGCGTTTTGCGCCCCGGGCACGCACAGATCCGCGTGCTCGACCTGGAAGAATCGGTCAAGTTCTACACCGACGTCATGGGCCTGAAGTACCAGGGTCGCGACAGCCAGGGGCGGGCCTACTTCAAGACCCGCGCCGAGCGCGATCACAACAGCATCATCCTGCGCCAGGCGGACCGCGCGGGCCTGGACTTCTTCGGCTACAAGGTGCTCGACAAGGCCACGCTCGAAGACCTGGACAGGAAGCTGCAGGCGCACGGCGTGAAGACCGAGCGCATCCCCGCGGGCGACCTGCTGGAGACCGGCGAGCGCGTGCGCTTCAAGATCCCGACCGGCCAGACCATCGAGCTCTACGCCGAGAAGAAGGCCGTGGGCAGCGCGGTGGGCAGCACCAACCCGGACATGGACGTGCTCGACCAGCCCGGCATCACGCCGATCCGCCTGGACCACTGCCTGGTCTACGGCACCGACCTGGACGGCTCGACCGAGCTGTTCACCAAGGTGCTCGGCTTCACCCTGGTCGAGCGCGTCAAGCTCGAGGACGGCAAGACGGACCTGGGCGTGTGGCTCACCTGCAGCGCCAAGGCACACGACATCGCCATCGTGCGCCACGGCGAAGACGACAAGCTGCACCACGTGTCGTTCCAGCTCGGCACCTGGGAGCAGGTGCTGCGCGCGGCCGACATCATGAGCAAGAACCGCGTCTCGATCGACATCGGCCCGACGCGCCACGGCATCACCAACGGCACGACGATCTACTTCTTCGACCCCTCGGGCAACCGCCTCGAGACCTTCGCCGGCGGCTACGACCACTACCCCGACATGCAGCCCATCACCTGGACCTGGGACGAGGTGGGCGCCGGCATCTTCTACCACGACCGCAAGCTCAACGAAGCCTTCCTGACCGTGGTGACCTGAGAAGGTCCGAGCGCCCCGCTCCTTCCCCCCTCCGGGGGAAGGCCGGGATGGGGGCCGGGCCCCGGCGCTCCGGATGCGCTGCCCGCCCCCCATGCCAACCCTCCCCCTCGGGGGGAGGGAGTTTCTTTTTTGGAGAACCGCCGATGAGCCACAGCGTCGAGCAACGCACCATCACCGCCGAAGCGGCCAATGCCGCCGTTGTCGCGGCCGTCGCCAGGGCCGGGCAGCTCGGCATCCGCATCAACGCGGCCGTCACCGATGGTTCGGGCGTGCTGGCCGCGTTCCTGCGCATGCCCGGCGCCTTCCTGCACTCGGTGGACATCGCCATCGACAAGGCCTACACCGCCGCCGGCTTCGGCTTCGCCACCGCGCAGTGGGCCGGCATCCTGCAGGGCGACGAGGCGCTGCGCCTGGGCATGCCGGTGCGCCCGCGCAACGTGGTGTTCGGCGGCGGCCTGCCGATCCGCGAGGGCGGCGTGCTGATCGGCGGCATCGGCGTCTCCGGCGGTTCGGCCGAGCAGGACGCCGAATGCGCGCGCGCCGGCCTCATGGCGCTGGGGTTGGACGCGTAGCCGGTCCGGACAGATTTACTGACTAGCGAGAGCACGACATGAAAGAGTTCCTGAACTTCATCAACGGCGAGTACGTCAAGAGCGCCAGCGGCAAGACCTTCGACAACCGCAACCCGGTCGACAACAGCGTGATCGGCAGGGTGCACGAGGCCGGCCGGCCCGAGGTGGATGCGGCGGTGGCCGCGGCCAAGGCGGCGCTGCAGGGCGACTGGGGCCGCATGTCGGTGGTCGAGCGCTGCAAGCTGCTCGATGCGCTCGCCGCCGGCATCAACGACCGTTTCGACGACTTCCTGCAGGCCGAGATCGCGGACACCGGCAAGCCCAACCACCTGGCCTCGCACGTCGACATCCCGCGCGGCGCGGCCAACTTCCAGATCTTCATCGACACCATCAAGAGCGTCTCGACCGAGTCATTCAACATGCGCACGCACGACGGCAAGACGGCGCTCAGCTACGGCGTGCGCGTGCCGCGCGGCGTGATCGCCGTGGTCTGCCCGTGGAACCTGCCGCTGCTCCTGATGACCTGGAAGGTCGGCCCGGCGCTGGCCTGCGGCAACACCGTGGTCGTCAAGCCCTCGGAGGAAACCCCCGCCACCGCCACGCTGCTGGGCGAGGTGATGAACCAGGTCGGCATGCCCAAGGGCGTGTACAACGTGGTGCACGGCTTCGGCCCCGACTCGGCGGGCGAATTCCTCACCCGCCACCCCGACGTGAACGGCATCACCTTCACCGGCGAGACGCGCACCGGCGAGGCCATCATGAAGGCCGCCGCCGAGGGCATCCGCCCGGTGTCGATGGAGCTCGGCGGCAAGAACGCCGCCGTGGTGTTCGCCGACTGCGACTTCCAGGTGGCGGTGGACACCGTCACCCGCTCGTGCTTCGAGAACGCCGGCCAGGTCTGCCTGGGCACCGAGCGCGTGTATGTGGAGCGCCCGATCTTCGACAGGTTCGTCGCCGCGCTCAAGCTCAAGGCCGAGACCATGACCCCCGGCCTGCCGTTCGACCCCGCCACCAAGATCGGCCCGGTGATCAGCAAGGAGCACCAGGCCAAGGTGCTGGGCTACTACAAGAAGGCGGTTGAGGAGGGCGCCACCGTGGTCACCGGCGGCGGCATGCCCGACATGCCCGAGGCACTCAAGGACGGCTGCTGGGTGCAGCCCACCATCTGGACCGGCCTGCCCGAGACGGCCAGCGTGATCACCGAGGAGATCTTCGGCCCCTGCTGCCACATCGCCCCGTTCGACAGCGAGCAGGAGGTGCTGGCCAAGGTCAACAAGAACCGCTACGGCCTGGCCACGGCCATCTTCACGCAGGACATCGGCCGCGCCAACCGCATGGCGCAGGGCATCCACGTGGGCCTGGCCTGGATCAACAGCTGGTTCCTGCGCGACCTGCGCACCTCGTTTGGCGGATCGAAGCAGTCGGGTATCGGCCGCGAGGGCGGCGTGCATTCGCTGGAGTTCTACACTGACCTGCGCAACGTGATGGTCAAGTTCTGAACCGAAACGACCGCCAGCGCTTGCTGGACAAGCGCTGGCAGCTTCTTTTTTGATAGTTCACCCATGCAAGCCAAAATCATCAAGCAACTGGGCGATGCGCTGTACGACGCGCTCGCCGCCGGCAAGACGCTGGCGCCGCTCACCAGCCGCCACGAGGGCATCACCATCGACGACGCCTACGCCATCCAGCAGCAGCTCATGAAGCGGCGCCTGGCCGCCGGCGAGAAGGTGATCGGCAAGAAGATCGGCGTCACCAGCCAGGCGGTGATGGACATGCTGGGCGTGGGCCAGCCCGACTTTGGCTGGCTCACCGATGCCATGGTCTACAACGAGGGCGAGTCCATCCCGATGAGCCGCCTGATCCAGCCCAAGGCCGAGGGCGAGATCGCCTTCGTGCTCAAGAAGACGCTCAAGGGCCCGGGCGTCAGCGTGGCCGACGTGCTGGCCGCCACCGATGGCGTGATGGCCTGCTTCGAGATCGTCGATTCGCGCATCGAGAACTGGAAGATCAAGATCCAGGACACCGTGGCCGACAACGCCAGCTGCGGCGTGTTCGTGCTCGGCGACCGGCTGGTCGACGTGCGCGACGTCGATCTCACCACCTGCGGCATGGTGCTGGAGAAGAACGGCGAGATCGCCGCCACCGGCGCCGGCGCCGCCGCCATGGGCCACCCGGCCAACGCCGTGGCCTGGCTGGCCAACACGCTGGGCGCGCACGGCATTGCGCTGGAGGCGGGCGAGGTGGTGCTGTCGGGCTCGCTCGGCATCATGGTGCCGGTCAAGGCCGGCGACAACCTGCGCGTCACCATCGGCGGCATCGGCGGCTGCTCGGTGCGCTTCGTCTGAGGTCGGTCCGCATGGACTTGCAACTGGCGGGCAAGCGCGCCCTGGTCACCGGCTCCACCGCGGGCATCGGCTTCGCCATCGCCTGCGAGCTGGCGCGCGAGGGCGCGGCCGTGGTGCTCAACGGCCGCGATGGCGCGCGCGTGGCACAGGCCGTGCAGCGCCTGCAGGCCGGCGTGCCGCAGGCCCAGGCCAGCGGCGTGGCCGCCGACGTGGCCACGGCAGCGGGCTGCGAGCAACTGGCCCAGGCCGGTGCAGGCGTGGACATCCTGGTGAACAACTTCGGCATCTTCGACCCGCGGCCGTTCCAGGCCATCGACGACGGCCAGTGGCAGCGCTTCTTCGACGCCAACGTGATGAGCGGCGTGCGCCTGGCGCGCGCCCTGCTGCCCGCCATGCAGGCGGCGGGCTGGGGCCGCGTGGTGTTCATCAACAGCGAGTCCGGCGTGAACCCGCCGACCGAGATGATCCACTACGGCATGAGCAAGGCGGCGCAGCTGTCCGTCTCGCGCGGGCTGGCGCAGCACTGCGCGGGCAGCGGCGTCACCGTCAACGCGGTGCTGCCCGGCCCCACGCGCACCGAGGGCGTGGCTGCCTTCTTCGCCAAGCTGGCGGCCGAGCAGGGCGTGGACCTGGCCGAGGCCGAGCGGCGCTTCTTCGCCCAGGCGCGGCCCACTTCGCTGCTGCGCCGCTTCATCGATCCGTCCGAGGTGGCCGCGCTGGTCGCCTACGTCTGCAGCCCCCGCTCCGCCGCCACCAACGGCGCCGCCCTGCGGGTGGAGGGCGGCATCCTGTCTTCGATCTGTTGACTTTTTTCAGAGGATTCCCATGAGCCAGAAAATCAAATGCGCCCTGATCGGGCCCGGCAACATCGGCACCGACCTGCTCGCCAAGCTGCAGAGGAGCCCGGTGCTCGAGCCGGTATGGATGGTCGGCATCGACCCCACGTCCGACGGCCTCAAGCGCGCGCGCGAGATGGGCATCAAGACCACCGACCAGGGTGTCGACGGCCTGGTGCCGCACATCCGGCAGGACGGCGTGCAGATCGTCTTCGACGCCACCAGCGCCTACGTGCATGCGGAAAACTCCCGCAAGGTCATCGAGCAGGGCGCGATGATGGTGGACCTCACCCCCGCCGCCATCGGCCCCTACTGCGTGCCGCCGGTCAACCTGAAGGCGCACGTCGGCCAGCGCGAGATGAACGTCAACATGGTCACCTGCGGCGGCCAGGCCACCATCCCCATGGTCGCGGCCGTCAGCCGCGTGCAGCCCGTGGCCTACGGCGAGATCGTCGCCACGGTGTCGAGCAAGTCCGCCGGCCCCGGCACGCGCAAGAACATCGACGAGTTCACCCGCACCACCGCCGGCGCGATCGAGAAGGTGGGCGGCGCCAAGAAGGGCAAGGCCATCATCATCATCAACCCGGCCGAGCCGCCGCTGATCATGCGCGACACCGTGCACTGCCTGACCGAGACCGAGCCCGACCAGGCCGCGATCACCCAGAGCATCAAGGACATGATGGTCGAGGTGCAGAAGTACGTGCCCGGCTACCGCCTGGTCAACGGCCCGGTGTTCGACGGCAAGCGCATCTCGGTCTACCTGGAGGTCGAGGGCCTGGGCGATTACCTGCCCAAGTACTCCGGCAACCTGGACATCATGACCGCCGCCGCCGCGCGCACCGCCGAGATGTTCGCCGAGGAAATCCTCGCCGGGCGCCTCAGGCTGGAACCCGCCGCCGCCTGAACCGAGATTCGAAAGGACATTGACATGAGCATCCAAGGCAAGAAAGTCACGCTGCACGAAATGGCGCTGCGCGACGGCATGCACCCCAAGCAGCACCAGATCAGCATCGAGCAGATGACGTCCGTCGCCACCGCGCTGGACGCGGCCGGCATGCCGCTGATCGAAGTCACCCACGGCGACGGCCTGGGCGGCGACTCGGTCAACTACGGCTTCGCTGCGCACACCGACGAGCAATACCTCAAGGCCGTCATCCCGCTGATGAAGCGCGCCAAGGTCTCGGCCCTGCTGCTGCCGGGCATCGGCACCGTCGACCATCTCAGGATGGCGCACGACGTGGGCGTGCACACCATCCGCGTGGCCACGCACTGCACCGAGGCCGACGTCTCCGAGCAGCACATCACGCTGGCGCGCAAGCTCGGCATGGACACCGTGGGCTTCCTGATGATGAGCCACATGAACAGCCCCGAGGGCCTGGTCAAGCAGGCGAAGCTGATGGAGGGCTACGGCGCCAACTGCGTCTACGTCACCGACTCGGCCGGCCACATGCTGCCCGAGGACGTGCGTGCCAAGCTCGGTGCGGTGCGCGCCGCGCTCAAGCCCGAGACCGAGCTGGGCTTTCACGCGCACCACAACCTGGCGATGGGCGTGGCCAACTCCATCACCGCGATCGAGATGGGCGCCAACCGCGTGGATGCGGCATCGGCGGGCCTGGGCGCGGGCGCGGGCAACACGCCCATGGAGGTGCTGGTCGCGGTGCTCGACCTGATGGGCGTGCAGACGGGCGTGGACGTGTTCAAGATCCAGGACGTGGCCGAGGACCTGATCGTGCCGCTGATGGACTTCCCCATCCGCATCGACCGCGACGCGCTCACGCTGGGCTACGCCGGGGTGTACGGCTCCTTCCTGCTGTTCGCCAAGCGCGCCGAGAAGAAATACGGCGTGCCGGCGCGCGAGATCCTGGTGGAGATGGGCCGGCGCGGCTGCGTCGGCGGCCAGGAAGACATGATCGAGGACACCGCGCTCACGCTGGCCAGGCAGCGCGGCCTGAAGGTCGCCTGAAAGGACGAAGCGCCATGGCACTCAACAGCAAGACCCTCGACAAGCTCGCCAGGCACCTGCACGCCTGCCAGCGCGAGGCGCGCGACACGCCCAAGATCACCGACGAGCACCCCGGGATGGATTGGGGCGATGCGTACGCCATCCAGGACCGCATCCTCGCCGCCAAGCTCAAGGGCGGCGCGCGCATCGCCGGCTACAAGGCGGGCCTGACCTCGCACGCCAAGATGAAGCAGATGGGCGTGACCGACCCGGTGTTCGGCTTCCTGGTCGACGAGTTCACCGTGCCCGACGGCGGCGAGGTGAAGACGAGCGAGCTGATCCACCCCAAGGTCGAGCCCGAGATCTGCTTCGTCACCCGCACCGAACTGAAAGGCCCGGGCTGCAGCATCGCCAGCGTGCTGGCCGCCAGCGACGTGGTGCTGCCCGGCATCGAGGTGATCGACAGCCGCTACCGCGACTTCAAGTTCGACCTCAAGAGCGTGGTGGCCGACAACACCTCGGCCTCGCGCTTCGTCGTCGGCGGGCGCGCGGTGGATGCGCGCAGCGTCGACCTGCGCACCACCGGCATCGTGCTGGAGAAGAACGGCGTGCCGGTCGCGCTGGGCGCCGGCGCCGCGGTGCTGGGCCACCCGGCCGCCGCCGTGGCCATGCTGGTCAACCACCTCGGGCGCCGGGGCAAGAGCCTGCCCGCGGGCTCGCTGGTGCTCTCCGGCGGCGCCACCGAGGCGGTGGCGGTGCAGGCGGGCGACCACGTCTGCCTGCGCATGCAGGGCATGGGCAGCGTGTCGGTGCGCTTCGTCTGACCAGGGCGGTTGCGTACCGCCGGCCCCGCCGTGGACCGGCGGGGCTGCATGCGGGCGCGTCGCCGGGCGCCATTTCCCGCTTGCGCCGCGCCGCGGGCGCGAGACAATGCGGCCCATGCTGCAACTTGCCGACATTGAAGCCGCCGCCGTCCGCCTGGCCGGGCAGGTGCTCGATACCCCCTGCGTCGAATCGCGCACGCTCTCCAGCCTGACGGGCGCGCAGGTCTTCCTCAAGATGGAGAACCTGCAGTTCACCGCTTCGTTCAAGGAGCGCGGCGCGTACAACAAGCTGGTGCAGCTCGGCGCCGAGGAGAGATCGCGCGGCGTGATCGCCATGAGCGCGGGCAACCATGCGCAGGGCGTGGCCTACCACGCCGAGCGGCTGGGCCTGCCGGCGACCATCGTCATGCCGGGCTTCACCCCCGGCGTGAAGGTGGCGCGCACGCAAGGCTTCGGCGCGCGCGTCATCCTGCACGGCAACACGCTGGAGCAGGCAGCGGTGCATGCACGGGCGCTCGCCCAGCACGAGCGCCTCGTCTTCATCCACCCGTACGACGACGAGGCGATCATGGCCGGGCAGGGAACCCTGGCGCTGGAAATGCTGGCGGCGCAGCCCGACCTGGATGCGCTGGTGGTGCCGGTGGGCGGCGGGGGCCTGATCTCGGGCATCGCCACGGCCGCCAAGGCGCTCAAGCCCGGCATCGAGGTGATCGGCGTGCAGGCCGAGCGCTTCCCCGCGATGGTCAACCTGGTGCAGGGCACGCACCACGCGCAGGGTGCGAGCACGATCGCCGAGGGGATCGCCGTCGGCGCCCCGGGCGTGCGCTGCGCCGAGGTGATCCGCGAGCGCGTCGACGACTTGCTGCTGGTCGACGAGGGCGACATCGAGCAGGCCATCGTGCTGCTGCTGGAGATCGAGAAAACGCTGGCCGAAGGCGCCGGCGCGGCGGCGCTCGCGGCGCTGATGCGCCACAGGGAGCGCTTCGCCGGCAAGAAGGTCGGCATGGTGCTCTCGGGCGGCAACATCGACCCTCAGCTGCTGGCGCAGATCATCGGCCGCGCGCTGGTGCGTTCGGGCCGCCTGGCGCGCCTGGTGGTGAGCGCGCGCGACGTGCCCGGGACGCTGGCGCGCATCACCGCCCTGGTGGCCGAGGCGGGCGCCAACATCGACGAGGTGCACCACCAGCGGGCGTTCACCCTGCTGGCGGCGCAGAACGTCGAGATCGAGATGGTGCTGCAGACGCGCAGCCGCGCCCACGCCGAGGAGGTGATCGAGCGCCTGCGCGCGGCGGGGCTGGAGGTGCGGCTGGCGCTGTGAGGCCGCGCGCGGCCGCAAGCCGCTTTGCGAGACACTGTGGGCCGTGTCGAACCCCTCCACGGGCCGGTGCCGCAAGGCCGGCCCTGCCCGCCGCGCATGGACTGTCGTCGATTTCTTGGCGCTTGCGCCGTGCCCGCGCTCGCGGCCTGCGACCCGCGCTTGCGCGATCTGCCGGGCGGGTTCGCCGGGGCGGACATGGAGCACGGCCACGCGCTGCGCGAGGCGTGGCGCCAGGGGCGCTGGCCGGCGCCTGCCGGCACGCGGCGCGCCCGCGTCGTGATCGCCGGCGGCGGCGTGGCGGGACTGGCGGCGGCGCGCGCCCTGCGGCTGGCGGGGGTGGACGACTTCGTGCTGCTGGAGCTGCAGGACGAGGCGGGCGGCAACAGCCGCGGCGCGCGGGTGGCGGGCATCGCCTGCCCCCGGGGCGCGCACTATCTGCCGCTGCCCGGCGACGCCGCGCGCGAGGTGCAGGACCTGCTGGAGGAACTGGGCGTGCGCCGCCGCGTGGCCGGGCGCTGGGGCTACGACGAGACCGCGCTGTGCCACAGCCCGCAGGAGCGGCTGTACTGGCAGGGGCGGTGGCACGAGGGCCTGCTGCCGGTCGACGGCGTGGCCGCGGGCACGCTGGCGCAGTACCGGCGCTTCGGCGCGCGCGTGGCGGCGCTGTCGCGCGCCGCGCCCTTCGCCATGCCGACGCTGCGGGGTTGGCAGGCAAACAGGCCTCTGGCGCCCGTCCATCAAGCGCTGGACGCTCTTGTTTTCGATGATTGGCTGGCACGCGAGGGGCTGGACGACGCGCACCTGCGCTGGTACCTCGACTACTGCTGTCGCGACGACTACGGCGCCGGCTCGGGCCGCGTCTCGGCCTGGGCCGGCATCCACTACTTCGCCAGCCGCCACGGTTTCGCCGCGCCGGGCGAGGCGCCGGACGAGGACGAGCGCGACGCGGTGCTGGCCTGGCCGCAGGGCAACGCCTGGCTGACCGAGCGGCTGGCCGCGCCGCTGCGCGCCCGGGGGCAGCTGCGCACCGGCACGGGGGTGCTGCGCATCGCCGAGGGCCGCCATGGCGTGGAGGTGGATGCGCTCGACGCGGCCAGCGGCCAGGTGCTGCGCTGGCAGGCCGAGTGCGCCGTGGTCGCGCTGCCGCTGTTCGTCGCGGCGCGCGTGGTGGGCGAGCCGCCCGGGTTCCTGGCGCAGGCCGCGCGGCGCATGGCGTGGGCGCCCTGGCTGGTGGCCAACATCCACATCGACCGCCCGCTGCAGGACCGCCCCGGCGCCGCGCCCGCCTGGGACAACGTGCTGCGCGACGGCGAGGCGCCCGGCGGCCTGGGCTACGTGGATGCGGGCCACCAGCGGCTCGACGTGGGCGCCAGCCTGGCGGGGCCGACGGTGCTCAGCTACTACCAGGCGCTGGGCGACCTGCCCGATGGCCGCCGCCTGCTGCAGCAGCGGCCGTGGACGCATTGGCGCGACGCCATCCTCGCCACGCTCGCCGGGCCGCACCCCGACATCGTCGAGCGCGCCACGCGCATGGAGATCACGCGCCACGGCCATGCGATGGCGATTCCGGCGCCGGGCATGCAGCAGGTTTTGAGCCGGATCGGCCTGCAGGGCAATGCGGACAAGCGCCAGCAGCTATTGAACGGAGAGCGCGTGGCGCTTGTACCGCTGCCCGCCACGGCGCGCATGGCGTTCGCGCACGCGGACTGGTCGGGCTATTCGGTGTTCGAGGAGGCCTTCACGCGCGGGCATGGGGCCGGCGCGTGGGCCGCCTGACGGGCAGCATGCGCCGCAGCGTGTCGTCGCGCATCAGGTAGTGGTGCGCCAGCGCGGCCCCGGCGTGCAGGCCGATGAGCCAGTAGCCCAGCGTGCCCAGGGTCTCGTGCACCTCCTCGAGGCTGCGCGCCAGCGCCCGGTCGGGTGCCAGCAGCGCGGGCAGGTCCAGGCCGAAGAACGGCACCGGCGTGCCCTTGGCGTTCAGGCTCAGGTAGCCCAGCAGGGGCGCGGCGAAGAGCAGTCCGTAGAGGGCCCAGTGCATGGCGCCGGCCAGCCGCACCTGCCACGCGGGCAGGTCCGCCAGCGGCCCCGGCGTGCCCAGCAGCAGGCGCAGCGGCAGGCGCACCAGCACCACGGCGAACACCGTCAGCCCCAGCGTTTCGTGCCAGGCCTTGGCCAGGGCGCGCGCGCCGCTGCCCTTGGGCAGGCCGTCGTGCAGTTCGATGAGCGCGTACACCCCCACCAGCAGCGCCAGCGTGAGCCAGTGCAGGGCGATCAGTGCCGGGTGATGGCGGTCGGTGTCGGTGCGCATGGGAGGGCCTCCATGTCGTCTTTAGTTTAGATGTCCCGGATCGGCGGCGTTCCAGGGTTCAGACGCGCTCCTGCGTCCCGGCGATCCAGCGCAGGCCCTTGCCGCGGCTGTAGTAGTAGTCGCCCTGGGGGCTGATGACCACGGCGCGCGGCGCCACCGGGTCGAAGAAGTAGCTCCAGCCGTGGCCGGGCTCGCCGGGCCTTGCCTCGTGCGGCACGGCCTGCCAGGGCGCGGTCGCGGCCGCCGCGCCGCGGGCATCGGCCGCGTGCCGGTCGGCGTGGCGCTGGTCGTGGTGGCGGTTGCCGGCGAGCGCGGGGCCGCCCAGCAGGGCGGCGGCCATGGCGAGCGCGACGAAGGTGGTGGTGTGCATGGCGTGCTCCTTGACGGTGCAGTGCAGCCGACATCGGCTGTGCTTGCAGTCTGCGCGCGCGCCGATGAACGGCTGCTGAAGCGCCGGTTCACCCGGCGTTCACGGCGCCGAAGCGCCCGAGGCCGAGCTCCACCAGCCGCCCGTCCCGGCGCAGCAGCCACAGCGCTTCCAGCCCATGGCGCTGCGCCAGCGCCAGGCCTTCGCCCGGGCCGGCCACCAGCAGCGCGGTGGCCCAGGCGTCGGCGTCCATGCAGGCGGGCGCCAGCACGGTGACGCTGGCCACGCCGTTGTTCACCGGCCGGCCGCTGCGCCCGTCCATGCTGTGCGCCAGCCGCGCTTCGCCCACCTGCACGAAGTGGCGATAGTCGCCCGAGGTGGCCACCGCCAGGTCGGCCAGTTCCAGCACGCCGTGCGCGGCGCGCCGGCCGGCGTCGGGGCGCTCCAGCGCCACGGCCCAGGGCGTGCCGTCCGCCTGGCCGCCCAGGGCGCGCAGCTCGCCGTCCAGCGCCGCCAGCGCGTGGGCCACGCCGTGCTGCTGGAGTACCTGCACCATCCGGTCCACTGCGTAGCCCTTGGCGATGCCGCACAGGTCCACCTGCAGCGGCGCGTGCTTGCGCGCGCGGCCGGCGGCGGGGTCGAGTTCCAGCTTGTCGCAGGCCGGACGCGGCGCCGTGCGGATGGCGGCGGCGTCGGGTGCGCCGCGCGCCGCGCCGAAGCCCCAGGCATCGACCAGCGCGCCCACCGTGGGGTCGAAGGCGCCGTGACTCAGGCGCGCGACGTCGAGCGCGCGGGCCAGCACGGCTGTGATCTCGGCAGGCAAGGCCACCCATTCGTCGGTGGGTGCGCGGTTCAGGCGCACGAGGTCGCTGTCCGGCTTCCACGGCGACATCTGCCGGTCCACCTGTTCGACGCTGTCGGCCAGCTCGCGCCGCAGCGCCGCCGGGTTCACGCCGGGTTCGAGGTCGCACAGCACCGACCAGCGCGTGCCCATGGCGGGGCCGTGCAGGCGAGCGCGCGCCGTGTGGTCAGAAAGTGTCTTCGGCATAGCGTCCGTGCGCCTTCAGCTGCTGCACGCTCAGGCCCATGGTGGCAAGGATGGCGTCCAGCGCCTGCGCCACGCCGCGCGCCATGGCCTGGCTGCCGCACACGCGCACGATGGCGCCCCTGGAGACCAGCTCGCGCAGGCGCGGGGCGTCGCGCTGCAGGGCCTCCTGCACGTAGCCGCCGCCCTGCGGCGTGCGCGAGAAGCTGGTGTTCAGGCTGGCCAGGCGCTGCTCGGCCAGCCAGCGCTGCAGGTCGTCCTCGAAGTAATAGTCCAGCGCCGGGTCGCGCGCGCCGTAGTACAGGTGCATGGGCGTGTGCCCCGTGTTGCCGCGGATGAAGCCGGCCAGCGGCGCCACGCCGGTGCCGGCGCCGATCAGCATCACCGGCCGGCGCGTGGCCTCCAGCGTGAAGGCGGGGTTGGGGCGGATGAAGGCTGCGATGCGCGCGCCCGGCTCCAGGCCGTGCAGGTAGCCCGAGCACACGCCGCCGGCGCGGCGGCGCACGCAGATCTCGACGAAGCCGTCGCGCCAGCCGCTGGCCAGCGAATACAGGCGCGGCACGGCGCTGCCCGGGGCCAGCACGCCCAGCAGGTCGCCGGCAGCAAAGCGCGGCAGCGCGCGGCCGGTGAGGCGGTCGAGCCAGCTCGCCTTGGGCCACTTGAAGCGCAGGATGGCCGCCGGCTCGCCCGCGCCGCCCGGGTAGTCCTGGCGCGAGACCAGTTCCAGCCCGGTGGTGCGCGGCAGGCGCGGGCGGTAGTTGATCGTGAGCGGCTGGCCCAGCTGCTCGGCCAACAGCTCGCCCCAGCGGGTGAATTCCTGCGCCGATTGCTGGTGGATGCGCCCCAGCGGCAGCAGGCTGGCCCAGCCGCGCTCGCGCAAAGCGCCATCGAGCGCCTCGGCGTAGGCGCAGAAGGCCTTGAACTGGCGGTCGCCGAAGCCCAGCACCGCCACGCGCGCCGCAGTGACCGGCGCGTGTGCGATGCGCTCCAGCGCGTGCGCCGCGTGCGCCGGCGCCTGGCCGTCGCCGTAGGTGGCGGCCAGCAGCAAAACCTGCCGGGCGCTGGGCGGGACCTGGAAGTTCTCCAGGCCGCTGGTGTGCACGGCGTGCCCGGCCTGCACCAGCGCCGCGTGCAGCGCCTGGGCGAAGCCCCAGGTCGAGCCGTTCTCGCTGGCGACGAAGATGAGAGTGCCGGCCTGCCCCGGCGCGCTGTTGCGGGCCAGGCGCGGGCGCTGGCTGCGGGCCTGCCACCACAGCATCAGGCCGGTCACCCAGAACAGAGGGATGGACAGGCCGGCCAGCCCCAGCACCGGCGCCCAGGCCCAGGCGCCTTCGCCGGTGTGCAGCAGCACGGCCCAGTCGTTCAGCCGCTGGGCGGTGCTGGCGTCGTGCCAGGCCAGCGTCTGGCCGCTGTGGCGATCGATCCAGCCCTGGCCTCGCGTCATCGTCACCTGCCAGGTGTCCGCGGGGTCGTCGGCGGCGGGGAAGTTGAGTTTCTGCAGCTCGCGCACCGGCAGTTCGCGCAGCAGCGGCAATTGGGCGGCAGGCAGGTCGGCGGTGGCCGCGGTGCTGGGGGCGAGATCCGGCTCGGCGTCGGCGTCCAACGTGACCCAGCCGAAGGTGGCCGCGCTCATGGTCAGCGCCGTGACCGAGCTGAGCAGCAGCACCGCCAGCACCACGCGTCCGGTGACCACGTGCAGGCGTTGAACCAGCGTGCCGCGCACGCGGCCGAGCAGCTTGCGCCAGCCGCCCAGGCGCCGCGCCAGCAGCACCCCGCCGGTGATGGCGAGCAGCCCCATGGCCAGGGCCACGAGCGCCGCCGCGATGCGCCCGCCATCGCCCAGCAAAAAGCTGCGGTGCAGGTTCCTGAACCAGCGCATCGTGGCCGAGGGCTGGTACTCGCCCAGCACCTGGCCGCTTTGCGGATCGACGCGGCTGGCGCGTGCCTGGCCGTTGTCGAAGCCGTAGACCACGATCTCGCCCGAGGGCAGGCGGCGCATTTCCTCCGCGCCGGGGACGCTGGCCGCGATCTGCCCGGCCAGCTGCGCCACGCTCAGGCTGCCCGGCGTGGGCCGGGCCTGCCAGCTGGAGAGCACCGGGTCCAGCGAGAGCACCGCGCCGGTCAGGCCCAGCACCAGGGCCACGGTGCCGGCCACCAGGCCGAGCCAGCGGTGGATTTGTCGCCAAGGCATCGGTTTATTTGATTTGGTAGCTCACGGACTGGATGTACTGCTTGCCGGTTTGCGCCTTACCGGCGCCGGCGGCCGTCAGGGGCAGGCGCACTTCGGAGGGGCTGTCGCGCATGTCTTCCACGGCGGCATCGACGTGGATCTCGTAGCCGGCGTCGATCAGCGCGTCGGCCAGGTCGGCCGTCACCTTGAGCGTGCGGCCCGCGCCCACGCTGGCGCCGGTCACGCCCTGCAGGCGCTTGGCGTCACCGGCCGACAGGCGGTTCCAGTCGCTCAGGTGCCTGTGGTACTTGGCCTTGCCGCCGGCGACCCACAGGGTGCCGGTGTAGGCGCCCTTGGCGTCGGTCAGGTAGACGGCCAGGTAGGCGCCGTCGCCGCCGTAGTTCTTGAGCTGCGTCGTCAGCGTGACTTCGCGGCTCTGGGCCAGCGCCGGCACGGCTAGCGCGCAGGCGGCGGCGAGGGTGGCGAGAACGGGTTTTTTCATGATCATTCCTCTCTATTTGATAGCTGACAGCGCTTGTCCATCAAGCGCTATAGCCTCATTTGATTCAAATTTTTCCATCACTCGACCTGCCCGCGGGGTTTGCTGCCCGGAGTGAAGAGCGGTGACGCGGGCCCGGTGCCGGGCGCAGCGGCCGGGGCGTCCGGCGCGTGCTGGCGGCGGCGTTCGCGCTCCCGGTCGCGCCCATCGTCGCGCTCCTGCTCGCGCCGCTTCATGCTGACGGGCTCCAGCGTCTCGGGGTCCAGCTTGGCCTTGAAGCGGCGGCCCTCGGCGTCGCGGCCGCGGATTTCGTAGCAGCCGTCGTCGATCTTCAGGCGCTCCAGCGTCCAGCCCTTGTGCGCGGCCATCTGCCGCACGGCGTCGCGCGACTGCCAGCGCTGGACCGGCACGTCGCAGTCGTCGCCGGCCAGGGCCGGCAGCGCCGCGAGCGCCAGGATGAGGGCGGCCAGCGGGGCCGCGGGAATCGTGGGGCGATGCATCGGAAAGCTCCTTTCGCGGACTGTGTGTTCGCAGCCAATGTAGGAGCCGTGCGGTGAATCGGTGCTGAAGCGCGCGTTCATGCGCGGTTCATCGTGGACAGGCCCTCAGAAGCTCCTGCCCTCGCCCGCTTCCTCGTGCGTCACGCCGTCGCGGATGTGGTAGATGCGCTGGAAGGTGGGGATGATCTTCTCGTCGTGCGTGACGACGATGACGGCGGTCTGGTACTTGCGCGCCATGTCGTTGAGGATGCGCACGACGGCCATCGCGCGCTCGGAGTCGAGCGGCGCGGTGGGCTCGTCGGCCAGGATCACCGGCGGGCGGTTGACGAGCCCGCGCGCGATCGCCACGCGCTGCTGCTCGCCGCCCGAGAGCTGCGTGGGCATGGCGCCGGCGCGGTGCTGCACGTCCAGTGCGGTGAGCAGCGCCAGCGCCTGTTCGCGCGCCTGGCCGTTGGGCACGCCGGCGAGCATGGGCAGCAGCGCCACGTTGTCCAGCACGTCGAGGAAGGGGATGAGGTAGGGCGCCTGGAAGACGAAGCCGATCCTGTCGCGCCGCAGCGCGCGCAGGTCCGCTACCCGCCAGCCGTTGTCGAAGATCACTTCCTCGCCCAGCGCCATGCGCCCGCTGGTCGGGTCGATCACCGCGCCCAGGCATTTGAGCAGCGTGCTCTTGCCCGAGCCCGAGGGGCCGATCAGCCCGACCACTTCGCCGGGCGCGACGTGCATGGTCACGTTCTTGAGCGCGAGCACGGCGGTGTCGCCCGAGCCGTAGCGCTTGGACAGGCCTTCGATATGGATGCCTTGGCCCATCTCAGCCGCCGATGGCCTCGGCCGGGTCCACGCGCAGCGCCATGCGGATCGCCACGACGCTGGCGGCCGCGCAGATCGCCATCACCGCGAAGAAGCCGAGGACCGAATCCTGCGGGATCAGCAGCACGTACTTGGGAAAGACCGGCGCCGACCAGGTGGCGCTGATCTTGCCCACGGCGAAACCGATCAGGCCCAGCGCCAGCGCCTGCTGCAGGATCATCGCGGCGATGGTGCGGTTCTTCGTGCCGATGAGCTTGAGCACCGCGATCTCGCGGATCTTGTCCATGGTCAGCGTGTAGATGATGAAGGCGACGATGGCCGCGCTGACGATCGCCAGGATTGCCAGGAACATGCCGATCTGCTTGGCCGAGGTGGCGATCAGCTTGCTCACCAGGATGTCCTGCATCGCCGCGCGGGTGTGCACCGTGAGCAGCGTGCCGCGCTCGATCGCCCGCGCCGTCGCCTCGGCGTTGGCGCCCGGGGCCAGCCGCACCAGCACGGCGTTGACCGAGGTGCTCGTGGCCTGCGAAGCGTCGATCGCGTCGAGCAGGCCGGGCACGCCGGGGCGGTTGAAGGCCGGGTTGGCGGCGGTGCGGCGGCGGTTGGCGTGGATGGCGTCGTTGTCCCTGAGGAACTGCGCCTGCTGCGCGTCCTTGAGCGGGATGAAGACCATCGGGTCGCCGCTGGACGAGACCATGCGCCGCGTCAGGCCCACCACCTCGTACCGGTGGCGGCGGATGCCCAGCACGTCGCCCAGGCGAAAGCCGCCGGCGACGTCGGCCACCGCCTCGTAGTGCCCGCGCGTGATCTGCCGGCCCGCCACCAGCGTGGGCGGCCAGCCGGGCGTGCCGGCACCGTCGTCCGCCGCGGTGCCCACGACCATGGCGCGCACGTCGCGGCTGCCCTGGCGCACCTGCATCGTGAAGTAGGTCACGCCCGCGGCACGCGCCACGCCGGGCAGCGCGCGGACCTGGCGCCAGGCGTCGTCGGGCAGGCTGGACGATTCGGCGTAGGGCCCGAGCGTGTCCTGCTGCACCACCCAGAGGTCGGCGCCGCTGTTGTCCAGCAGCGCCTGGCCGTCGTCCACCATGCCGCGGTAGACCCCGGCCATCACCAGCGTCACGCCGATCAGCAGGCCCAGGCCGAAGCCGGTGAAGACGAACTTGCCCCAGCTGTGCAGGATGTCGCGCCCGGCCAGCGAGATCATGGCGCCGCCCCGGCGATGCGCCCGACCGCATGCACGCGCTGCCGGTCCTTCAGCGCGCGTTCGCTGTAGACGATGATGGAATCGCCCGCTTTCAGCCCTTCGGTGACCTGCACCCGGCCGTCGAGATCGGCGCGGCCGGTCTTGATCGGCACGAAGCGCGCCCGGCCGTCGGCGAGCTGCCACACTCCGGTTCGGGCGCCGCGGCTGTGCAAGGCGGCATTGGGCACCACCGGCGCGCTGGCCAGCGGCGCCAGCGCCAGCGTCACTTCCGCCAGCTCGCCGAGCGCCGGCAGCGGCGCCGGCAGCGCATCGAACACCACCTTGGCGAGCAGCTCTTCGGTCACCGCGTCGGCCTTGGGCTCGACGCGCAGCACGCGGCCCTTCAGGGGCTCACCGCGGCGCGAGCGCAGGCGAATCTGCGCGGGGAGCCCCCGCGTGAGCCCGGCGGCGCTGATCTGGTCCAGCCGCAGGTCGATCCACAGGCTCTGCGGATCGATCACCTCGAGCACGGCCGCGCCGGCCACGACGGTGCTGCCCGGCTCGGCCTCGCGCGCGCTGACGATGCCGTCGCCCGGCGCCACCAGGCGCAACTGCGCGCGCTGGGCCCGCAGCGCCGCCCGGTCGGCGCTGGCACGCCTGACTTCCTCGCGCGCGGCGGCCAGCGCCGCATCGGCCACCGCCAGTTCCTGGCGCCTGGTGAGCAGCAGCTCCTCGCTGGTGGAGCGCGCGGCCAGCAGCCGCGCGTAGCGGTCGGCCTGCGCCGCGGCAAAACCCTGGCGCGCCGTCGCCTCGCGCAGCGCCGCCTCGGCGCGCCTGTGCGCTGCCTCCAGCGCGCGCAGGCGCTCGTCCAGATCGACCGGCTCCATCTCGCCGAGCACCTGCCCGGCGCGCACCGCGTCGCCCACGTCCACGTCCAGCCGCCTGACGCGCGCGGCCAGCGTCGGCCCGATGCGCACGGTGTGGCGCGCCTGCACGGTGCCGATGCCGAACAGCGCCGGGACGATGGCTGCGTCGCCCACCTTCTGCTCGGTGACCTGCACCGGCGCCAGCGGCCCGGAGCGCAGCGCCACGTAGCCGAGCAGGGCCGCCAGCGGCAGCACCACGGCGAGCAGCGCCAGCGTGCGGCGCCTGGGCAGGGCGGCTTTCATCGGGCACCTCCGGCAATCGCCCGGCGGTAGAGCGCGAAGACGCCGGGCGCCTGCGTGCGCATCTGCCGCACGTCGCCCGCCAGCATGGACTGCATCACCAGGCCCTGGATGGTGCCGATGAAGAGCAGCACGGCGGCGTCGGCGTCGACCTGCTCGCCGATCTCGCCGCGCTCCCGGCCTTCGGCGATCAGGCGCCGCAGCCGCTCGCCGTAGCGCTGGATCAGCGCCTGCGCCATGCGCTTGGGCGCGGTGGGCGCGGCGCGCTGCAGCTCGCCGAAGAGCATGCGGGGCACGCCGGGGTGCTCGACGATGAAGCGCACGTGCGCCAGGAACACCGCCTCCAGCGCCGCCAGCGGCGCGGGCGCGGCGCGGATCGCCCGGTCCACGCGCGCCAGCAGCCGCCCGGCGACCCAGTCCATGACCGATTCGAGGATCGCCTCCTTGGTCGGGAAGTGCTTGAACAGCGCGCCCTGCGTCACGCCCATGTGCCTGGCGATGGCGGTGGTGGAGATCTCGCTCGGGGGAGTCTGCGCCGCCAGCTCGATCACGGCCTCGACCGTGGCGGCGCGCCGTGCGTCGGCGCGAAGGTATTGGCCGGGAGTGCCCATGGCATCGCCCAAAAGAAAGTAAGTTATTACTATATTATAAGTGCGCGCTGATATCGTCAAGCCCCGCGCCGTGTTCATCTTTCGTTCATCGCGGGGCGGCTATACATTCGGCCCATGACCGCGCGCCACCTCTCCCGCCCACGCCGCCTGGCGCTGCTCGGCCTGCTGCTCGCCGCGCTGGGCGGCGCCGGCGCGCTGCACGCCGATGACGACGACCACGAGCGCGCGCGCCAGGCGCTGGCGCAGGGCCGGGTGCTGCCGCTCGCCGCCGTGCTGGCCAGGGTCGAACAGGAGGGCTACGCCGGCCAGGTGCTCAAGGTCGAGTTCGAGCGCGAGCACGGGCGCTTCATCTACGAGATCCGCCTGCTGCAGGCCGACGGGCGCGTGGCCAAGCTGGAGGTGGACGCGCGCGACGGCACGGTGCTCCAGGTCAAGCGCAAGGAGCCGCGCTGATGCGCCTCCTCGTGGTCGAGGACGAGCCCACGCTGCGCGGCCAGCTGGTGCAGGCGCTGCAGGGCGCGGGCCACACGGTGGAGCAGGCGGGCGATGGCCGCGAGGCGCACTACCTGGGCGAGGTGGAGGACTTCGACGCGGTGGTGCTCGACCTGGGCCTGCCGCAGATCGACGGCCTGTCGGTGCTGCGCCGCTGGCGCGCGGCCGGCCGCGGCATGCCGGTGCTGGTCCTCACCGCGCGCGGCAGCTGGCAGGAGAAGGTCGAGGGCATGGACGCGGGCGCGGACGACTACCTGGCCAAGCCCTTCCACATGCAGGAACTGCTCGCCCGCCTGCGCGCGCTCCTGCGCCGCAGCACCGAGCACGCCAGCAGCGAGTGGCGCTGCGGCAGCATCTGGCTCGACACGCGCGCCGCGCGCGTGCTGGTCGACGGCCAGCCGCTGGTGCTCACCAGCCACGAGTTCAAGCTGCTGTCGCTGCTGATGCAGCGCAAGGGCCAGGTGCTCTCGCGCACCGAGCTGTCCGAGCACATCTACCCGCAGGACGAAGACCGCGACTCCAACACCATCGAGGTCTTCGTCGCCCGCCTGAGGAAGAAGCTGCCCGAAGGCAGCATAGAAACCGTGCGCGGCCTCGGCTACCGGCTGGTGGAGCCTGCCGCTGGCGGCGCATGACGGGCTCGCTGCGCTGGCGCCTGCTGGCGGGCACGCTCGTCTGGGTGGCGCTCACGCTCGCGGTGGCCGGCTGGGGCCTGGCGGCACTGTTTCGCGACCACGTGCGCCAGCAGTGGCAGGCGCAGCTCGTGCTGCAGCTCGACCAGCTGAGCGGCGCCATCGACTGGGTGGACGGGCGCGTGCAGGTCGGCGCGATGGCGGGCGACGCGCGCCTGGCCCGGCCGCTGTCGGGCTGGTACTGGCAGATCGACCGGCTGGGCGGGCAGCCGCAGGCGGCGCTGGCGCGCTCGCGCTCGCTCTGGGACCAGACGCTGCGGCTGCCCGCGGCCGCGGGCCCCGGCGACCAGGTGCTGCAGCTCGAGGACGGCCAGGGCCGCGCTCTGCTCGCGGTGGCGCGCACGCTGCAGCTGCCCGACGACGATGCGCCGCCGCTGCGCCTGGCGGTGGCGGGCGACGAGGCACTGATCGCCGAGCCCGTGGCGCGCTTCACGCGCCTGCTGTGGTCCGCCCTGGGTGTGCTGGCGCTCGGGCTGGTGCTGGCCGTGGCGCTGCAGCTGCAGCTGGCGCTCAAGCCCCTGGCGCTGCTGCGCCGGCGCCTGGCCGCCGTGCGCGCGGGCGCCGACGCGCAGCTTCAGGGGCGCTTCCCGCAGGAGCTGCAGCCGCTGGTGGCGGAGTTCAACCACGTGCTCGCGGAGAACGCCGACATGGTGCAGCGCGCCCGCGCGCAGGCGGGCAACCTGGCGCACGCGGTGAACACGCCGCTCACCATCCTGGCCAACGCCGCGGCGCAGGAGGCCACGCCCCTGGCCCGCCTGGTGCGCGAGCAGGTCGAGACCGCGCGCCGCCAGGTCGACTGGCACCTGGCGCGCTCGCGCGCCGCCGCCGCCGTGCGCGCCACCGGCCTGGCCACGCCGGTGGCGGCGCCGCTCGAGGCGCTGGTGCGCACCATGGCGCGGCTGCACGCCGGGCGCGGCGTGCGCTTCGAGATCGCGCCCGGCGCGGCCGACGGGCGCTTTCGCGGCGAGGCGCAAGACCTCTACGAGATGCTCGGCAACCTGATCGACAACGCCGGCAAATGGGCGCGCTCGCTCGTGCGCGTCGCGGTGCAGCGCGAGGGCGGGCGGCTGTGCTTCACCATCGACGACGACGGCCCCGGCATTCCCGAGGCCGAGCGCGCGCGCATGTTCGAGCGCGGCGTGCAGCTCGGCGACACGCGCCGGGGCGCGGGGCTGGGGCTGGACATCGTGCGCACGCTGGCGCAGACCTATGGCGGCGAGATCGCCGCCAGCGAGTCGCCGCTCGGGGGGCTGCGCATGCGGCTGTGCCTGCCCGGCGCGGCCGAAGACCCGGCGACTTGCTATAAGTAGCCCCTGCGCGCGCAGGGGCGCGCGACATCGCACCAGGAGAGCACACCATGGATTTGGGCATTGCCGGGCGCTGGGCGCTGGTCTGCGCCGCCAGCAAGGGGCTGGGTTTCGGCTGCGCCAGGGCGCTCGCCGCCGAGGGCGTGAACGTCTTGATCAACGCGCGCACCGAGGCGCCGCTGCACCAGGCTGCTGCGCAATTGAGAGCTGCTGGCGCAGGCTGGGCAAGCGCCACGGGCCAGAAAGCACCCGAAGTGGTGGCGGTGGCCTGCGACATCACCAGCGATGCGGGGCGCGAGGCCGTGTGGTCCGCCGCGGGCGGCCCGGGCCGGGACTTCGACATCGTGGTGACCAACGCGGGCGGCCCGCCCACGGGCGACTTCCGCGGTTTCTCGCGCGAGGACTGGGTGCGCGCGATCGACGCCAACATGCTCACTCCCATCGCGCTGATCCAGGCCACGGTCGACGGCATGGCGGCGCGCGGGTTCGGCCGCATCGTCAACATCACCTCCAGCGCGGTGAAGGCGCCGATCGACATCCTGGCGCTGTCCAACGGCGCGCGCAGCGGCCTCACGGGCTTCGTCGCGGGGCTGGCGCGCTCGGGCATCGCCGCCAGGGGCGTGACGGTCAACAACCTGCTGCCGGGCAAGTTCGACACCGACCGCCTGAACGCCACGCTGGTCGCCGCGGCCGAGAAGACCGGCAAGCCGATCGAGGCGATCCGCGCCGCGCAGGCGGCCCAGGCGCCGGCGCGGCGCTTCGGCTCGCCCGACGAATTCGGCGCGCTCTGCGCCTTCCTGTGCGGCCGGCAGGCGGGCTACATCACGGGGCAGAACCTGCTGCTCGACGGCGGGCTGTATCCGGGGACGTTCTGACGGCGGTTCGCTCCTCGAAAAGGAGCTGCCAGCGCTTGCCAGTAAAGCGCTGGATCCGAAAAAGGCCATTGCCTTCCGGGCGGCTCACGGCATGCCGGCGATCACCTGCGCCACGGCGGCGGTGAGCCGCTTGGCGTAGGGCAGGTGCAGGAACTCGTTGGGCCCGTGCGCGTTGCTCTTCGGGCCGAGCACGCCGCAGACCATCATCTGCGCGCTGGGAAAGCCCTGGCTCAGGATGTTCATCAGGGGGATGGTGCCGCCCTGGCCGATGTAGCCGCAGGGCGCGCCGAAGTGCGCCTGGCTCGCGGCGTCGAGCGCGCCGGCGAGCCAGGGCGCGACGGCGGGCGCGTTCCAGCCGTTGGCCGCGCCGTCGGCGTGGAAGGTCACGCGCGCCTGGTACGGCGCGTTGTCTTCCAGCAGGCGCTTCATCTCGGCCACGCAGGCGCCCGCGTCCACCGTGGGCGGCAGGCGCAGGCTGAGCTTGAACGCGGTGTAGGGGCGCAGCACGTTGCCCGCGTCCTTGAGCGCCGGCAGGCCCTCGGCGCCGGTGACCGAGAGCGTCGGCTCCCAGGTGCGCCGCAGCAGCGCCTGCACCGGGTCGCTGGTGGTGGGCAGCGCCACTTGCGGGCCGCCCGCGCAGTCGTGGTGCGCCCAGGGGAAGCTGCGGATCGCCGAGTCGCCCAGGATGGCCGCCGTGGCCTGCGCCTGCGCCAGGCGCTCGGGCGGCACCGCGCAGTGGAAGCTCGCGGGCAGCAGGCGCCCGGTGCGCGCGTCTTCCAGCCGGTCGAGCACCTGCCGCATGATGCGAAACGACGAGGGCACGAGGCCCGAGGCGTCGCCCGAGTGCACGCCCTCGGTCAGGATCTCCACCCTGAGCGTGCCGCTGGCCATGCCGCGCAGGCTGGTGGTGAGCCAGAGCTGGTCGTAGTTGCCCGCGCCCGAATCGAGGCAGACGACCAGCGCCACCTGCCCCAGGCGCGCGCGCAGCGCGTCCACGTAGGGCAGCAGGTCGCGGGAGCCGCTTTCCTCGCAGGTCTCGAACAGGCCGACGATGCGCGGGTGCGCCACGCCCTGGCGCTGCAGCTCCTTGATCGCGGCGACGCTGGCGTACACCGCGTAGCCGTCGTCCGCGCCGCCGCGGCCGTAGAGCCTGTCGTCCTGGATCACCGGCGTCCACGGCCCGAGGCCGGCGCGCCAGCCCTCGAACTCGGGCTGCTTGTCCAGGTGCCCGTACACCAGCGCGGTGTGCGTGGAGGCGGTGTGCGCGGCGGGCACCTCGAAGAAGATCACCGGCGTGCGCCCCGGCAGGCGCACCACCTCCAGCGCGAGGCCCGCCACCTGTTGCTGCTCCACCCACGCGGCCGCGCGCCGCACCACGGTGTCGATGTGCCCCTGCGCCTGCCAGTCGGCGGCGAAGGCGGGGGACTTGGCGGGGATGGCGATGTAGTCCTCGAGCTGCTGCGTGAGGTCCTCGTCCCAGGCGCGGGCGAGGCGCTCCGCGGCGAGCGGGGCATCGAAGGTGGCGGTGGTCATGGCGTATCCCGGAAGCGATGGCTGCAGCAAGGATAGCCAGATCGCCGCACGGCGTCGCGCCGGCGCGCGGACACGCGCTCAGGGCGTCTCGTGGCTTGCGAGGGACAGGTCGGCGAAGTCGCCATGGTCCTGTGCCAGGCGGATGCGCACCGGCAGGTAGTGCAGCTCGGTCCCGAGCCACAGCTCGTCCTTCTGGTCGCTGCCCTCGTCGTGCACCCGCTGCAGCTTGAGCGCGGCGGTGGGGCCGAGCGGCAGATCGAGCCGTTCCGGCCCCTGGACGCTGAAGACCCAGCGGTCGACCCGGCGCGCGCCCACCGTCTCGAACGCGATGCGCGTGCCGGGCGGGTAGCGGGCGGGGTCGGCTGCCAGCAGCGCGCCGAGCTGGAAGAACACGCTCAGGCGGTCTTGCGCGCCGTCGCCGATCGGGGCCGTGGCGCTGGCGCCGTCGCTGAAGCGGACCTCGTGGCTGGCGTAGTCGAACTGCGCCGTGCGCGCCGAGCGGAACTGGTCGACGAAGCGCTGCGGCCGCAGGCCGGCGGCGCCGAGGGTGCCGGTGCTTTCCTGCGAGCGCGAGCCCAGCAGGAAGGCGCTGACCTTCTGGCGTGCCAGGTAGTGCCCGCCCTCGGGCAGCCACGACAGTTCGGCGCTGGCGCGGTAGTCGAAGCCCTTGACCCGCCCCCGCGCCTCGAACGACAGCACGGCCGCGGGAGGGATGGCGACGGGAGGTGTGGCGGCGCTGTCGGCCGGGGTGGGGGCTGGTGCCGGTGCCGTGTCAGGCGGTGCCGGCGTGCTGGCGGCTTGCGCGGGCCCGCTGTGATCGTGCGGCGCGGGGTCGCCGGCGGCGGCCTGGGTGCCTGGCGCGGGCAGGGTATTGGCAGCCACCTGCGCGAGCCAGTCGCTCTCGTCGGCGGCCGGGGGCGCCGCGAGGTCGGCCGGCGCATCGACCGGCGCCGGGGCCGGCATGCCGACGGCGGGCGCCGCGGGCGGGGTGGTGGCTGTTGCTGCGGGGCGCGGCGGCTGGCGCCGGGGAGCGGGCGCGGGCCGGACGCGGCGCACCGGCGCCGTGGCGGCGACGGGCGGAGGTGGCGCGGTGGCCGGCGCGGGCGGGGATGGCAGCACGCGGGTGCGCAGGGCGGGCCGCTCGGCCTGCGGCGCGGCGGCCGGCGGCAGCGCCAGCCCGCGCAGCACCAGCAGGTGCGCGGCGAGGACGACGGCCGTGAGCAGGCACAGGAGGCGGGCGGGCATGGGCGCTATGCTGTCATGCCCGCCCGCGCCGCGGCAGCGCGGGGCGGCGGGAATCTTTTGCGCAGGCATGACCCATGAAATTGGCGACTTATCACGATGGATCGCGCGACGGCCAGCTGCTGGTGGTCTCGCGCGATCTGCGCACGGCGCATTATGCGAGCGGCATCGCGCAGCGCCTGCAGCAGGTGCTCGAGGACTGGAATTTCCTGGCGCCGCAGCTGCAGGACGTCTCCGACGAACTGAACGCGGGCCGGGCGCGCCACGCCTTCCCGTTCGACCCGCGGCAGTGCCTGTCGCCGCTGCCGCGCGCCTGGCAGTGGGTGCAGGGCTGTGCCTATCCCAGCCATGGCGAGCGCGTGCCCGCGGCGGCGCCATGGGCGCAGTGCCCGCGGCAGCTTCCGTCGGACGCCTTTGCCAGGCCGAGTGCATCGCTGGCCCTGCCCGAGGAGGCTCCGCCGCTGGACTTCGCCGCGGGCCTGGCGGTGGTGTGCGGTGACGTGGCGCGCGGCGCAGGCAGCGATCTGGCGCGCGAAGGCGTGCGGCTGGTCATGTTGTCGCTGTCGCTCGGCGAGGCGGACGCAGCGGCGGGCGGCGCCGTCTGTCCGCGGACGCTGGCCACCGCCTTCAGCCCGGTGGCCGCGACGCCGGACGAACTGGGCGATGCCTGGCGCGGCGCGCGGGTGTTCCATGCCCTGCAGGTGCTGCTCAATGGCCGCAGGTTCGGCCTGTGCGAGACCGGGCCCGAGATGGCGCCGGATTTCGGCACCCTGCTGGCGCGGCTGGCCGGGCTGCGGGACGTGGCGGCCGGCAGCATCGTCGGCAGCGGGGCGGTGAGCAATGCCGAGGAGGCGCGCGGCTTCTGCAGCCTGGCGGAAAAACGTGCCGTCGAGGCCCTGCGCGACGGCGCGGCGGGCACGGCGTGGCTGGGCGCGGGAGACAGCCTGTCCGTCGACATGAAGGGGCGCGACGGCGCCAGCGTGTTCGGCGCCATCGAGTGCCGGCTGGGCGGCGGCTGAGCCGCCCGCGGCGTGGTTCAGCGCCAGTCCCCGCGGTGCAGGCCGCGGTCGTGCTCGCGCTCCCGGCGGTCGTGGCGGTCGTAGCGGTCCCTGCGGTCGTCCCGGCGCACCTCGTGCCGGCTCCAGTCGCCTGCGATGAAGACCCACTGCCCCCCGCGCTGCGCCCACTGCGGCTGCCGGTAGTCGAAGCCCTGGCGCACGCGCACCCATTGGCCGGGGATCCAGACGTACTGGTGGCCGCGCCATTGCCAGTAGCCCTGCGACCACACCATGCCGCGGCGTGCGTGCGGCGCGCGTTCGTAGTGCGGCGGCGGTGGTGGCGGCTGCACGAGAACGGGCGCCGCCTGCAGGGGCCGCGGCCCGGTCTGGATCACGACGGTGGCGCTGGTGGCGGCGTGTGCGCCGGCGGTCGCGGCGAGCGCCAGCACGGCGGCGAGGAGGGAGGTTCGGGTCATGGGCATGGGTGGCGTTGGTTGGACATGGCGGCATGGTGCGCGCGCCAGGTCAAGCATGGGTCGGGCGTTGGTTGCTGGCCGGACAACAAGTGTGCCCGGATGTTATTTTTCCGGTGGACGCGCGGGCGCTCACGCCGGGCCGGGCGCGGCCGCCGCGGCCCGCGCGGCCAGGTAGCGCTCGGTCGCGTCGCGCGCCATCGCGGCCGAGCCGAGCACCTGGCCCTGGCCGTCGGTGACGACGGCGAAGCTCATGTCCACGTAGAGCTTGCGCCCCTCCTTGTGCACGCCGCGCGTGGTGCGCACCTCGCTGCTGCGGGCGCGGCCGTGCGCGATGGCCCGGTCGAAGCCGCGCCAGTGCGCTTCGCGCAGGTGCGGCGGAATGATCAGGTCCACGCTGTGTCCCAGCGCCTCGTCGGCGGTGAAGCCGAAGAGCGCGGCGGCCGCGGCGTTCCAGGCCCGGATCGTGCCGTGGGTGTCGATGAAGATCAGCGCGTCGGCCACGTCGGCGACGATGCGCTCCCAGGGTGCGGTAGGGCAGGGTGCGGTGCTCATGCACCGATTGTCGCGGCATGCGCCATGTCCCCGGTGGTGGCGGTGGTGCATTGACAATAAAATATGCCGTTTGCGCCCTATTCGAGAGCGCTGGCAGCTATCAATATTGAAAAAGAGGGATGTGCATGGCAAAGACACTGCGTCTGTCCGAGAAGTGGTTTCGCCGCGGCCTGTGGCTGCTGGCGCTGGTGTTCGCCAACTTCCTGATCGGCCTGGGCTCGACCATCGTCGGCGATCTGCCCAAGGTGGAGACCGCCCTGCGGCTCGACGACTTTCTCGATCAGGCGGCCGCGCAGCCGCTGCGCCAGCAGCTCAAGAGCGAGCAGCAGGCGGCGCAGACGGCGCAGGACGCGTTCGAGCAGGCGCAGTTGCAGCACGAGAAGGCCCGCGCGGGCACGCAGGCCGCGCGCGAGACCTTCGCCAACTGGCTTTCGGCGCGCAGCGCCACCCAGCGCGCCGAGACCGACCCCGAGGTGATGCAGCGCACGCAGGCGCTCGACGTGCTGAAGGCGCAGGAACTGGCCGCGCGCCAGGCGGTGCAGGCGCAGCAGCAGGCGCTGCTCGATGCGCGGCAGGCGGAAAAGCAGGCGCGCCAGCGGCTGGACACGCTCGAGCAGCAGGCCCGCGTGCAATTGCAGGCGCAGGAGCGGCGGGTGGAGTTGCGCGTCTTCCTGTACCGCCTGGCGCTCACGCTGCCGCTGCTGGTGGTGGCGGGCTGGCTGTTCGCCAGGAAGCGCAAGAGCCCCTGGTGGCCTTTCGTCTGGGGCTTCATCCTGTTCGCGCTGGTGGCGTTTTTCGTCGAGCTGGTGCCCTACCTGCCGAGCTATGGCGGCTATGTGCGCTACGCCGTCGGCATCGTCGTGACCGTGCTCGTCGGGCGCTACGCCATCCTGGCGCTCAACCGCTACCTGGAGCGGCAAAAGCAGGCCGAGGCGCTGCCCGAGCAGGAGCGGCGGGCCGAGCTGGGCTACGACGTGGCGCTGGCGCGCCTGGCCAAGGGGGTGTGTCCGGGGTGCGAGCGGCCGGTGGAGCTCAAGGACGGCGCGACCGATTTCTGCCCGCACTGCGGCATCGGGCTGTTCGCCGCCTGCGGCCACTGCGGCCGGCGCGGCAGCACCTTCGCGCAGTATTGCTTCGGCTGCGGCGCGGCGCGCCCGCGCCGTCAGGCAGGCGGCGCGGGCTGACGTCCGGGTCGCTGGAAATGGGTCAGGCCATCGCGGGCGCGTAGCGCTGCACCCGGTTGCGCCCTGCGCTCTTGGCCTGGTAGAGCGCGGCGTCGGCGTGCGCCAGCAGCCGCTCCAGGGTGTCTTCCGGCCCCACGGGCGCGGCCGAGCGCAGCCCGGCGCTGAGCGTGACGTGGAGGTCGCCGCTGCCGTCCACGACGAAGCGGTACTCGGCCAGCTGCCCGCGCAGGCGCTCGGCCACTTGCGTGGCCTGCTCGGTCGTGGCGCGTGGCAGGACCAGCACGAACTCCTCGCCGCCGATGCGCCCGAACAGGTCCTCGGGCCGCAGGTTGCGCTGCACCAGCGCGGCGAACTGCTGCAGCACCGCGTCGCCCTGCGCGTGGCCGAAGCGGTCGTTGATGTGCTTGAAGTGGTCCAGGTCGAGCAGCACGACGACTGCGGCCGCGCCCTGCTGGTGCAGGCGCTGCAGCTGGCGGTTGCCCCGTTCCATCAGCGCGCGGCGCGACAGCGCGCCGGTGAGGTAGTCGTGGTTGACTGCCCGCTGCAGCCGGTACAGGGCCTGCGAGCGCAGGCGGTGCGCGACCGCGACGGCCAGCGGCGCCAGCGACAGCAGCGCCACGCCGATGCGAAACGAGACCACGGTGGAGAGCTGGTCCGGGATGAAGCTGATCGGGCCGCTCGCCATGGCGATCACCTTGGAGATCGACACCAGCAGGCTCAGCACCGTGATCGGGAACACTCCGTAGCTCATGGCGCACCAGACCAGCGCCGGCACCGAGAAGCCGAGCGTGCCCGGCCCGTTGACCGCGTAGGTCAGCGCTTCGCTCACGGCCAGGGCCAGCAGCGGCGCGACCGAGCCGCGGCGCAGGGGGCGCAGCAGCGACGCGGGCTTCCACTGCCAGATCCATCCCCGCGGCGCGGCCAGCACCAGCGGCAGGATCAGGAGCATGTCGAACAGCTCGCTCGAAAGCCACATCAGGAACGCCTGCCAGACCGGCGTCCCGAAGGCCCACTGGCTGACCAGCGCGCCGGGAACGGCGCCCCCGAGCGTGGCCACGACGCTGGCGACGCACAGGTGCAGCACCGCGCGCTGGTGCTTGAAGCCCAGCGTGACCGTGGCATGCCCCACCAGGTAGCGCCAGCCGAAGAAGACGCCGATCATGTTGGCCATGTTCAGCCCCAGCGTGACGCTCCACGGGGAGCCGGTCACCGCGTCGGCCGCGCAGAACGCCGCGTAGGCGTACAGCCACGTCGTCGGCTGCCGCGCGCTCTCCGGGTTGCGCAGCAGCAGCCCGAGCAGCAGCGCGTTGGAGAACCAGACGGCCGCCGAGTAGTCCGCGGGCCGGGTGGCGATGCCGAGCAGGGAGGCGAGAAAGACGCTGGCCGCCAGCAGGCCCTGCTCGCGCAGCAGGGACGTCGGGAGGGATGCGGGGGGCCGGGAGGTGTTCATGCCTGGTGCAACAAGACGATGCCGGACCCGTGGTTTCGCAACTGCCCGGGACAGGCTCTCAGACACCCGCCGCGCGCTCGGCGCGGAACCGTGCGCGGAACGGGCCGAACGCGCCCGCGTCCAGCGCGTCGCGGATTTCCTGCATCAGGTGCAGGTAGTAGTGCAGGTTGTGGATCGTGGCGAGCATGGGTCCCAGCATCTCGCCGCAGCGGTCCAGATGGTGCAGGTAGGCGCGCGAGAAGCCGCCGCGCCCGCCGTCGTTCCAGCTCACGCCCTCGGCCCCGGCGCAGGCGTGGCAGGTGCAGCTGGGGTCGAGCGGCCGGTGGTCCTGCCGGTGGCGGGCGTTGCGGATCTTGAGGTCGCCGAAGCGCGTGAACAGCGTGCCGTTCCTCGCGTTGCGCGTGGGCATGACGCAGTCGAACATGTCCACGCCGCAGGCCACGCCCTCGACCAGGTCCTCGGGCGTGCCCACGCCCATCAGGTAGCGGGGCTTGTCGGCGGGCAGGCGGTGCGGCGTGTGCGCCATGATGCGCAGCATATCTTCCTTGGGCTCGCCCACGCTCACGCCGCCGATCGCGTAGCCCGGGAAATCCATGGCCGCGAGCGCGCCGAGCGACTCCTCGCGCAGGTGCTCGTGCATGCCGCCCTGCACGATGCCGAAGAGCGCGTTGGGGTTGGCCAGGCGCGCGAACTCCTCCTGCGAGCGCCGCGCCCAGCGCAGGCTCATCTCCATGCTCTTGCGCGCCTCGCGCTCGCTCGTGGGCACGCCCTGCGTCTCGTAGGGCGTGCACTCGTCGAGCTGCATCGCGATGTCGGAGTCGAGTGCGGTCTGGATCTGCATGCTCGCTTCGGGCGAGAGGAACAGCCTGTCGCCGTTGACCGGCGAGGCGAAGTGCACGCCGTCCTCGGTGATTTTGCGCATCGCCCCCAGGCTCCAGACCTGAAAGCCCCCAGAGTCCGTGAGGATGGGCTTGTGCCACTGCTCGAAGGCGTGTAGCCCGCCGAAGCCGCGCACCACGTCCAGGCCGGGGCGCATCCACAGGTGGAAGGTGTTGCCCAGGATAATCTGCGCGCCTATCTCCGCGAGGCTTCTCGGCATCACGCCCTTGACCGTGCCGTAGGTGCCCACGGGCATGAAGATCGGCGTCTGCACCACGCCGTGGTTCAGCGTGAGCGTGCCGCGCCGCGCGTGACTGGCGGGGTCGGTGGCGAGCAGTTCGAAGTGCAGCATAGGGACGCGATTGTCCCAGACGTGCCGGACAGGCCCTACACTGGCGGCGACGGGTTGACGGAGCCGAGCATGTTGAGAATCCTGGTGGCGGTAGATGGGTCGGAACTGGCGCTGGACGCCGTGCGCCACGCGCTCATGCTGGTGCGCGAAGGCGGCTTGCGCGCGACGCTGGTGCTCGGCCATGTGCAGGAGGAAGCCTCGTTCCTGGAGCTGGCCACGCGCGACTCCGACGCCATCGCGCGCGCCAGCATCGAGGCCGGGCAGGACCTGATGGCTTCGGCCGTCGCGCTGGTGCAGGCGGCGGGCGTGCCGTTCGAGACCGAGATCGCCCTCGGCCCGGTGGCCGCGACGCTCGCGGACATGGCCGAGAACTGCGCCTGCGAGATGCTCGTCGTCGGCGCGCGCGGCTTCGGCGGCCTGCGCGGCACGCTGCTCGGCTCGGTGTCCCAGGCGCTGGTGCCGCTGGCCACCGTGCCGGTGACGGTGGTCAAGCATCCGCAGCCGCCGGAAGACGAAGACGACGAGAACGGCGCCTGAGCCTTCAGGTGCCGCCGACGTAGGGGTTGCTGCGCCGCTCCCGGCCGAAGGTGCTCTCCGGGCCGTGGCCGGGGATGAAGACCGTCTCGTCGCCCATGGGCCACAGGCGCCCGGTGATGCTGGCGATCAGCTGCGCGTGGTTGCCCTGCGGGAAATCGGTACGGCCTATGCTGCCGGCGAACAGCACGTCGCCGACGAAGCAGCGCCCGATCTGCGGCGCGTGGAACACCACGTGGCCGGGCGTGTGGCCCGGGCAGTGGCGCACCTGCAG
>CAUJIM010000106.1 GCA_963205335.1 Pseudomonadota bacterium
GAACTGCTTGCGGTCAAGCACGTACTGGCGCGCACGGTGGTAGCAGTCCTCGGCCGCACCCAGCGCGCCCCAGGCGATGCCGTAGCGCGCGCTGTTCAGACAGGTGAACGGGCCCTTCAGGCCGCGCACCTCGGGGAAGGCGTTCTCCTCGGGGCAGAAGACCTCGTCCATCACGATCTCGCCGGTCACGCTGGCGCGCAGGCCGACCTTGCCGTGGATCGCCGGCGCCGACAGGCCCTTGGCGCCCTTGTCGAGCACGAAGCCGCGGATCGCGCCGGATTCGTCCTTCGCCCAGACGACGAAGACGTCGGCGAACGGGCTGTTGCTGATCCACATGGTCGAGCCGCTGAGCTCGTAGCCGCCGTCGACCTTGCGGGCGCGGGTAATCATGCTGCCGGGGTCGGAGCCGTGGTTGGGCTCGGTCAGGCCAAAGCAGCCGATCCATTCGCCGCGCGCCAGCTTGGGCAGGTATTTCTGCCTGGTGGCCTCGTTGCCGAATTCGTTGATCGGCACCATGACGAGCGAAGACTGCACGCTCATCATCGAGCGGTAGCCCGAGTCCACGCGCTCGACCTCGCGCGCGATCAGGCCGTAGCTGACGTAGCCCAGGCCGGCGCCGCCGTACTGCTCGGGGATGGTGGGGCCCAGCAGGCCCAGCTCGCCCATTTCACGAAAGATCGCCGGGTCGGTCTGCTCGCTGCGAAAGGCCTGCTGCACGCGCGGCAGCAGCTTGTCCTGGCAATAGGCGTGGGCGGCGTCCTGCACCGCGCGCTCGTCGGCGCTGAGCTGATCGTGCAGGGCAAACGGGTCTTGCCAGCTGAAGGGGGTCTTGGTCTTGGACATGGCGGGTTCCACGGGGTAAGGCGGATGAGGATTGTCCATCAGTCGGGAATGACCGCCGTGACTTCGATCTCGACCTTGGCGCGCGCCTCCATCAGCCCCGCCACCTGCACGCAGCTCATGGCCGGAAAGTGCCTGCCCATGACGTCGCGGTAAACGCCGCCCAGCTCCTTCAGCCGGCGGTTGTATTCGTCGCGGTCGAGCACGTACCAGGTCATGCGCACCATGTGCTCGGGGCCGGCGCCGGCGGCTTGCAGCACCGCGGCGACATTGCGCAAGGCCTGGTGCACCTGCGCGATGAAGTCGTCGCTCTCGAACTGCTGCTGCGCGTTCCAGCCGATCTGGCCGCCCACGAAGATTTGCGTGCCGCGCGCCGCCACACCATTGGCATAGCCCTTGGCAGGGGCCCAGGCGGGCGGTTGGATGTTCTTGTGGATCATGCGCTTTGCCTCAGTTTGAAGCGCTGCACCTTGCCGGTCTCGGTGCGGGGCAGCGCGGAGAGAAATTCGATTTCCCGCGGGTACTTGTAGGGGGCGATGCTGTTCTTCACATGCTCCTGCAGCGCCTTGACCATGGCCTCGTCGCCCTTGTGGCCGGGCTTGAGCACGACGAAGGCCTTGATGATGGTGCCCCGCGCCTCGTCCGGCTTGCCGACCACGCCGCACTCGGCCACCGCCGGGTGCGCCAGCAGGCAATCCTCCACCTCGGGGCCGCCGACGTTGTAGCCCGCGGTGACGATCATGTCGTCGTTGCGCGCCTGGTAGAAGAAATAGCCGTCCTCGTCCTGCACGAACGAGTCGCCTGGGTGGTTCCAGCCGTTGGTCACGTACCTGGTCTGGCGCTCGTCGTGCATGTAGCGGCAGCCCGTCGGGCCGATCATCGCCAGGCGCCCCACCGTGCCGCGCGGCAGCTCGTTGTCGTCGTCGTCGACCACCTTGGCGATGTAGCCGGGCACCACCTTGCCGATCGCGCCGGGGCGCACGTCGGCGCCGGCGGACGAGATGTAGATGTGGAACACCTCGGTGCCGCCGATGCCGTCGAGCATCTCCAGGCCCGTGGCCCGCTTCCAGAGCTGGCGCGTGGCGTCGGGCAGCGCTTCTCCGGCGCTGACGCTGATGCGCAGGCTGGGCACGCCGATGCTTTGCATGAACGGCGCCATCTGGCGATAGAAGGTCGGCGCGGTGTAGCAGATGGTCACGTCGTGCTCGCGCATCTGGCGCACCATGCTCTCGGGGCTGTAGCGCCCGTCGGGGTAGTAGATCGAGGCACCGGCCCACATCGGGAACACCAGCAGGCCGCCCAGGCCGAAGGTGAAGGCCAGCGGCGGCGAACCGGTCACCACGTCGTTCTCATTGGCCTTGAGCACGTGGCGCGGCCAGGCGTTGCACGCGGCCAGCACTTCGCGGTGCGTGGTCACGCAGGCCTTGGGCACGCCGGTGGTGCCGCTGGTGAAGGCCAGCAGCGCCACGTCGTCGGCCGCCGTGGGGCAGCCCGCATAAACGGCGCCCTGCCTCGCCGAGAGCACCTCCAGGCCATCGGCACGCCGGGCATCGCCGAACACCAGAACCGGCAAACGCCCTGATTTGACCTGCGCCACAAGCTCCATTTCCGATAGCAAATGTGCTTCGCAGAGCGCCAGCGCGGGCTCGCCCTTGTCGGCGATCTGGTCGAGCTCCTTGGCGCGCAGCAGCGGCATGGTCGCCACGGCGATCAGCCCGGCCTTGACCACCGCCAGCCAGGCCAGCGCCATCTCGATCGAGTTGCCGCCGCGCAGCAGCACGCGGTTGCCGGGCACGAGCTGGCGCTCGTTCAAGAGCACGCCGCAGATGCGGTTGACCTCGGCCTCGGCCTGGCGGTAGCTCAGGGTCTGGCCCGGCGAGCGCAGCATGGGCCGGTCGCTCCAGCCCTTGGCGATGGCATCGCCGAACAGCGTGCTGACCAGATTGGCCTGGTCGGGGATCCGCTGCTCGGGCAGGTCGTAGCGGAACTGCGGCCACTGCGCCTTGGGCGGCAGCCGGTCGCGGACGAAGGAATCGGTTTGCGCGGACTCTACGGTCATTTGCTTGTCTCCTGCAGGGCGGCCTTGCCGATGATGAGCTGCTGCACCTCGGTCGCACCTTCGTAGATGCGCAGCGCACGAATGTCGCGGTAGAGCGACTCCACCTTGCTGCCGACCATGACGCCCAGGCCGCCATGCATCTGCAGCGCCATGTCGATCACGCGCTGGGCGTTCTCGGTGGCGGCCATCTTGGCCATGGCGGCGGCCACGCTGCGCTCGCGCAGGCTGCCCTGGCCGGTGTCGCGCATCCAGGCGGCGCGGTAGGTGAGCAGCGCGCCGGCGTCGACCAGCGCGGCCATCTCGCCCAGCTTGGCCTGCGTGAGCTGGAAGTCGGCCAGCGTCTGGCCAAACATCCTGCGGTGCTGCGCGTGGTGGATGGCCTCGGCCAGCGCCCGGCGCGCCATGCCCAAGGCAGCGGCGGCGACGCTGGCGCGGAAGATGTCGAGCGTCTGCATCGCCAGCTTGAAGCCGCCGTTCACCTCGCCCAGCATCTGCCCGCCGTCGACGCGGCAGCGCGTGAAGCTGAGCGTGGCCAGCGGGTGCGGCGCCATCACGGGGATGTGCGCGGAGTCATCCAGCCCCTCGGCGCCGCGATCGACGACGAAGGCGCTGATGCCGCGGCTGCCGCCATCGGGATCGGTCTTGGCGAAGACGCAGTAGAAGTCGGCCATGCCGCCGTTGCTGATCCAGGTCTTCTGGCCGTCGAGGAAATAGCTATCGTCTTTTTGCCCTGCAACGCAATCGGGGCGCGCGCCAGAAGCTATCAATTTCATGGCGGCCACGTCGGAGCCGGCCTCGGGCTCGGAGAGCGCGAACGCGGCGATCTTGCGGCCGCTGGCGACCTCGGGCAGGTAGGCGCGGCGCGTGGCCGCGCTGCCGCCGAGCGAGATCGCGCCGCTGCCCAGGCCCTGCATGGCGAAGGCGAAGTCCGCCAGCGGCGAATAGAACGCCAGCGTCTCGCGCAGGACGACGAGCGCGCGCGAATCGAGCTGCGGCAGGGCGCCGCCGAATTCGCCGGGCACGCAGTATTTCAGCCAGCCGCCGTCGCCCAGCCGCCGCACCCAGTCGCGGCAGGCGGCGCGGTCGTCGGACTCGTCGACGCGCTGCGCGTTGGTCCAGCCGGGCAGCTCGGCGGCGATGCGCCGGTGCGCCTCGTCGAAGAACGGCAGGCCCAGGTGGGCGCCCGCCGGGCGCAGCGCCGTCGCTTGCATGATGCCGGTGCTCATCTCAATCGCCCTGGAAGACCGGCTTCTGCTTGGCGGCGAAGGCCTCGTAGGCGCGGCGGAAGTCCTGCGTCTGCATGCAGATGGCCTGCGCCTGCGCCTCGGCCTCGATCGCCTGGTCGATCGTCATGGACCATTCCTGGCTGAGCATGTTCTTGGTCATGGCGTGGCCGAACATCGGGCCCGCAGCAAGGCTGCGCGCCAGCTCCTGCGCCTTGGCGAGCAGCTCGCCGCTGTCGTGCAGCGCGACGAAGAAGCCCCAGGCCAGCCCCTCCTGCGCGCTCATGGCGCGGCCGGTGAAGAGCAGCTCGCTCGCCCTGCCCTGCCCGATCATGCGCGGCAGCAGCGCGCAGGCGCCCATGTCGGCGCCGGCCAGACCGACGCGGGTGAACAGGAACGCGGTCTTGGCCGCCGCCGTGCCCAGGCGCATGTCGCAGGCCAGCGCCATCATCGCGCCGGCGCCGGCGCAGACGCCGTCGATCGCGCCGATGATCGGCTGCGGGCAGCCGCGCATGGCCTTGACCAGGTCGCCCGTCATGCGCGTGAACTCCAGCAGCTCGGGCATGGTCATTTTGGTGAGCGGCCCGATGATGTCGTGCACGTCGCCGCCGGAGCAGAAGTTGCCGCCCTCGCCCGTGACCACCACCACCTTCACGTCGGTGGCCTGGCGCAGGCCGTTGAACAGGTCGCGCAGCTCGCCGTAGCTGTCGAAGGTGAGCGGGTTCTTGCGCTCGGGGCGGTTGAGCATGACGGTGGCGACGCCGTCTTCGCCGCAGGACCAGGCGAAGTGCCTGGCCTGGTAGGAGGCCCGTGCGCCGTACTGCGCACGCATGGGGTTGGCCTCTGGAACATAGTGCTTCATGCGGTCTCCTTGAGTTCGTGGAAGTGGCGCTTGACCTTGCCGAGCAGGGTGCGCAGCGTCTGTATCTCGGCCGATTCGAGCCCGGCGAAGGCCTCGACGATCCAGGCTTCGTGCGCCTGGGCCATGGCGCGGAAGTCCTTGCGGCCCTTGGCCGTCAGGCGCACGCTGAACGCGCGGCGATCGCCCTCGACCTCGATGCGCTCGACCAGGCCCTCGCCTTCGAGCTGGTCGGTGATGCCGGTCACGTTGCCGCCGGTCACCATCATGCGGCGCGACAGCTCGCTCATGCGCAGCCCCTCGGGCACGCGCTCGAGCTGCGCCATCAGGTCGAACCGCGGCAGCGTGGTGTCGAACTGCTCGCGCAGGCGGGTGCGCAGCTCGCGCTCGATGAGCTGGGTGCAGGCCAGCATGCGCAGCCAAAGCCGCAGCTCTTCCGGGTGTTCGGCGTGCGCGCGCGCCTCGAGATCGATCGGTGCCATGGCTACATCACCTCCCCGCCACTGATGGAAATGTCCTGCCCGGTGACCGCTGCGGCATCGCCCTGGCACAGCCAGAGCACCGCGCTCGCCACCTCCTGCGGCTGCACCAGGCGCCCTTGCGGGTTGCCGCTGGCCAGCTGCGCACGCGCCTCGGCCTCGCTGCGGCCCGTCTTGGCGACGATATTCGCAATGCTGTCCTTGAGCAAATCGGTCTCGGTATAGCCCGGGCACACCGCGTTGATGGTAATGCCCTTGGTGGCCAGCTCCAGCGCCAGCGCGCGCGTGAGCCCGAGCACGCCGTGCTTGGCCGCCACGTAGCCGCTGACGTAGGCGTAGCCGCGCTGCGCCGCGGTGCTGGCCACGTTGACGACGCGCCCCCAGCCCGCGGCCAGCATCGCGGGCAGCGCCGCCTGGGTGCAGACCATGGTGCCGGTCAGGTTCACCGCCAGCATCTGCTGCCACAGGGCCATGTCCATCTTCATGAACGGCGCGCTGTGCGCCTGGCCGGCGTTGTTGACCAGGGTGTCGATGCCGCCGAAGCACTCGCCCGCCCGCGCGAAGGCCTGCGCGACGGCCGCGGGGTCGGACACGTCGGCCGCCACCGCCTGCAGGCGCGCGGCAACCTCCTCGCTGCCGGCCAGCGCCCGCAACTGGTCGGCGGCGACGGCGCTGCGCCCGAGCACGGTGACGCGCGCGCCGGTGCCCAGCAGCGCCTGCGTGACCGCCAGGCCGATGCCGCGCGCGCCGCCCGTCACCAGGCAATGGCGCGCGTCCCACGCGGGAGCGGCTGCCACGGTGGTCACGGCGCTCACGTCGCCACGTGGATGGCCGCCTGCGCGATCTGCGCGGCCACCTGGGCCTTCTCGCGCTCGAACAGCGCTTCCAGCTGGCGCTTGCCCTGGTAGTACTGCTGGGGCCAGGCGATGGGCGTGTAGCCGATCCTGGCCGCCTCGGTCAGCGTCCAGGCCGGGTTGGCCAGGTGCGGACGGGCGACGGCGCACAGGTCGGCGCGGCCGGCGGCGATGATGCTGTTGACGTGGTCGGCCTCGGTGATCGCGCCCACGGCCATGGTGGCGATGCCCGCCTCCTGGCGCACGCGGTCGGCGAACGGGGTCTGCCACATGCGGCCGTAGACCGGCTTTTCTTCCTTGCTCACCTGGCCCGCCGAGCAGTCGATCAGGTCGGCGCCCGCAGCCTTGAAGGCCTTGGCGATCTCGACCGCGTCGGCCGGGGTGATGCCGCCCTCCACCCAGTCGGTGGCCGAGATGCGCACCGACATCGGCCTGTCCGCCGGCCAGACGGCGCGCATGGCCTTGAACACCTCGATGGGATAGCGCAGGCGGTTTTCCAGGCTGCCGCCGTACTCGTCCTTGCGGTGATTGGTCAGCGGCGAGATGAATTCCGAGAGCAGGTAGCCGTGCGCGCAGTGCAGCTCCAGCCAGTCGATGCCGATGTCGATGCAGTCCCTGGTGGCCTCGACGAAGCGCTGCTTGAGCTGCTGCATCTCGTCCTTGGAGATTTCTTTCGACACCTGGCTCACCCCGGGCAGGTATTGCTGCGCCGATGCACCCACGATGGGCCAGTTGCCTGACTCCAGCGGCAGGTCGGTGCCGTCCCAGGCCAGGCGGGTCGAGGCCTTGGCGCCGGCATGGCCGAGCTGCATGGCGAACTTGGCGTCCGAATGCGCGTGGATCCAGTCGGCGATGCGTTTCCAGCCCGCCTTCTGCTCGGCGTTGTACAGGCCGGGGCAGCCGGGGGTGATGCGGCCCTCGGGCGTGATGCAGGTCATCTCGGCGAACACCATGCCGGCGCCGCCCATGGCGCGCGCGCCCAGGTGCACCAGGTGGTAGTCGGCGGGCAGGCCATCGACGCAGGAGTACTGCGCCATCGGCGAGACGACGACGCGGTTCTTCAGCGTCAGGCCGCGCACGGTGAACGGCGTGAACATCGGCGGCGGCGGGGTCTGGCCTGCCGGCACCTTGACGCCATCGCGCTCGGCCAGCCAGCGCTCGTAGCCCTCGAGCCAGGCCTTGTCGCGCAGGCGCAGGTTCTCGTGGCTGATCCGCTGGCTGCGCGTGAGCATGGAGTACATGAACTGCGGCGGCTCGAGCTGGTCGCAGTAGCGCTCGCCACACACCTCGAACCACTCCATCGCGTTCCAGGCGGCGTTCTGCAGGCGCAGCGCCTCGACGCTGCGGTCGGCCTGGTACTTGGTGAGCACCTCCTCGATCCGCTCCGGGGCATCGCCGAGCAGCTGGAACTGGCGCGTGAGCTCGATCGCGTCCTCGAACGCCAGCTTGGTGCCCGAGCCGATGGCGAAGTGCGCCGTGTGCACCGCGTCGCCCAGCAGCACCACGTGGGCGCCGTTGGCGTTCCTGAACCACCAGTTGTCGCACTTGACGCGGGTGAAGTTGATCCAGGCCGAGCCGCGCAGGTGGCGCGCGTTGCTCATCAGCTTCTCGCCCTGCAGGTTCTTGGCGAAGAGCTTTTCGCAGAAGGCGATGGACTCGTCCGGCCCGGCCTTGTCCAGACCGTGCGCCAGCCAGACGTGCTCGGGACACTCGACGATGAAGGTGGAGGTCTCTTCGTCGAACTTGTAGATGTGCGCCTGGAACCAGCCGTGCTCGGTCTTCTCGAAGATGAAGGTGAAGGCGTCGTACTGCTTCTTGGTGCCCAGCCAGATGAAGCGGTTGGGGCGCAGCACCAGCTCGGGCTTGAATTTTTCCTCGTGCAGCGTGCGGATCTTGGAATTGATGCCGTCGCTGGCGATGATCAGGTCGGCGTCCTTGAACTCCAGGTCGGAATCGACCTCGGTCTCGAACACCAGCTTGATGCCGATGCGCTCGCAATGCTCCTGCAGGATGTTGAGCAGCTTCTTGCGGCCGATGCCGACGAAGCCGTGGCCGCCCGAACGTATCGTCGTGCCCTTGAACAGCAGCTCGATGTCGTCCCAGTGGTTGAACGCCTGCTGGATGTCGTCGGCGGTGCCCTTGTCCCACAGGCGCATGTTGTCCATCGTGGCGTCGGAGAACACCACGCCCCAACCGAAGGTGTCGTAGGGCTTGTTGCGCTCGACGACGGTGATGTCGTGCGACGGGTTGCGCTGCTTCATCAGCAGGGCGAAGTACAGGCCGCCGGGGCCGCCGCCGATGCAAACGATCTTCATGGGGTGTCTCCTCTGGGTGTAAGGTGGGATTAGTTTATGTACGATTAATTTAACTGTCAACTATTTTTTCTCGTCCCGGAACCGCGGCAATGGCCCCATGAAAAAGGCGAGGCGTGGACCTTAGCCCGGCGCCATCATGTCATTAGCATGACCCGGACAGCAGGCACCCTGCCTGGCTGCCCTCAAGCCACCACGCCACCATGGACATCCGGGAAATCCACCTCGTCACGCAAGAGATCCACCAGCTGTGCGGCGCCCGCGTCGACCCTCCGGCGCTCAGGGTGGCCGCCTGCGCCGTGCTCGGCAATCCGCACCAGGGCAACGCCAGCGCGGCCGTCATCGACGAGTGCATCGCCGAGTCGGCGCGCGTCGGCGACCTGCTGGTGCAGCGCTGCATGGCGGCCCTGGGCGGGCGCAAGCCGCTGGCCTTCGGCAAGGGCGTGATCGTCGGCGAGCACGGCGATCCGGAACAGGGCGCGGCCATGATCCACTGCCGCATCGGCCTGTCGATCCGCCGGGCGATCAGGGCGGGCTACGCGCTGATCCCCGGCAACGCCAAGCGCGGCGGACCGGGGACGGCGCTCGACATCGCGCTCGGCGGCATCGACGACGGCTGGGACTACGACGCGATGGACACGATGGAAATCGCCATCGCCGGCGCCCCGCGCGCCGATGAAATCCTGCTGGCCGTGGCCTACGCCACCGGCCGCCCCAACGCCCGCATCGCCGGCGCCAGCGAACAGACCGTGCGCGCGCTGGTCGACGGCCTGCGCTGAGGGCCGTTGGCCCCTCTTTTCCTTCACACGGCAGGCAACATGTCGGCAGACACCCCGGATATCGGCTTCATCGGCCTGGGCATCATGGGCACGCCCATGGCGGGCCACCTCCTCGCGGCCGGGCACAAGGCGTGCGTCCACACCCGCAGCGCGGTCCCCGAAAGCATCCGCGCCGCCGGCGCCACCGTCTGCGCGCACGGGCGCGAAGTGGCGCAGCGCTCCGACGTCGTCTTCCTGATGCTGCCCGACACGCCCGACGTGCAGCAGGTGCTGTTCGGCGACGACGGCGTCGCCGCCGGGCTGGCGCCCGGCAAGACCGTCGTCGACATGAGCTCGATTTCCCCGGTGCAGACCAAAACCTTCGCCCGGCGCGTCGAGGCACTGGGCTGCGACTACCTGGACGCGCCCGTGAGCGGCGGCGACGTCGGCGCGCGCAACGCCACGCTGTCGATCATGGTCGGCGGCAAACCCGAGGTCTTCGAGCGCATCCGGCCGCTGCTGGCCCTGATGGGCAGGAACATCACGCGCGTGGGCGGCGTCGGCGACGGCCAGACCTGCAAGGTGGCCAACCAGATCGTGGTCGCGCTCACCATCGGCGCGGTATCGGAGGGCCTGCTGTTCGCGGCGCGCGCCGGGGCCGACCCGGCCAGGGTGCGCCAGGCGCTGCTCGGCGGCCTGGCCACCTCGCGCGTGCTGGAGATACTGGGCGAGCGCATGCTGCAGCGCAGCGTGCAGCCGGGGTTCCGCATCGCGCTGCACCAGAAAGACCTGAATCTGGCGCTCGAATCGGCCAGGGCCCTGGGGCTGGCGCTGCCCGCCACCGCCGTGGCGCAGCAGCTCTTCAGCGCCTGCGTGGCACACGGCGGCAGTGCCTGGGACCACTCGGGCATGGTGCGCGCGCTCGAGCAGCTCTCGGGCTTCGCCATCCCGGAGCAGCCAGCCGCCTGAAAGCCACCACAAGGAGACACCATGAAACCGACGCACCTCTTGGCGGGCCTGTGCCTCGCCCTCGGCCTCGCCACGGCCCCCGGCCACGCACAGACCGTGATGCGCATCAGCATCGCCACGTCGCAGGATTCGCACCAGGGCGTGGCGATCGACACCTTCGCCCGCGAGGTCGAAAAACGCACCAATGGCCGGTACGTGATCAAGACCTTCTACAGCGGCGCGCTGGGCGGCGAGCGCGAGTACGACGAGGCGGTGCAGCTGGGAACGCAGGAGCTGGCGTTCTCGACCACCGGGCCGATACCGAACTTCGTGCCCGAGACCAAGATCCTGGACATGCCCTTCCTCTTCCGCGACAAGGCGCACGCCCGCGCCGTGCTCGACGGGCCCATCGGCCAGGACCTGCTCAAGCAGTTCGACAAGCGCGGCTTCAAGGCGCTGGGCTGGGGCGAGAACGGCGTGCGCCACATGACCAACAATGTGCGCCCCATCCACCTGCCGGGCGACGTCAAGGGCCTGAAGATGCGCACCATGGAGAACCCGGTGCACATCCAGGCCTTCAAGGGCCTGGGCATCGTGACGACCCCGATGGCCTTCCCCGAGGTATTCACGGCGCTGCAGCAGGGCACCGTCGACGGCCAGGAGAACCCGCTGTCGATCATGATCGCCGGCAAGTTCGACCAGGTGCAGAAGTACCTGAGCCTGACGGGCCACGTCTACTCGCCCTGCGTCTGGCTGATGAACCCGGGTGCCTGGGGCAAGCTGAGCGACGCGGACAAGCAGGCCTTCCTCGAGGCCGCCAGGGAAGGCACCAGGGCCAACCGGGCGCGCGTGGACAAGGACGATGCCGCCGGCGTGGCCTATTTCCGCTCGCACGGCGTGCAGGTGATCGACAACGTCGACCAGTCCCGGTTCGTCGAGGCGCTGGGCAAGGCGAACGCGCAGTTCGAGAAGGAGTTCGGCGCGGACAACATCCGCAGGATCCGCGACTACAAGGGCTCGTGAGCCGGGCCGCAAAGACCCTATCGCCGGAAGTGCGCGAAAACCCGGACACGGCAAGTGCCGGGGCGCCAACATAATCGTGCGGTCCGCGCGCGCCCGCACAGACCCGCCGCGTGGCCTCTTCCAACCCGGGTCTTCTCAGGATCTTTCATGAAGCTTCACTCCATCGCATTCGGCATGGCGCTGGCGCTGGGCGCCGCCCTGCTGCCGCCCGGCGCGGCCGTCGCCCAGACCACGATGCGCATCAGCATCTCCACGGCGCAGAATTCGCACCAGGGCATCGCCATAGACACCTTCGCGCGCGAGGTGGAAAAGCGCACCAGCGGCCGCTACAAGGTGCAGACCTTCTACAACGGCGCGCTCGGCGGCGAGCGCGAATCGATCGAGGCGGTGCAGCTGGGCACGCAGGAGCTGGCCTACAGCTCCACCGGCCCGGTGCCCAACTTCGTGCCCGAGACCAAGATCCTGGACGTGCCCTTCCTGTTCCGCGACAAGGCGCACGCCCGCGCGGTGCTCGACGGCCCGATCGGCCAGGAACTGCTGACCAAGTTCGACGCCAAGGGCTTCAAGGCGCTGGCCTGGGCCGAGAACGGCTTCCGCCACATGACCAACAGCCGCCGCGACGTGAAGACGCCCGACGACCTCAAGGGCCTGAAGATGCGCACCATGGAAAACCCGGTGCACGTGGCCGCGTACA
>CAUJIM010000107.1 GCA_963205335.1 Pseudomonadota bacterium
GGGGGGGGCGCGGCCGGCGCTACTTCCCGCGGGTGTTCTTTTTGCTTCGTAACCGGGGGCGGCAGGGGCCGGGGGGGCCGTTGCCGCCCCTCATGCGTTCAGGCGGCCGGGCGCCGCGGGGCCGGTGCGCGAACCATGGCCCTGGCGGCGCTGCTGCATACTCTGCGCGTGCCAACAGAGTCCGCCATGACCACCACCACGCCGTCGGGCGGAGACTGCCAGTGCCTAGGCGCGGCGCTCGGTCTCCGTGCAGGCATCGCCCCATGGCACTGACACGCCGCGCCCCCCGTCTCGGCCTGGTGCTGGGCAGCGGCTCGGCGCGCGGCTGGGCGCACATCGGCGTGCTGCAGGCGCTGCAGGAAGAGGGCGTGCGCCCCGACGTGGTGTGCGGCGCGTCGATCGGCGCGCTGGTCGGCGCGGCCTACGCGGCCGGCGAGCTGGAGCGCTTTGCCGACTGGGTGCTGAGCCTGGGCATGCGCGAGGTCTTCGGCTTCATGGATTTCAAGCTCTCGGGCGGCATGCTCAAGGGCGAGAAGCTGATCGCCTTCTGGCGCAGCCACTTCGCCGATTTCGACATCGAAAACTCCCCGCTGCCGTTCGCCGCCGTGGCCACCGACCTGCACTCGGGCGCCGAGGTCTGGCTGCGCGAGGGCTCGATCGCCGAGGCGGTGCGCGCCTCGATCGCGCTGCCGGGGCTGTTCACGCCGGTGCAGCGCAGCGACGGGCGCCTGCTGGTCGACGGCGGCATCGTCAACCCTGTGCCGACGTCGCTCGCGCGCGCGATGGGCGCCGACATCGTGATCGCGGTGGACCTGAACGCCGACATCCTGCACCGGCACATGCAGCCGCTGGCGACGCTGGAGCCCGAGGAGGAGCCGGCCCGGCCCGAGCCCGCCGGGCCGCCGACCGCCGACCCGCAGGACTGGATGCAGCGCCTGCGCGCCTGGCTGCCCGCGCCGCGCGAAGGCGAGCCGGGGCCGCCGCGGGCGAAAACCCCTTCGGTGCTCGACGTGGTGATGACCAGCGTGACCATCATGCAGATGCGCATCACGCGCTCGCGCATGGCGGGCGATCCGCCCGAGGTGGTGGTGGCGCCCAGCCTCACGCACCTCGGGCTGCTCGACTTCCACCGCGCTGCCGAGGCGATCGAGGAGGGCCGCCGCGCCGCGCAGGCCAGCCTGCCGCAGCTGCGCGCCTTCATGAAGTGAGCTTGCCCGCGTTCGCGAGAGGGCCGCTGGCCGCGTTGCTACACTGAAGTGTCATTTTCAATGCATCTTTCACTGCCATGCACGACCACACCACCGCGGAAGCGATCTACCCCTTCGATGCGCGCGGCATCGCCCGGCGTTTCCGCCATTCGGCCATCTTCGGCGCGCTCGATGCGCTCAACCCCGGCGAGACCATGCGCTTCATGAACGACCACGACCCGCTGCCGCTGCTGAGCCAGATCGAGATGCGCTACGGCGACGGCGTGGCCATCGAGTACCGCCAGCGCGAGCCCGGCGCGATCGTGATCGATTTCATGCGCCAGTGAGGCGGTTTCCTGCCTGCGATCGGCATGTGCGCGGTGCCGTGGGCCGCGGGCAGGAGCGGGGTTTTCCTCCGGATCGCCTGGCGTGCCGCCCGGGATGGGCTACCAGCCCCAGGTCAGCCGCGCGCTGATCCAGCCGCGCTGGCCGTTCTCGCGCTGGACGCGTACCCAGCCGCCGCGTGTGCCCAGCGTGCGCAGGGTTTCACCGCGTTCCAGTGTGGCCAGCAGGCGTTGGCCGGTCGAAGGGCCGGCGCGCAGGTTGGCCCTGCGCGCCGAGACGATGCGGTGCGGCGTCTTGCTGGTCAGCGGGGCGTGGATCCAGCCGAGCGTCGCTTCATGATCGGCCACCTTGAGCCATTTCCCGCGCCGCTCGAGCACGCGCAGCGGGTAGCCGCGGTCGAGTACCCATTCGGCCTGGGCCCGGGTGGTGGGCTGCTGGCGGACATTGACGTCGTGGGCGTTGACGCTCACATAGTCGGCTGCCTGCGCGCCGGTGATCGGCAGCAGGGTACTCGCCAGCAGCAGGATTGCCAGGCGGAGAAAGCGAATCAGGAAGCGGGGCACGTGGTGGAACTCCTGGGTGGTCGTGCCGCGGCCCCATTGCAACGCAGGCGTCGCGGCTTGTGTGGTTCAGGGGATGGGAGGGCTGCGTTCACCTGGCCGCGGCGCGCGCCTGGGCGAGCCAGCCGTCCCAGGTTTGCTGGTGCGCGGCGATCCACTGCCCGGTGTGGCGCTCGATGTCGGCCGCCTTGTTCTGGCCCTGGCTCATCAGGTAGTTCTGCGCGTTGATGTCGGCGATCGGCAGCCGCATGATGGAAAACAGCCTGGCTGCGGCCGGGTTGGCCTCGCACCAGGCCTTGTTGGCGATGATCTGCTGGTTGTTCACCACGAAGCCGTAGTTCTTGCCGTTGGGCAGCCTGGTGTCGAGGCCCTTCTGTTCGCCGGGCAGGGAGGAGAACGGCACCTCCAGCCAGGCCACGTCCCTGCCGGGCTTGAGCACGTTGCTCACCCAGTACGGCGTCCAGGTGTAGTAGAGGACGGGCTTGCCGGCCTTGTATCGCGTAAGGGTGTCGGCGATCAGCGCGGAGTAGCTGCCCTGCTGGTGCGTCACGGTCTGGCGCAGGCCGAACGCGGTGAGCTGGTGCTCGATCACGGCCTCGCAGCCCCAGCCGGGGTTGCAGCCGGTGAGGTCGGCCTTGCCGTCGCCGTCGCTGTCGAACAGCCTGGCGAGCTTGGGATCCTTGAGCTGGCCGATGTTGGTGATGCGGTACTGGTCGGCGGTCTTCTTGTCGATCAGGTAGCCCTGCGCCGCGTTGGACGAGAAGATGCCCTGGCGGTAGAGCTTGGCGTCGCCGCCGGCGTTCTTGTAGTAGTCGGCGTGCATCGGGTTCCAGTGGTCGGCCAGGAAGGTGGCGTCGCCGTTGCCGATGGCGATGTGCGCGGCGGGGTATTCCACCTCCTTGATGGGCTGCACGTCGTAGCCCAGCTGCGCGAGGGCCTTCATCACCAGCAGGGTCTGGAAGGTTTCCTCGGCGATCGAGCTCTTGAGCGGCAGGACCTTGACGCCCTTGCCCGGCAGGTCGGCCGCTGTGGCGGCCACGGCGAAGGTGCCGGCCATCGTGGCAAGCAGCAGGCGGCGGATGGGGGAGGGGAGTTTCATGGTTTTCTCCTGGGGTTGAAATTTGAATGAAACAGGGCTGTAGCGCTTGCCAGGCAAGCGCAAGCAGCTATGGTTTTGAAGATTTGCGCCGCAGCAGGCCGAGCGGCCCGCCGTGCCACCAGCGCTGGCCGCCGCGCCGTGGCTCGCCCATGGCCTGGGTGATGCGGTCGAGCACGATGGCCAGCAGCACGATGCCCAGGCCCCCGACGGTGGCCAGCCCCATGTCCAGGCGGCCGATGCCGCGCAGTACCATCTGGCCCAGGCCGCCGACGGCGATCATCGAGGCGATGACCACCATCGACAGGCTGAGCATCAGCGCCTGGTTGATGCCGGCCATGATCGACGGCATGGCCAGCGGCAGCTGCACCTTCCACAGCAGCTGCCAGGGCGAGGCGCCGTAGGCCCGGCTGGCCTCGATCAGGTCGGGCCGCACCTGGCGGATGCCGAGGTTGGTCAGGCGCACCAGCGGCGGCAGTGCGAACACGATGGTGACGATGACACCCGGCACGTTGCCGATGCCGAACAGCATGACGACGGGCACCAGGTAGACGAAGGCCGGCGTGGTCTGCATCGCGTCCAGGAGGGGGCGCGTGAGGCGCTGCGCCCGGTCGCTGGCCGCCAGCAGCACGCCCAGCGGCAGGCCGATGACGACGCAGAACAGTAGCGAGGTGAACACCAGCGCCAGCGTCACCATGGTGTCGCCCCAGATGCCCAGCAGCGCCACCAGCGCCAGCGAAACGGCGGTGGCGAGCGCCAGCCAGCGCCCCGCGAACTGCCAGGCGACGAGCACGATGAAGAGCAGCATCAGCGGCCATGGCACGGCCAGCAGGGCGTCGGTGATGCCCGACAAGATCGCGTCGATCGGCGCGCGCACCGCCTGGAAGAACGGGCGGAAGTGCCCGACCATCCAGGCCAGGCCGTCGTTGATCGGGCCCTGCACCGGCAGGCCGTCGGTGCTGATCTGCTGCCAGAGCGCCGCCAAGCTGCTGCCGTCGCCATCGGGCGGGGCGGTGGCGTGGGCCGGGGCGTCGAGCCAGCTTGCGCCGCCTGGCGCGCCGCCGGCGGCGGCGCCCCAGGCATCGGGTGCGGCCGCAGGTGCGTCGGCAGGCGCGGCAGGCGTGCCCGCGGCGCTCCAGGGGTCGGTGTCGGCTTCATTGGCCATGGCGGGGTCCTTTCGTCTCAAGCCGCCTTGACGACCGGGTCGGCCGCCTGGTGCGGAAACCGCGGGTTGAGCTGCAGCGGCGCCACCTCGGGCTGCGCGGGCAGCACCGGCGGCGTGTCGCGGTCGAGAAAGCGCATCAGCGTGGTCCGGCTCACCACGCCCAGGTACCGGCCGGCGTCGTCGATCACCGGCAGCGGGCAGGGGGCGTGCGCCATCGCGCCGTACAGCTCCGCCACGGGCGCGTTGGCGTCCAGCGGCGTGGCGTCGTGCAGGTAGGCGTGCTGCAGGCCGAGCGGGCCCTGGCGCCCGCGCAGCGCGTTGCGCAGCGATTGCGACGAGACCACGCCGAGGTACTGCTTGCGCGGGCTGAGCACGTAGGCCACGTCGCGGTCCGAGTCCTCCAGGATGCGCAGCGTGGCGCGGCAGCCGCGGTCACCCTGCTCGGAGATCACGGTGAGCGCCTGGCGCGCGATGTCGGCGGCCTTGAAGACGGCGGCGGCATCCACCCCGCGCACGAAGTCGCGCACGTAGTCGTCGGCCGGCGCCCGCAGGATCTCGTCGGGCGTGCCCACCTGCACCACCTGGCCGTCCTTCATGATGGCGATGTGGTCGCCGATGCGCATCGCCTCGTCCAGGTCGTGCGAGATGAAGACGATGGTGCGGCGCCTGGCTTCCTGCAGGCGCAGCAGTTCGCTTTGCATCTCGGTGCGGATGATGGGGTCGAGCGCGGAAAACGCCTCGTCCATCAGCAGGATGGAGGGGTCCGCCGCCAGCGCCCGCGCCAGGCCCACGCGCTGCTGCATGCCGCCCGAGAGCTCGTCGGGGTAGCTCGCCTCCCAGCCCGCCAGGCCGACCTGCGCGAGGGCCTCCCTGGCGGCGCTCTCGCGTGTGCTGCGGTCGACGCCTGCCAGCTCCAGGCCGAAGGCGGTGTTCTCCAGCACCGACAGGTGCGGCATCAGGGCGAACGACTGGAACACCATCGAGATGTCCTTGCGCCGCAGTTCGCGCAGGCGCTTGTCGTCGTAGCCGTTGATGTTTTCGCCCTCGACCAGGATGCGCCCGCTGGTGGGCGCGATCAGCCGGTTGAGCATGCGCACCAGCGTCGACTTGCCCGAGCCCGACAGGCCCATGACGACGAAGATTTCACCTGCTTCTATCGTGAAGCTGGCGTCGAACACGCCGATCGATTGACCGGTGCGCTGCAGGATCTCCTGCTTGGAGACGCCTTGTCCGGCCAGCCTCAGGGCCTCTTGCGGCGCGTTGCCGAAGACCTTGAAGACATGGTCGATGATGATTTGCTTGGCCACTTGGTGGGTTCTTTCCCGTGGATTGAACTCACCCCGCGTGTCGCCGGACGCGCGGGGCACGAAGGCCGAAGCGTGAAAAACACACGACCCCGATGCAGTGACATCGCCCAAAGTGCCTGCCCTCGACGGGTCGCACACGGAGAACGTTGCCGGGGAATGTGGCTACCTTCCGGGGTAGCCGGGTGGCTCGAATGGCACGCGGAGGGTGGTGCGCAAGAGCCGGTGCGCGGGCGCCGCATTGCCGCTTCGCAAAACGGCGGGACGCCCTGGGCATCGAGGCCGAAACTTCGGCCGTGGCAGGCGGCGCTGGCTGGTGGAGCCGTTGCTGCTCAGCCGTGTTTCAGGTGATGTCGGATGGACTCTCCATCACCCTGGAACCTGCTATCGAGGTTGTAAGACACGCGGAAATTATAAGTCGCGCTTCTTGGGAGCCGCTGTCTGCCGAGTTTGCGGCCCGTGCATCAGCCGTGCCGGTTTTCGGTGATGCCGGTCACGGCCACGACCTGCTGCCGCTGCCGAGCCGGATCGGGATGCGCCACGGCGGCGGCGTGGCCGCCGGGTACCGCGCAGGCTCGTCGCATCGAATGCAGGCCGATGCAGTTGCCCTCGGTATCGGCCACGAGCGCGATGAACCCGTAAGGGTCGATCGAGAACCTGGGCTTGTCGATCCGGCCGCCCGCGGCCTGCGCGCGGGCCTGCTCGACGGCGCAGTCGGCGCAGGAAAAATAGACCAGCGAGCCGCCGCCGCCCGAGGGCACGCCAGCCATCCGCACCAGCATGCCGGTGGCGCCGTGGCTGCCCATGTCGTCGCCGGGAAAGGCCATCATCTGCGTGCCCGGCGGCACGCCGCCCGGCGCCTGCACCGGCCGCAGCCGGCACTGGAACACGCTTTCGTAGAACGCCTGCGCGCGCTGCATGTCCTGCACGTAGATCTCGAACCAGACGACGGGGTTGGCTTTCACGGGATGCTCCCTGGGTGGGTGGTGGTGCCCGCCGCACGGCGCTCACGGTCCGCGGTGCGCCGCCTCGATGGCCGCGATGTCGATCTTGCCCATCTGCATCATCGCGTCGAACGCGCGCCCGGCAGCGGCGCGGTCGGGGTCGGCCACCGCCCGCGTCAGGGCGATCGGCGTGATCTGCCAGGACAAGCCCCATTTGTCCTTGCACCAGCCGCAGGCGCTCTCCTGTCCGCCGTTGCCGACGATGGCGTCCCAGTAGCGGTCGGTCTCGGCCTGGTCGACGGTCGCGATCTGGAACGAGAACGCCTCGCTGTGCCTGAACGCCGGGCCGCCGTTGAGCCCCAGGCAGGGGATGCCCAGCACGGTGAACTCGACGGTCAGCACGTCGCCCTGCCGGCCGGACGGGTAGTCGCCCGGCGCGCGCAGCACCGCGCCGACCGACGAGTCGGGGAAGGTCCGGGCATAGAAGCGCGCGGCTTCCTCCGCGTCGTGGTCGAACCAGAGGCAGATGGTGTTCCTGGCGGGTGTGGTCATGTCATGGTTCCCTGCGCGAAGCACGAAAAGACGCCGCGAACGGGTGGCTGTGGAACTTGGGGGGCATGCGTGCCTGCTCAACCCGGAATGTCCGCCTCCACCAGATGGGCCAGTTGCGCGAGCGACTCCTGCCAGCCGAGGTAGCACGCCTCCAGCGGGATGGCCGGCGGGATGCCGGACTGGGTGATGGCGAGCTCGGTGCCGCAGCTCACGGGTCTGAGCTTGACGGTGACTTCCAGCACGCCCGGCAGGTTGGGGTCGTCGAACCGGTCGGTGTAGCGGATGAGTTCGCCCGGCGCCAGTTCGAGGTATTCGCCGCCGAACGAGTGCCCGTTGCCGCTGCCGAAGTTGCGAAACGACATGCGAAAGCGCCCGCCGACACGGGCTTCGAACTGATGGACCTGGCATGTGAAGCCGTGCGGCGGCAGCCACTTGGCCATGGCTTCAGCCTCGGTGAAGGCGCGGTAGAGCTTGGCGGGCGTGGTGCGCAGCACGCGGTGCAGTCGGACGGTGCGGTCTTCGGGCATGGGGATCTCCTGGCTGGGTGCGGCGCGGCTCAGGCCTGCCCCGGTACGTTGACTATCCATGGCGTGCCGAAGCGGTCGGTCACCATGCCGAAGCCTTCGGACCAGAAGGTCTTTGCGAAGGGCATGGCCACCACGCCGCCTTGCGCCAGCGCGTCGAACACGCGCCGGCCCTCGGCCGCGTCGGCCACCTGGATCGACACCCACAGGCCCTGCGGCTTGCGGTAGCCGCCTGCACAGGCGGCGGGGTCCTGCCCCGGTGCGGCGGGCAGGGCGTCGGACGCCATCAGCGACTGCGCGCCGACCTGCAGGTGCGCGTGCATCACGCGCTGCCTGGCGCTCTCGGGCAGCGGCGGCATGCCGGGTTGCGCCGGCATCTCGCCGAAGCTGCCCTGGTAGACGATGGTGCCGCCGAACAGCCCGGCATAGAAGGCGAAGGCTTCGGCGCAGTTGCCGTCGAAGTGGAGGTAGGGAGTGAATTGCATGGTCGTGGGTCGAAGGCCGCGCGCTGGCGGAACGATTGTGGACAACGTACACTTATGCTACGTGAGGATTTGGACAGTGTCCACATAAAATCTGTTTCGAGATGTCGAGCCCACCCGATTTGCCCGCGCGCCGCACCTACCGCCACGGCGATCTGCGCCGCGCGCTGCTGGATGCGGGCATCGCACTGGCGCGCGAGGGCGGACCCGCCGCCATCGTGCTGCGCGAGGCCACGCGCCGCGCGGGCGTGGTGCCCAATGCCGCCTACCGGCATTTCGCCAGCCACCAGGACTTGTTCGACGCGGTGCGCGCCGCCGCGCTGGCCTTGCTGGCGCGGGAGATCGAAAACGAGGTGCATGCCGCCACGCGCCGCATGCGCGACCCGGGCCGGCGCGCGCGCGCGGCCCTGCGCGGGGTGGGCGTGGGCTACCTGCGCTTTGCCTGGCAGCAGCCGGGACTGTTTCGCACGGCGTTCGCCGCGCGCCCCTTCGGCCTGCGGGAATTCACCCCGGACGACCCGGCGCCGCGCGGCGCCGGCGGGCGCGACCCGTTCGAGCTGCTGGGCGATGCGCTCGACGCCATGGTGGCTGCCGGCCTGCTGGCGCCGGCCCGGCGCCCGGGCGCCGAGTTCATGGCCTGGGCGGCCGTGCACGGCATGGCGTTCCTGATGATCGACGGCCCCCTGCGCGCGCTGGACGAGCCGGGGCGCCTTGCGCTGGCCGAGCGGCAGGTGGCGATGGTGGAGCGGGGGCTGCTGGCCGAGCCGGTGGCCTGACTGTCCCCGTCCGCCCGCGGCCCGGCGGCCCTTCAGCTGATGTCGACGCAGTGAAAGCCGTACCGTCCCGCCCGCCGGTCGGCGAAATAGCATTGCAGCGTGGTCTTGACGGTGCGGAATGCCAGCGTGTCCCACGGGATCTGTTCCTCGGTGAACAGCCGTGCCTCGATGGTTTCGCGGCCGGGGTCCAGGCGCTCGCTGAGCAGCGTGGCGCGGTAGAACAGGTGCACCTGGCCGACGTGCGTCACGTTGAGCAGCGAGAACAGCGGGCCCATCTCGATCTGCGCGCCGGCCTCCTCGTCGGTCTCGCGCGCCGCGCCCTGGGCGGTGGTTTCGTTCAGTTCCATGAAGCCGGCCGGCAGCGTCCACAGGCCGTAGCGCGGCTCGATCGCGCGCTGGCACAGCAGCACGCGATCGCCCAGCACCGGAATGGTGCCCACCACCATCAGCGGGTTTTCGTAGTGGATGGTGTTGCAGCGCGTGCAGACGGCGCGCGGGTGCGTGTCGCCGTCGTCGGGCACGCGGTAGACCACGGGGCCGCCGCATTCGCGGCAGTGCTGGATGGGCCGGCGGGGGAACATGGTCTTGCGGGAGGAGCCGCGTCAGGCCACGCGGACCCGCAGCGCCTGCAGCCCGTCGATGCCGCCTTCGAGCAGGTCGCCGCGCACCACGGCGCCCACGCCCGCGGGCGTGCCGGTGAAGACCAGGTCGCCCGGCTGCAGGGTCCAGGCCTGGCTCAGGTGGCCGATGATCTCGGCCACGCTCCAGATCATCTGGTCGATGCGGCTGCGCTGGCGGTCGGCGCCGTTGACCTGGAGCCAGATGGCCGCGCGCGCCACCTCGCCGGCCTGCGCCGCCGGGGTGATGGGGCCGATCGGCGCGCTCGCGTCGAACCCCTTGGAGATGCTCCAGGGGCGGCCCTGCTTCTTGGCCTGGCTCTGCAGGTCGCGCCGCGTCATGTCCAGCCCCACCGCGTAGCCCCACACGTGGTGCAGGGCGTCGACCGCGGCGATGTTCGATCCGCCCTGGCCGATGGCCACCACCAGCTCGATCTCATGGTGGTAGTCCTCGGTCAGCGCGGGGTAGGGCACTTCGCCGGTCTGCCCCGCCGCCACGGGCAGCACGGCGTCGGCCGGCTTCATGAAGAAGAACGGCGCCTCGCGGCCCGTGCCGCCCATCTCCCGGGCGTGTTCGGCGTAGTTGCGGCCGACGCAGTAGATGCGGTGCACGGGGAAGCGCTCGCTGGAGCCGGTCACGGGAACGCAGGCTTGCTCGGGAGCCGGGATGGCGTAGGTCATGGGGATCTGTGAAACGCTGCCAACAAGCCGCGCAGTGTGCCACGATAGGCTCTTTGCTGGAGCGCATGGAAGTGGAAGACGACGTGCAGGACTGGATCGTTCCCGACTGGCCCGCCCCCCAGCGGGTGCATGCGCTGTGCACCACGCGCAGCGGCGGCGTGAGCGCGGCGCCGTGGGACCGTTGCAACCTGGGGGACCACGTGGGCGACGACCCGCGGGCGGTGCGCGCCAATCGGGCAGCGCTCGCCGCGGCGCTGCGGCAGCCGGGCGGCGCGGCGCGCCCGGTGTACCTGCGCCAGGTGCACGGGACGCAGGTGATGCGGCTCGACCGCGCGAGCGCCGACGGCCTGTCGGCCGATGCCTGCGGCAGCGAAGCGCCGGGCGTGGCCTGCACCGTGCTGGTGGCCGATTGCCTGCCGGTGCTGTTCACCGACCGCGCCGGCACGCGCGTGGCGGCGGCGCATGCCGGCTGGCGCGGATTGGCCGCGGGCGTGCTGGAACAAACCTTGGCATATTTTTGGCCTCTAGCGCTTTATGGGCAAGCGCGAGCAGCTCCTGAAAACGAAGTGATCGCCTGGCTCGGGCCATGCATAGGGCCGCAGGCCTTCGAGGTGGGCGCCGAGGTGCGCGCGGCGTTTTGCGCGCACGAGCCCCAGGCTGCCCGCTGCTTTGCCGCCGGGCCGCGGCCGGGCAAGTACTTCGCCAGCCTCGCGGCGCTGGCGCGCCAGCGTCTCGCGGCGGCCGGGGTGGCGCAGGTGTGCGGCAACGACGGCACGGCGCCGTGGTGCACCGTGGGCAACCCGTCACGCTTCTTCTCGCACCGGCGCGACACCGCCCGGCTCGGCGGCAGCGGGCGCATGGCCGCCTGCGTCTGGCTCGACGGCTGACGCCTGCCGCGCATCCCACCGGGCCTGCTCGGCCGCGCGGCGCGCACGCAGGGCGCGCTTGCGCGCGGGCGTGGCCAGGATGTAGCCCAGGATGCCCGCGGGCAGCAGGCCGTAGGACACGAAGGTGACGGCGGCGCCGAGCAGCGTGCCGCCCGGCGACGCCGCTTCGGCCACGGCCATGAGGAGGGTGACGTAGAGCCAGGCGATCAGGACCAGGTACATGCGGCGGGTTCGATTTCGCGAAACGATCGGCAGAATATAGTGTCCGGGAGCAGCAGCGACTGCGCCGGCTCGATCATCCATACTTACCGGAGGCCGCATGAGTTTCGATCCCGATTGGGCAAAAAATCCGCAGCAATGGCAGCAACTGTGGCGCGAAAGCTGGGGCCGCATGCTGCATGCGATCCAGCCCGTCGACATGGGTGCGGTGTCCACCGCCATGCAGCCCTTGCAGCCCGTGGGCTTTTCGCCCGAGAAGCTGGCGCAGCTGCAGCAGCAATACCTCGAAGGGGCCCGCGCGCTCTGGAGCCAGGGCCTGGGCGGCGGCGCCGCCGCGTCCAGCGGGGACCGCCGCTTCGCTGGCGAGTCGTGGAGCAAGAACCCGATGTCGGCCTTTGCCGTGGCGGCGTACGAGCTGCAGGCGCGCACGCTGACGGCCATGGCCGATGCGGTGCAGGCCGACGAGAAGACCCGCGCGCGCGTCCGCTTCAGCGTCGAGCAGTTTCTCGCCGCCAGCGCGCCGAGCAACTTCCTCGCGTTCAACACCGAGGCGCAGAAGAAGGCGCTGCAGACGCAGGGCGAGAGCCTGGCCAAGGGCATGGCCAACCTGCTCAAGGACATCCAGCAGGGCCACATCTCGATGACCGACGAGAGCCGCTTCAAGGTGGGCGAGAACGTCGCGACCACCGAGGGCGCGGTGGTGTTCGAGAACGAGCTGTTCCAGCTCATCGAATACAAGCCGCTCACCGCCAAGGTCTACGAGCGGCCCTTCCTGATGGTGCCGCCGTGCATCAACAAGTACTACATCCTCGACCTGCAGCCCGACAACTCGTTCGTGCGCTACGCGGTCGCGCAGGGCCACCGCACCTTCGTCGTGAGCTGGCGCAACCCCGATGCCTCGCTCGGCGACAAGACCTGGGACGACTACATCGAGGACGCGGTGCTCACCGCCATCGCCACGGTGCGGCAGATCAGCGGCGCCAGGCAGATCAACGCGCTCGGCTTCTGCGTCGGCGGCACCATGCTGTCGAACGCGCTGGCCGTGCTCGCCGCGCGCGGCGACGATTCGGTGGCCAGCGCCACCTTCCTGACGACGCTGATCGACTTCACCGAAACCGGCGTGCTCGACGTCTTCATCGACGAGAACTTCGTGCGCCTGCGCGAGATGCAGATGGGGCAGGGCGGTCTGATGAAGGGGCAGGACCTCGCCTCCACCTTCAGCTTCCTGCGGCCCAACGACCTGGTGTGGAACTACGTCGTCGGCAACTACCTCAAGGGCGAGACGCCGCCCGCGTTCGACCTGCTGTACTGGAACTGCGACGGCACCAACCTGCCCGGCCCTTACTACGCCTGGTATCTGCGCAATTTCTATCTCGAGAACAACTTCATCAAGCCCGGCGGCGTCACCGTCTGCGGCGAGAAGCTCGACCTGCGCCAGGTCAAGCTGCCGGTCTACCTCTACGGCTCGCGCGAGGACCACATCGTGCCCATCGGCGGCGCCTACGCCTCCACGCAGCACCTGCCCGGCAAGAAGCGCTTCGTCATGGGCGCGTCGGGCCACATCGCCGGCGTGATCAACCCGCCCGCCAAGAAGAAGCGCAGCCACTGGACGCGCGAAGACGGCAAGTTCCCCGCGCAGGTGGACGACTGGATCGCCGGCGCCACCGAGCACCCGGGCAGCTGGTGGGACGACTGGGCCGCCTGGCTCCAGGGCCATGCGGGCAAGCAGATCGCCGCGCCCAAGGGCTACGGCAAGGCGCCGCGCTTCAAGGCGATCGAGCCGGCGCCGGGGCGCTACGTGCTGCAGAAGGCATGAGGCACGCGGTGACACAATGGGTTCAGGCAGGGTGGTGTGGCGCCGCCCTGGGTTTCTCTGGAAAAACGAAAGGTTGATCATGGAAGACATCGTCATTGTTTCCGCCGTGCGCACGCCCGTGGGCAAGTTCGGCGGTTCCCTCGCGCACACCCCGGCGACCGAGCTGGGCGCCATCGCCATCAGGGAGGCGCTGGCGCGCGCCAAGGTGGGGCTCGACCAGGTGGGAGAGGTCATCATGGGCCAGGTTCTGGCCGCCGGCTGCGGCCAGAACCCGGCGCGCCAGGCGATGATGAAGGCGGGCGTGGCCAAGGAGACGCCGGCGCTGACGATCAACGCCGTCTGCGGCTCGGGCCTGAAGGCGGTGATGCTGGCGGCCCAGTCGGTCGCCACCGGCGACAACGAGATCGTCGTGGCCGGCGGGCAGGAGAACATGAGCCTGGCGCCGCACGTGCTCAACGGCTCGCGCAACGGCCAGCGCATGGGCGACTGGAAGATGGTCGATTCGATGATCGTCGACGGCCTGTGGGACGTGTACAACCAGTACCACATGGGCATCACCGCCGAGAACGTCGCCAGGCAGCACGGGATCACGCGCGAGATGCAGGATGAGCTCGCGCTGGCGAGCCAGCAGAAGGCGGCGGCGGCGCAGGACGCGGGCCGCTTCGCCGACGAGATCGTGCCCGTGAGCATGCCGCAGAAGAAGGGCGACCCCATCGTCTTCGGCGTGGACGAATTCGTCAACCGCAAGACCAGTGCCGAGGTGCTCGCGCACCTGCGCCCGGCGTTCGACAAGGCCGGCACGGTGACGGCGGGCAACGCCTCCGGCATCAACGACGGCGCGGCCGCCGTGGTGGTGATGACGGCCAGGAAGGCCGCCGCGCTGGGCCTCACGCCGCTGGCGCGCATCGCCGCCTACGGCACCTCGGGCCTGGACCCCGCGACCATGGGCATGGGGCCGGTGCCGGCCTCGCGCAAGGCGCTCACGCGCGCCGGCTGGAACGTGGCCGACGTCGATCTGTTCGAGCTCAACGAAGCCTTTGCCGCGCAGGCCTGCGCGGTCAACAAGGAACTGGCGGTCGATCCGTCCAGGGTCAACGTCAACGGCGGTGCGATCGCCATCGGCCACCCGATCGGCGCGTCGGGCTGCCGCATCCTGGTCACGCTGCTGCACGAGATGCAGCGCCGCGGCGCGAAAAAAGGCCTGGCGGCGCTGTGCATCGGCGGCGGCATGGGGGTCTCGCTCGCGGTCGAGCGCGCCTGACGCCGCAGGAAGCAGGGGGGCCGTGCTCGGTGTTTTCCATGGCATGACCGCCCCCGGATATAGGTTAGAGTGGGTGCGCGGTCATCACACAAGGAGCATCACAAATGAGTCAGAAAGTAGCGTACGTCACGGGCGGCATGGGTGGTATCGGTACCGCGATCTGCCAGCGCTTGCACAAGGATGGGTGCAAGGTCATCGCGGGCTGCGGCCCGACGCGTGATTTCCAGAAGTGGCTCGACGAGCAGAAGGCGCACGGCTACACCTTCCACGCATCGGTCGGCAACGTGGGCGACTGGGATTCCACGGTGGAAGCCTTCGCCAGGGCCAAGGCAGAGCACGGCAGCATCGACATCCTGGTGAACAACGCCGGCATCACGCGCGACCGCATGTTCGTCAAGATGACCCCCGACGACTGGAAGCAGGTGATCGACACCAACCTCAACAGCATGTTCAACGTCACCAAGCAGGTGGTGGGCGACATGGTGGAGAAGGGCTGGGGCCGCATCATCAACATCAGCAGCGTGAACGGCGAGAAGGGCCAGGCCGGGCAGACCAACTATTCCGCCGCCAAGGCCGGCATGCACGGCTTCACGATGGCGCTGGCGCAGGAGATGGCGACCAAGGGCGTGACGGTCAACACCGTGGCGCCGGGCTACATCGGCACCGACATGGTCAAGGCGATCCGGCCCGACGTGCTGGAAAAGATCGTCGGCACCGTGCCGGTCAAGCGCCTGGGCGAGCCGAGCGAGATCGCGTCCATCATCGCGTGGCTGGCATCGGACGAAGGCGGCTACGCGACCGGCGCCGAATTCTCGGTCAACGGCGGCCTGCACATGAACTGAGCCTGCCTGGGCAGCCCAGCAAAAAGCCCCGCGTCGCGGGGCTTTTTTTCGGCCGCTGCGGCAATGGGGCGCGCCCGTGGGCGCGCGGCATTACAGGCAGTGGCGCGCGGGCGCACGCTTGCGGTCGCGCTCGTCCTCGGGCCAGAGCATGGGCTGAGGGCGAAGGGGGGGGGTGATGGACATCGTCGGTACTCCTTTGATGTACCCCACAACGCGGGGCCTGCGGCAGGCGTTGACACCGTTTCAACCGGAAATTCGGGTTTTCACCTAGTTACGGGATCGAGCGGGAAAAGCGATGCAAGTCGTTGCAATAGAAAGAATTTTTGCGATTTTCGGCTGCCGGGTGGCGGTTCACGCGGAGGAAGGCTCGGTTTCCTTCGCCAGTTGCTCGATGGCCTCGGAGAGCGCCAGCCAGCGTTCCTCGCAGCCGGCCAGCGCGTCGCTCACGGCCTTGAGGCGCTTGCCGGCTTCGGCGATGCGCGCGGGGGCGGGCGATGCGGCCAGTTCGCTCTCCAGCGTGGTTTTTTCCGCCTCCAGCGCCGCCATGCGCTGCTCGACCTGCGCCAGCTCCCTTTTCATGGGCCGGGTCTGCTCGGCGAGCTGCTGGCGCGCCTGCGCCGTCAGGCGCCGGGCGGCGCGCGGGTCCGCCGGGGCGCTGGCGGCCGGGCTGTCCGCCCTCGCAGGCGCCGGGCGTGCCTCCTCGCGCAGGCGCCGTGCGGCGTCGAGCAAATAGCGCTGGTAGGCGTCCAGGTCGCCATCGAAGGGCCGCACCCCGCCGTCCGCCACCAGCCAGAAGTCGTCGCAGACCGCGCGCAGCAGGTGGCGGTCGTGGCTCACGAGCATCACGGTGCCGTCGAAATCCCCCAGCGCCATGGCCAGCGCCTCGCGGGTCGCGAGGTCGAGGTGGTTGGTCGGTTCGTCGAGCAGCAGCAGGTTGGGCCGCTGCCAGACGATGAGGGCCAGCACCAGCCGGGCTTTCTCGCCGCCGCTCATGCTGTCCACGGGCTGGGCGGCCATGTCGCCGCTGAAGTTGAAGCTGCCCAGGTAGTTGCGCAGGTCTTGCTCGCGTGCGTCCTGGCCGGTGGCGGTTTCCCGGGCGAGGGCGGTCAGGTGCTCCAGCGGCGTGTCCAGCGGCCGCAGCACGTCCAGCTCCTGCTGCGCGAAATAGCCGATCGACAGCCCCTTGCCTTCGGTGACCTTGCCCGAGAGCGGCGCGAGCGCGCGGGCGATGGTCTTGACCAGCGTGGACTTGCCCTGGCCGTTGGCGCCCAGGATGCCGATGCGCTGGCCGGCCAGCACGGTCTGGTTGACGCCGCGCACCACGGGGATGGCGCGGCCGTCGTCCGCGCGGTAGCCGAAGACCGCGTCGCTCAGGGCCAGCATGGGATTGGGCAGGCTCGCGGGCGGGCGGAAGGCGAAGGTGAAGTCCGCCTCGGCGAGCACCGGCGCCACCTTCTCCATGCGCTCGATCTGCTTGACGCGGCTTTGCGCCTGCCGGGCCTTGGTCGCCTTGGCCTTGAAGCGGTCGATGAAGTGCTGCAGGTGGGCGATCTTTTCCTGCTGGCGTTCGAACGCCGCCTGCTGCAGGACGAGCTGCTCGGCGCGCTGCTCCTCGAACTGGCTGTAGTTGCCGCTGTAGCGCGTGAGGCGCGCGTGCTCGATGTGCAGCGTGACCCGCGTCACGGCGTCGAGGAACTCGCGGTCGTGGCTGATCACCAGCAGGGTGCCGCCGTAGCGCGCGAGCCAGCTTTCGAGCCAGACGAGCGCGTCCAGGTCGAGGTGGTTGGTCGGTTCGTCGAGCAGCAGCAGGTCGCTCGGGCACATGAGCGCGCGGGCCAGCTGCAGGCGCATGCGCCAGCCGCCTGAGAAGCTGTCGACCGCCTGCTGCAGCTGCGCCGCCTGAAAGCCCAGCCCGAGGATCAGCGCCTGCGCGCGTGCGTTCGCGTCGTGCGCCCCGGCGTCCTGCAGGTCGGCGTGCGCCTGCGCGATCGCCATGCCGTCGCCCGCGCGCTCGGCCTGCGCGAGCCGCCCGCGCAGGGACGCCAGGCGCGTGTCGCCGGCGAGCACGAAGGCGGTGGCCGGTTCGTCCGTCTCCGGCATGTCCTGCGCCACGCTCGCCAGGCGCCACTGCGCGGGCAGGGCGACGTCTCCGCCGTCTTCGTGCAGCGTGCCCTGCAGTAGCCCGAAGAGCGAGGATTTGCCCGCGCCGTTGCGCCCCACGAGGCCGACGCGCTCGCCCGGCTGGATGGTGCAGCTGGCGCCGTCGAGCAGCACCTTGGTGCCCCGGCGCAGGGTGACGTTTTTCAGGGAAAGCATGCGGTGGATGGGGCGGCGGATGGCGCGCCGCCATGGGACGGGTGCGCCGTCGCCGGCGGCGGGTAGGGCAGGGCAGGGAGGTGGGGGCTCGGGCTCAGTCGGGCTTGACGTCGAGCACGATTTCCGTGAACGAGGGCTCGTTGTCTTCCACGGTCTCTTGCGCCGGCGCCTGGGCCTTCGCGGTCTTGCCGGCCATGTTGAAGTCGTTTTGCAGGCGCCACATGAGGTTGGTGGGCGAGTCGGCGTTGGCCATGCCCTCCTTGCGCGTGATCTTCTCCTGCAGGATGAGCTGCGCCAGCGCCTCCTCGAAGGTCTGCGAGCCTTCGGCCATGGATTTTTCCATGGCCTCGCGCACACCGGAGAAGTCGCCCTTCTCGATCAGGTCGCCGACGAGCTTGGTGTTGAGCATCACCTCGGCGGCGGGCATGCGCTCGCCCTGCGGCGTGCGCACCAGGCGCTGCGAGACGATGGCCTTGAGCGCCGAGGCCAGGTCGCCCAGCATCGTGGGGCGCACCTCCACCGGGTAGAACGACAGGATGCGGTTGAGCGCGTGGTAGCTGTTGTTGCCGTGCAGCGTGGCCAGGCACAGGTGGCCCGACTGGGCGTAGGCGATTGCCGCGGACATGGTCTCGCGGTCGCGGATTTCGCCGATCAGGATCACGTCCGGCGCCTGGCGCAGCGCGTTCTTCAGCGCGGTCTGCAGCGTGCGGGTGTCGCTGCCCACCTCGCGCTGGTTGACGATGGACTTGCGGTTCTTGAACTGGTACTCGATCGGTTCCTCGACGGTGAGGATGTGGCCCGGCAGGGTGGCGTTGCGCGCGTCGATCATGGCCGCGAGCGTCGTGCTCTTGCCCGAGCCGGTCGCACCCACCACGAGGATCAGGCCGCGCTTTTCCATGATGAGCTCGCCGAGCACTGGCGGCAGGTTCAGCGTGGCCAGCTGCGGGATGTCCTGCGTGATGAAGCGGATCACCACCGCGTAGGTGCCGCGCTGGCGCATGGCGCTGATGCGGAAGCGCCCGACGCCGGTCAGCGGCACGCCCATGTTGAGTTCACCGGTTTCCTCCAGCTCCTCCATGCGCTCGGGCGGCACGATTTCCGCCAGCAGGGTCTTGGGGGCCGAAGGGCTGAGGTCCTGGTTGTTGATCGGTACGCACGTGCCGTTGATCCTGATGAGGGCCGGGGCGTTGGCCGACAGGTAGACGTCGGAGGCCTTTTTTTCCCCCATGAGTCGAAGAATGCGTTCCATCGTGCCCATCTGGTGCTCTCCTGCGGTGGTGTCCCGCGCGATTATCGAACATGGCGCCGGCGCTCCGGGCGCCGGGGTCCGGGTCAGGGCCGGGCGTGCCGTGCCCGCGAGCGCGCCAGTATGGCCGCCAGGGTGGCGCGTCCGGCGTCGGTCGATGGGGTGGCACCGGGCGCGGCGGGGCCGCTCGGGCCCTGTCCCGGCGCGTGGTCGCGCTGCTCCCGCGCCTGCCGCGCGGCGTAGCGCGCGTGCGCGTGCTCCTGCTGCGCGGCGGACCACGCGGCCCAGCCGGTGGCCGTGCCGCTGGCGTTTTCCATCCGGATGCAGTCGACCGGACAGGCCGGCACGCACAGCTCGCAGCCGGTGCAGTGCTCGTCGATGACGGTGTGCATGCGCTTGTGGAGGCCGACGATCGCGTCGGTCGGACAGGCCTTGGCGCAGAGCGTGCAGCCTATGCACCAGTCTTCGTCGATGACCGCGACGGTGCGCGGGCCTTCGCTGCCGTGGGCCGGGTCGAGCGCCAGCACCGCCTGGCCGGTGACCGCGGCGAGCCGCGCCACGCCTTCCGCGCCGCCCGGGGGGCACTGGTTGATGGCGGCCTCGCCGCGCGCGATGGCCTGCGCGTAGGCCGCGCAGTCCGGATAGCCGCAGCGCGTGCACTGCGTCTGCGGCAGCGCGGCCGCGATGCGCGCGCTCAGGGCGTCGATGTCCTGCGGGATGGTGGTGGCTGGCGACACCAGGCGTTCAGGCCGCCCTGCGCCTGGCGGCGGCGGGGCGGGGGGTGGCGGCGGCGCCGGTCGTGCTGGCCTCGGCTGGCGGCTGCGTCTGGCTGGCGGCGATGAAGTCGCGCACCTGCGGGTACACGACCTCGCGCCAGCGGCGTCCGCTGAAGATGCCGTAGTGGCCCGCGCCCTTGACGGTCAGATGCCGGCTCTTGGCCTCGGGGATGCTGGCGCACAGATCGTGGGCCGCCCGTGTCTGGCCCGAGCCCGAGATGTCGTCGAGCTCCCCCTCGATGGTGAGCAGCGCGGTGCCGGTGATGTCCTGCGGGCGCACGCGCTCGGTCTTGCCCTGTGCCGAGCGCACGTCCCAGGTGCCGTTGACCAGGCTGTAGTCCTGGAACACCGTCTTGATGGTCTCCAGGTAGTAGTCGGCGCTCATGTCGAGCACGGCGTTGTACTCGTCGTAGAACTGGCGGTGCGCCTCGGTGCTGGCGTCGTCGCCCTTCACCAGGTTGCGGAAGTAGTCGTAGTGGCTCGATGCATGGCGGTCGGGGTTCATGGCGACGAAGCCCGCGTGCTGCAGAAAGCCCGGGTACACGCGCCGGCCGGCGCCGGGGAAGCGGCTGGGCACGCGGTAGATCACGTTGTTGTCGAACCACTCTAAGCTGCGCTGCTGCGCCAGGTTGTCCACCGCGGTGGGCGAGCGGCTGGCGTCGATCGGCCCACCCATCATGGTCATGCTCTGCGGCGTCGGCTCGCCCCGGCTGGCCATGAGCGAGATGGCGGCGAGCACCGGCACCGTCGGCTGGCAGACGCTGACCACGTGGCACTGGCCGTAGGTGCCCTGCAGGTGGCGGATGAACTCCTGCACGTAGTTGACGTAGTCGTCCAGGTGGAACTCGCCGTCTTCGAGCGGCACGTTGCGCGCGTTCTTCCAGTCGGTGATGTAGACCTTGTGGCCCGAGAGCATGGTGCGCACGGTCTCGCGCAGCAGCGTGGAGTGGTGTCCCGACAGCGGCGCCACCACCAGCACCACCGGCTGGGTCTTGAGCTTGCCGAGCGTGGGCGGATCGTCCGAGAAGCGCTTGAAGCGGCGCAGCTCGCAAAACGGCCTGTCGATTTCCACGCGCTCGTGGATCGCCACGCCCACGCCATCGACGTCGACGGTGCGGATGCCGAACTCGGGCTTTTCGTAGTCCTTGCCGAGGCGGTGCAGCAGGTCGTAGCCGGCGGCCATGCGGTGCGCGAGCTGTGTCTCGCTGAACGGCCACAGCGGGTTGCTGTAGCACTTGGACGCCACGTGCGCCAGATCGGCAAAAGGCTCCATCAGCGTGCGCTGGGTCTCGTAGAGGGTGTAGAGCATGTGGGGACTTCGCGAGTAATGTTGCAGTGCAATATATCAATAATCCGATCCCTGCGCCGTACGTGGAACCCCCCATGTTCTGTCTCAAATGCGACACTTGAGAAACAAAGGCTTGCAAAATGGGATCGATTCAGGAGCATTCACCGCCCGCCAGTATTGGCTTATGCCGTGAAGAGATATGCAAATTCGGTGGCGTAATACCCCGCCGGCCGTGTTGCCGGAAGGCACCTGAAAGCCGCGTTTCTCGATGATGGAGGGCGTGTTTCAGGCCGTGACGGCGGCTTTCACGCTGCCGGGAAGGCTGCGCGCGAGCGCCATCACCTCGCGCGGCGCCAGGTGCTTGAGCCGGTGGTCGCTCCAGGCCTGGCGCCAGCGGCGCGCGCCCGGCAGGCCGGCGCGCAGCCCGAGCATGTGGCGCGCGATGGCGTACCAGTGCGTGCCGTGCGCGGCGGCTTCGCGCTCCATGTAGGCCACCATGGCTTCCTCGACCTGCTCGCGGGTCCGCGGCGCCGGCGCATCGCCGAAGAATTCGGCGTCCCAGCCGGCGAGCCACCAGGGGTTGTGGTAGGCCTCGCGGCCGATCATCGCGCCGTCGAGCTGCGCCAGCTGCTGGTGCACGGCGGCGCTGCTGCGCAGGCCGCCGTTGACGACGACCACGAGATCGGGGAAATCGCGCTTGAGCCGCGCCGCCACCTCGTGGCGCAGCGGCGGGATCTCGCGGTTCTCCTTCGGGCTCAGGCCCTTGAGCCAGGCGTTGCGCGCGTGCACGATGAAGACGCGGCAGCCCGCCTGCGCCACGGTGCCGACGAAGTCGCGCACGAAGCCGTAGTCTTCGTCCCGGTCGATGCCGATGCGGTGCTTGACGGTGACCGGCACGTCCACCGCGTCGACCATCGCCCCGACGCAGTCGGCCACGAGCCGCGGCTCGCGCATCAGGCAGGCGCCGAAGGCGCCGCGCTGCACGCGCTCGCTCGGGCAGCCGCAGTTGAGGTTGATCTCGTCGTAGCCCCATTGCGCGCCCAGCCGCGCGGCGTGGGCCAGGTCGTGCGGCTCGCTGCCGCCCAGCTGCAGCGCCACGGGGTGCTCCAGCGCGTCGAAGCGCAGGTGGCGCGCCACGTCGCCGTGGATCAGCGCGCCGGTGGTCACCATCTCGGTGTAGAGCAGGGCGTGCCGCGAGAGCAGGCGGTGGAAGTGGCGGCAGTGCCGGTCGGTCCAGTCCATCATGGGCGCGACGGACAGGTGCCAGGGGTGGTGGCCGGCAGGCGGCGGGCGGGAAGTCACGGGCGGCATTGGCGGGGTGAAGGGCCGATCATTTTAGCCCTTTTGCCTTCTAGCGCGCTCCTGCCAAGCGCCAGCAGCTATTGTTATGATAGTTTCAGACGGCCGCCGCAAGCCCGTTGGCGAAGTGCGCGCGCATGGCCTGGACGGCGGCATCGGGCGTGCGGGCGCGCAGGGCCGCCATGATCGCGCGGTGCTCGGCGAGGGAGTCCTCGATGCGCCCGCGCTTGAGCAGCGAGTTGTGGCGGTTGAGCTTCATGACCTTGCGCAGGTCCTGCACCATCTGCTCGCGCCAGCGGTTGTCGGCCAGCGTCAGCAGGTGCATGTGAAAGCGCTCGTTGACGGCGAAGAACCGTTCGTGCTCGCCCGCGGCGTGCTCGAGTTCGTCGTGCAGCGCCTGCAGGCTGGCCAGGTCGGCGCTGCTCGCGCGCTGCGCCACCGCGCCGGCGGCGTCGCTCTCGAGCAGCGCGAGCAGGTGGTAGACGTCGCGCAGGTCCTTGTCGGAGGTCTCGGTGACGTAGGCGCCGCGGCGCACCTTCATCGTCACCAGGCCCTCGGTGGCGAGGACCTTGAGCGCTTCGCGCAGCGGGGTGCGGCTGATGCCGAATTCCTCGGCGATCCTGAGCTCGTCGATCCAGCTTCCCGGCGCGAGCTCGTGCTGGAAGATGCGCTGGCGCAATTGCTCGGCCACTTGCTCGTAGAGCGCGCGCGGGGTCAGGGTGACGACGGACATGCGCCGACTGTAGCGCAAAAGAATTAGGAATTAATAATTACAGTTCCGGTAAACTTGCGCCATCGAGCCTGCCGCAGCAGAGTGTGCGTCGTGCTCTCCCGCCACCACAGCCCCTTGCCATCATGAGCGACTCCTCCTCTTTTCAGACCGCCGATCTCGCCGCCTGGACCAAGGCCGCAGCCAAGTCCGCCCCCGGCGGAGACCTGAACCAGCTCAACTGGCTCACGCCCGACGGCATCACCGTGAAGCCGCTCTACACGGCGGCCGACACCAGCGGCCTGCCGCATGCCGACACGCTGCCGGGCTTCGAGCCCTACCTGCGCGGCCCGCAGGCGACGATGTACGCCGGGCGGCCGTGGACGATCCGCCAGTACGCGGGTTTTTCGACGGCCGAGGAGTCCAACGCCTTCTACCGCAAGGCGCTGGCCGCCGGCGGGCAGGGCGTGTCCGTCGCGTTCGACCTGGCGACGCACCGCGGCTACGACAGCGACCACCCGCGCGTGACGGGCGACGTGGGCAAGGCGGGCGTGGCGATCGACAGCGTGGAAGACATGAAGGTGCTGTTCGACGGCATCCCGCTGGACAAGGTGTCGGTCTCGATGACCATGAACGGCGCGGTGCTGCCGGTGCTCGCGGGCTACGTGGTGGCCGCCGAGGAGCAGGGCGTGGCGCAGGACCAGCTCTCCGGGACGATTCAGAACGACATTCTGAAAGAGTTCATGGTGCGCAACACCTACATCTACCCGCCGCAGCCTTCGATGCGCATCGTCGGCGACATCATCGAGTACACGGCCAGGCACATGCCGAAGTTCAACTCGATCTCGATCAGCGGCTACCACATGCAGGAGGCGGGCGCCAACCAGGCGCTCGAACTGGCCTTCACGCTGGCCGACGGCAAGGAGTACGTGAAGACCGCCATCGCCAAGGGCATGGACGTGGACGA
>CAUJIM010000108.1 GCA_963205335.1 Pseudomonadota bacterium
GGGCGCGCCCATGCCACCCATGCCACCCATGCCACCCATGCCACCCATGCCACCCATGCCACCCATGCCACCCATGCCACCCATGCCACCCATGCCACCCATGCCACCCATGCCACCCATGCCATCCATGCCACCCATGCCCGGGCTGCCGGTCGGGTAGCGCCAGGCCTGGGCGTGGTCCAGGCGCAGGCCGGTCACCCAGCGCGTGTCGGGCCGGGCCTGCCAGTTGGCTTCGGTGAAAACGCCCAGGTGGGTGAATGTGGCGTCGCGCCTCCAGGGCTGGCCGGCGAAGGGCATCGTGGGTGTGCCGCTGCGCGCCTCGTGCGGGCTGCGTGAAAAGTCCACACCCGTGACCAGCGACAGGGTGCCGGCGGGCTGCCAGGTGGCGGCCAGGCGGCCGCCGGTGGTGGTGCGCCCGACGTTGCTGGCCATGCCGCCGGCCATCATGCCGGTGGCGGGCGGCGTGCGCAGCGTGAAGTTGTCCATCACGTGGTCGGCCTGGTTGCGGTAGAGCTGTGCCTCCAGCTTGGCGAGCCAGGGCGTCAGGTGCTCTTTCTCGAAGCGCAGGCCCAGGCTGTCCCGGCGGAACCGGGTGCCGTCCATGCCGCGGCCGCCGTAGCGCGCCTGGCCGTCGCCCGCGCCCGCGCTCAGTTCCATCAGCGTATGGGCATCGGGCGTCAGGCCCACGGCCACGTCGGTGTTCCATTTGTCCCAGGCCGAAGGCACGCGCCGGCCCTGGCCGTCCTCATAGTCCTGGCTGTGGGAATGGTTGGCGGTGGCGCGCAGGTACATCCGCTCGTTGCCCGCTTCCAGGTCGGCCGTCTGGTCGTTGCGCCCCGCGCTGGCGCCCAGCAGGCTGGCGCTGAAATGCACGCCGCCCTCGCTGAAATCGGGCCGCTCGCGGTCGAAGCGCACCAGGCCGGCCGAGCCCCCCGGCCCCCAGACGACGGTCTGCGGCCCCTTGACCACGGTGAGGGTGTCGAAGGTCTCGGGCGAGATGTAGGAGCTGGGCGCGTCCATGCGCCCGGGGCAGGCGCCCAGCATCAGCGTACCGTTGGTGAGCAGCGGCAGGCGCGAGCCGAACTGGCCGCGAAACACCGGGTCGCCGTTGGAGCCGCCGCTGCGGATCGCCGAGAAGCCCGGGATGGTCTTGAGGTAGTCGGCCGCGTCGCTGGCCGGCACCGGCTGGCGCGGCTGTTTCGGGTCGGCCACGACGTGGGCCGGGGAATCGTCGTGCACCGCGGTAACGACCACCGCGGGCAGTGCGTTTGCGGCGGGGGCATCGGCCGCGATGGCGGGGCCGGCCAGCAGCAGCGCGCAGGCCAGCGCGCAAGGGGTGAGGGCAGGCGGCGAAGCGGGACGGACGCGCGCGCCCGTGGAAGAAAAGGTCGAGGTCATGAAAGGCATCCACGCCCGAAACCGGCCATGCGCGCAGGCGCGGGCCGCGTTCGGACAGACAAAAAGTGAGCCGCGCCAGGCTGCGAGGGCCTGGTGCGAGGCGAAAAACGTCAGGCGTGGAAGAGGGCGGGCGGCCCGCGCGCGGGCAGCGGCGCCTGGGCGCGCCAGGCCAGCGTGGCCCGGGTGGGGCTGCGGCGGTCCTGGTGCGCCAGCGGCACCGGCGAGCGCCAGGCCGCCAGCGCGGGTGCCGGCGGCGTGGCCAGCCCGATGCACAGCAGGCAGTCCGGCGCGTGGTGGTGCGTGTACCCGGCGGGCGCGTCCGCGCCGCCGTCCAGGCCGTGCAGCGCATGCGCGTCCTGCACGGAGCAGACGTCGGCAGGCTGGAGCTGTGCCAGCGCCATGCGGGTCTGGACGCCCGCGGCCAGCGCCGCCAGCCACGCCAGCGCGAACACCGTGAAAACCACGGCGTGCAGGCTTCGGCGTTGGCGCAGGCGCTGGAGCATGCGGGGATTATCGCCGCACATGAAAAACCGCCCGTCTGCGAAGACGGGCGGTGCTTTCCTTTTTCGATAGCTGCCAGCGCTTGATGGGCAAGCGCTGGAGCCGTTTTCGATGCTTATTTCTTGGCGCCGTCTTCCAGCTGCGCCAGCGCCGCGTTGCCGCCGAGCGAGAGCAGCCCGGCGCGCGCGTACACCCCGAGCTTGTCGCGCGTGTCGGAGATGTCGAGGTTGCGCATGGTGAGCTGGCCGATGCGGTCCAGCGGCGAGAACGGCGCGTCTTCCACCTTCTCCATCGACAGCCGCTCGGGCGCGTAGGTCAGGTTGGGGCTTTCGGTGTTGAGGATGGAATAGTCGTTGCCGCGGCGCAGTTCGAGCGTGACGGTGCCGGTGACGGCGCGTGCCACCCAGCGCTGGGCGGTCTCGCGCAGCATGATGGACTGCGGGTCGAACCAGCGGCCCTGGTAGAGCAGGCGGCCGAGCTTGAGGCCGTTCAGGCGGTACTGCTCGATCGTGTCCTCGTTGTGGATGCCGGTCACCAGGCGCTCGTAGGCGAGGTGCAAGAGCGCCATGCCGGGGGCCTCGTAGATGCCGCGGCTCTTGGCCTCGATGATGCGGTTCTCGATCTGGTCGCACATCCCGAGGCCGTGGCGCCCGCCGATGCGGTTGGCTTCCATGAAGAGCTCCACCGGGTCGTCGATCTCGTGGCCGTTGAGTGCCACGGGACGGCCTTCGTCGAAGGTGACGCTGACCTCCTCGGCCTTCACGGGCACCTCATCCTTCCAGAAGGCGACGCCCATGATGGGGCTGACGATGCGCATCGAGCTGTTCAGGAACTCCAGGTCCTTGGCCTCGTGCGTCGCGCCCAGCATGTTGCTGTCGGTGCTGTAGGCCTTCTCGGCGCTCATCTTGTAGCCGAAGCCCTCGCGGGTCATGAAGGCCGACATCTCGGCGCGCCCGCCCAGCTCGTCGATGAACTGCTGGTCGAGCCACGGCTTGTAGATCTTGAGCTGCGGGTTGGTCAGCAGGCCGTAGCGGTAGAAGCGCTCGATGTCGTTGCCCTTGAAGGTGGAGCCGTCGCCCCAGATGTGCACGTCGTCCTCCTTCATCGCCGCGACCAGCATGGTGCCGGTCACGGCGCGGCCCAGCGGCGTGGTGTTGAAGTAGGTGCTGCCCCCCGTGCGCACGTGGAAGGCGCCGCACTGGATCGCGGCGATGCCCTCCTGCGCGAGCTGGGTGCGGCAGTCGACCAGGCGCGCCTTCTCGGCGCCGTACTCCATGGCCTTGCGCGGGATGGCGTCGTAGTCGGCCTCGTCAGGCTGGCCCAGGTTGGCGGTGTAGGCGTAGGGCTTGGCGCCCTTGTTCTTCATCCAGCGCAGCGCGGCGCTGGTGTCCAGCCCTCCGGAGAAGGCGATGCCGACCTTCTGGCCGACGGGAAGCGATTGCAGGATGGTTGCCATGGCGGGGGAGTGGCCTGGTCGGCAGGTACTGCGCGCCAGGCGGTTGCTGGATGCGAAACCGCCGATTCTAGAGGGGCATCGGTGGGGCATCGCATCCGCGCCCCCGCGGGGGCGCCGGCGCGCGGCTCAGCGCCAGTGGCGGTAGGGGCGGTAGCCGCGGCTGTCGCCGAACTCGAAGGTCGCGCCGATCGACGGCGTGGCGTACACCGGCGTGTTCGTCACCACCACACCGGGCTGCACCGCGCCGTAGCCGTAGCCTTGCGGGTAGCCATAGCCTTGCGGCGGGTAGTCGGGCGGATAGCTGGTCACCGGCGGTGCGGCGGGCGCCTGCGCGGCCGGCTGCACCGTCACCGGGATCCACTGGCCGGGGTCGGTCTGGGTGCGCACGCTGTACTGGCGCCCGGCGTATTCGTAGACCACGTCGTAGCCGACGGTCTGGCTGTCGTAGCGCGTCTGCGTGCTGCAGTGCTGCACGTTCTGGTAGCCGGGCTGTCCCGCCTCGACGCGGTCGCCCACGATCGCGCCGCCGATCGCGCCTATGCCCGTGGCCACCGCGCGGCCGCTGCCGCCGCCGATGGTGTTGCCGAGCAGGCCGCCGGCGATGGCGCCGATCACGGCGCCCGCGCCGCTGCTCGGGCGCCCGGTGCTGTAGACGGTCTCATTGCCGCACAGCTGCTGCGGCACCGCCACCTGCTGCACGACGGGCGTGGCCGAGAGCACGCGCCCCATCTCCTGGCCCTGCTGCGCCTGCGCCTGCAGTGCAAGCAGGGCGGCGGAGGCGGCCAGCGTGAGCGTGAGGGTCTTGTTCATTGCGGTAACTCCTTTCGGGTGGCGTCGTCCACTCAACGTTCGAGTCCGCGGAAAAGTTTAGGTTGCACCGGTGAAAGCGTGCCGGCCGCCGGGTAAAGCTGCGTAAACCCGCGTCCGGGGATGTAACCCGCGGCGGGCCGCCCGGGCTAGCGTGCGCGCCCGGCCCAGTCTTGCGGTTCGAAACCGACGGTGATGCTGCCGTCGGCCCATTGCACCACCGGGCGCTTGATCAGGCTGGGGTGCTGCTGCATCAGCGCGCAGGCGGTGCGCGCGTCGGTGGCGCCCGCCTGCGCCTGGGCGGGCAGCTGGCGCCAGGTGGTGCCGCGGCGGTTGAGCAGCCGCTCCCAGCCGACGGCCTGCGCCCAGCGCTGCAGCTGCTCCGCGGTCACGCCGCTTTTCTTGAAGTCGTGGAAGTCGCAGTCCACGCCGTGCCCGGCGAGCCAGGCGCGGGCCTTTTTCACGGTGTCGCAGTTCGGGATGCCGTGGAGGGCGACGGGTTTGGGGGTATGCATGGCCCCGATGATCGCAGACGGATGCGCTGACGCACAATCACCGGCTCCATGCACACACTACCCGACACCCTGGATGGCTGGCTGCGCTACTGCGAGCAGCTGCATCCGCACACCATAGACATGGGGCTGGACCGCGTGGCGCAGGTGAAAGAGCGCTTGGGCCTGCGCCTGGACTGCCCGGTGATCACCGTGGCCGGCACCAACGGCAAGGGCTCGACCTGCGCCATGATCGAGGCCGTCGCGCTGCAGGCGGGCTATCGCCCCGGCGTCTACACCTCGCCGCACCTGGTGCGCTTCGAGGAGCGCTGCCGCATCCATGGCGAGACCGTCAAGCCTGAAGATCTGATAGCGCACTTCGCCGCAGTGGAGCGCGCCAGGACCGAAAACGGCTCGGATATCTCGCTGACCTATTTCGAGTTCACCACGCTCGCGATCTTGCGCCTCATCAGCCAGGCCAGGGTGGACGTGGCGGTCCTCGAGGTCGGCATGGGCGGGCGATTGGACGCGGTCAACGTGATCGACCCCGATTGCGCCGTGATCACCAGCGTGGACGTGGACCACGCCGCCTATCTCGGGCCGGACCGCGAGGCCATCGGCCGCGAGAAGGCCGGCATCATGCGCGCGGGGCGCCCGGTGGTGGTGTGCGACCCGGTGCCGCCGCAGAGCGTGATCGACCATGCGCACGAGATCGGCGCCGACCTGTGGCGTTTCGGTACCGACTTCAACTACTCGGGCGACAAGCTGCAGTGGTCCTGGGCCGGGCGCGGGCGGCGCTACGCCGGCATGGCCTATCCGGCGCTGCGCGGGGCCAACCAGCTGTTCAACGCGTCGGGGGCGCTGGCGGCGCTCGAGGCCCTGCGCGAGCGCCTGCCGATCTCGGCGCAGGCGGTGCGCGCCGGCCTGGCCCTGGTCGATCTGCCGGGGCGCTTCGAGGTGGTGCCGGGCCAGCCGGTGCTGGTGCTGGACGTGGGGCACAACCCGCACGCGGTGGCGGCGCTGGCGGCGAGCATGGGCACGATGGGGCACTTCCGGCTCACCCACGCCGTCTTCGGCGCCATGGCCGACAAGGACATCGCGGGCATCTTCGAGAAGATGGGCCTGCTGGTCGACCGCTGGTACTTCACCGACCTGCCCACGCCGCGCGCGCAGAAGGCCACCGCGCTGCAGGCCCTGTGGCAGCGCCTGCATGCGGAGTATGACCAGAGGCCGGCGCCGGCCGCGCCGGACGACGCGCCGCGCGTGGACCTGGCGCAGGCCGGCGGCGCGCCGCAGGACACGCCGCACCTGTCCGTCACCCGGTCGCGGCGCGGCAGTGCGGGCGAGGGCGGCGGCGGGCGGCGCATCGTCAGGAGCGAGGTCTATCCCGACCCGCAAAGCGCCCTCGACGCGGCCGTCGCCGCCTCCAGGCTGACTGATAGAATCGTCGTCTTCGGATCGTTCTACACGGTCGGCGGCGTGCTCGAAAACGGCGTGCCGCGCATGCACGGCAAGCATCTGGACGCATAGCCGCAACCGGTTCCATGGCATTTTTCAAGTTTCCCTGGTTGGGTGGCCAGCAGAGCGCGGGCACCGGCGCTGGCGGCGCTCGCCGCGGCCGTGCGGCGCAGGCCGAAAGCATCGAGGAAATGCGCCGCCGCGCGCGCCACCGGCTCATCGGCGCCGTGGTGCTCGTGATCGCCGGCGTGGTGGTCTTTCCGCTGATCTTCGATACCCAGCCGCGGCCGGTGCCGGTGGACGTGGCCATCACCATCCCCGACCGCAACGCCGTGGCGCCGCTGGCGGCCGCGCCTGCCGCCACCGACAAGCTGCCCAAGGGCGCCGGGCTCTCGCCGGGCGAGGAGCAGGTCGGCGAGGGCGTGCGCCCCGGCCCCGCGGCGCAAACCCCCGCCAGGCCCGAGCCCAAGGCGGAACCCAGGCCCGAGGAAAAGCCCGAACCCAAGCCCGAACCCAAGGCCGAGGCGAAGGCCGAAGCGAAATCCGAGCCCAAGGCCGAGCCCGCGAAGCCCGCGGCCTCCCGCCCGCCGGCGGCCGGCGACGACGCCGCGCGCGCCCGGGCCCTGCTCGAAGGGCGCGCCGCCCAGGCCGCGCCGCCCGCCGCCGCGGGACAGGAGCGCTTCATCGTCCAGGTGGGGGCGTTCGCCGACCAGGCGAAGGTGCGCGAGGTGCGCGCCAAGCTGGAGCGGGCGGGCATCAAGACCTATGCGCAGGCGGTGGCCACCAAGGACGGCCAGCGCACGCGGGTGCGGGTCGGGCCCTTCGCCGACCGGGCCGAGGCCGACAAGGCGCTGGGCCGCGTGAAAAGCCTCGGCCTCGATGGCGCGGTACTCACGCTCTGAGCCCTGATCCGGGACCTTTGCCACATGGCCGCGCTCGATGGGGTGTTTGCAGCAGGGCTTCTGGTATCCCTGCTGCTCGGCGCGTGGCGCGGCCTGGTGTTCGAGCTGCTTTCGCTGGCCGGCTGGGTCGCGGCGTATTTCATGGCGCGCGCGTTCGGCGCCGATCTGGGCGCGCTGTTGCCGCTGGGCGAGGCGCAGGCGGCGTGGCGCCCGGCGGTGGGCCTGGCGCTGGTCTTCGTGCTGACGGTGTTCGTCGGCGGGCTGCTCGCCACGCTGAGCCGCAAGCTGATGGTGGTGGCCGGGCTGCGCCCGGCCGATCGTGCGCTGGGTGCGCTGTTCGGCGTGGCGCGCGGTGCGTTGGTGCTGCTGCTCGTCGTCTGGGTGGCCGGGTTCACGTCGGTGCGCGATGCGCCCTGGTGGCAGGCCTCGCGCGCGGTCCCCTGGATCGAGGGCGCGCTCCAGGCGTGGGGGCCGGTGCTGCCGCAGGACTGGGTGGGCCAGCGGCCCGCGTGAGGACATGGGGCGCTGCTGCCGCCCCCCAAGGAAACGAAGCATGTGTGGAATCGTCGGTGTGGTCGGCCATGGCGCCGTCAACCAGCTCATTTACGACGCCTTGCTGCTGCTGCAGCACCGCGGGCAGGATGCGACCGGCATCGTCACCGAGCAGAGGCGCAAGTTCTTCATGCACAAGGCCAAGGGCATGGTGCGCGACGTCTTTCGCACGCGCAACATGCGGGCGCTGCCGGGCAGCATCGGCCTGGGCCAGGTGCGCTACCCGACGGCGGGCAGCAGCACGAGCGAGGAAGAGGCGCAGCCGTTCTATGTCAACGCGCCGTTCGGCATCGTGCTGGCGCACAACGGCAACCTGACCAACGCCCACCGCCTGCGCCGCGAACTGGCGGAGAACGACCACCGCCATACCAACACCGGCAGCGACTCCGAGGTGCTGCTCAACGTGCTGGCGCACGAACTGGCGCGGGCCACGCAGGGCGCACGGCTGCAGGCCGACGAGGTGTTCGCCGCGGTGCGCGCGGTGCACCGGCGCGTGCAGGGCTCGTATGCGGTGGTGGCGCTGATCGCAGGCTTCGGCCTGCTCGCGTTCCGCGACCCGTTCGGTATCCGCCCGCTGTGCCTGGGGCGAGGCGACGACGGCACGGTGATGGTGGCGAGCGAGTCGGTGGCACTCGAAGGCACCGGCCAGCACCTGGTGCGCGACGTCGCGCCGGGCGAGGCGCTGCTGGTGCTGCCGGGCGGCAGCGTGCAGGCCGCGCAGTGCGCCGAGCATGCCGAGCTGCACCCGTGCATCTTCGAGTACGTCTACCTGGCGCGGCCCGACTCGGTGATGGATGGCATCTCGGTCTACCAGGCGCGGCTGAACATGGGCGAGACGCTGGCCAAGCGCGTCGTCTCCACCGTGCCGCCGAGCGAGATCGACACCATCATCCCGGTGCCCGAATCGAGCCGCCCCAGCGCCATGCAGCTGGCGCAAAAGCTGGGCCTGCCGTACCGCGAGGGCTTCGTGAAGAACCGCTACGTGGGCCGCACCTTCATCATGCCGGGGCAGGCCACGCGCAAGAAATCGGTGCGCCAGAAGCTCAACGCCATCGCCAGCGAGTTCAAGGGCAAGCGCGTGCTGCTGGTGGACGACTCCATCGTGCGCGGCACCACTTCTAGGGAGATCGTGCAGATGGCGCGCGACGCGGGCGCCACCAAGGTGTACCTGGCCTCGGCCGCGCCGCCGGTGCGCCACCCCAACGTGTACGGCATCGACATGCCCACGCGCGACGAGCTCGTCGCCCATGGCCGCACGGTCGAGCAGATCCAGGCGCTGATCGGCTGCGACGCGCTGATCTACCAGGACCTGGAGGCGATGAAGCAGGCGATACGCCAGGTGAACCCGCGGGTCGAGGGCTTCGAGGCCTCGTGCTTCGACGGCGCCTACATCACCGGCGTTTCCGAGGAAGACCTGAGCGCGATGCAGGCGCTGCGCGCGCCCTCCGCCGCGGACGAGGAGGCGCAGGGCTCGCGCCTGGCCCTGCCCAACGCCGAGGTGGCGTAGTTTCAAAAAAGTGAGCTGCTGGCGCTTGGTACAAAAGGGTATCAAGCCAAAATAGAATGCAAACAAAGACAGGACAAGCGCGAGCCGCTCCTGTTTCAATAGAAGCCATGACCATGCAATCCTCTGTCCTTCCCCCGGGGCTGCACCCCGAGACCTACGCCGTGCGCGAGGCGGTCGCGCGCAGCCAGTACGGCGAGCACGGCGAGGCGCTGTACCTCACCAGCAGCTTCGTGCAGGATGACTGCGAGAGCGCCGCGCGCCGCTTCGCCAAGGAGGAGCCGGGCTACACCTACACCCGCACCGCCAACCCCACGGTCGATAGCTTCGAGCGGCGCCTGGCGGCGATGGAGGGCACCGAATGCGCCGTGGCCACCGCCACCGGCATGGCCGCCCTCCTGCTGGTGGCGCTGACCACGCTCAAGGCGGGCGACCACGTGGTCGCGTCGCAGTCGATGTTCGGCTCCACCATGAAGCTGCTGGGCACCGAGATGGCGCGCTTCGGCGTCGAGACCACCTTCGTCCCGCAGACCGACGTGGCGGCGTGGCAGGCGGCCGTCAGGCCCCACACCCGGCTGCTCTTCGCCGAAACGCCGACCAACCCGCTGACCGACCTGTGCGACATCCGCGCACTCGCCGACATCGCGCACGACGCCGGCGCGCTGCTGGCGGTGGACAACAGCTTCGCCTCGCCGGTGCTGCAGCGCCCGGTCGAGTTCGGCGCCGACCTGGTCGTGCACTCCGGCACCAAGCTGATCGACGGCCAGGGCCGGGTGATGGCGGGCGCCGTCTGCGGCACGGAGAAACTGGTGGACGGCGTGATGGGCACCTTCCTGCGCAGCGGCGGCCTGAACCTCTCGCCGTTCAACGCCTGGGTGGTGCTCAAGGGCCTGGAGACGCTGGCGCTGCGCGTCAAGGCCGAGAGCGCCGCGGCGCTCGAACTGGCCGGCTGGCTCGAAGGCCGCCACGGCGTCGCGCGCGTGCACTACCCGGGCCTGGCGAGCCATCCGCAGCACCAGCTCGCCATGCGCCAGCAAAGCGGCATGGGCGGCACCGTGCTCGCCTTCGACGTGGTCGGGAAGACGCCGGGGCAGCTGCGCGCCAACGCCTTCCACGTGGTCGACAGCACGCGCGTGTGCTCCATCACTGCCAACCTGGGCGACGTGAAGACCACCATCACCCACCCGGCGAGCACCTCGCACGGGCGCCTGACCGAGGAGCAGCGCCAGGCCGCCGGCGTCGGGCAGGGCCTGATCCGCATCTCCTGCGGCCTGGAACACCTGGACGATCTCAAGGCCGACCTGGCCCGCGGCCTGGACACCCTGCAATGACCCAAGAGCACGTACGCACCCGCTTCGCCCCGTCGCCCACGGGCTTCATCCACCTGGGCAACATCCGCTCGGCGCTGTACCCGTGGGCCTTCGCCCGCGCGATGAAAGGCGAGTTCATCCTGCGCATCGAGGACACCGACCTGGAGCGCTCCACGCAGGAAGCCGTGGACGTGATCCTCGAAGGCATGCAGTGGCTCGAACTCGACATCGACGAGGGCCCCTACTACCAGATGCAGCGCATGGACCGCTACAAGGCCGTGCTGGAGCAGCTCAAGGCCGGCGGCCACGTCTACCCCTGCTACATGAGCCAGCAGGAACTGGACGCGCTGCGCGAGCGCCAGATGGCCGCCAAGGAAAAGCCGCGCTACGACGGCACCTGGCGCCCCGAGCCCGGCAAGGTGCTGCCGCCCATCCCCGAGGGCGTGCGGCCGGTGCTGCGCTTCAGGACGCCGCAGACCGGCACCGTCGGCTGGGACGACAGGTGCAAGGGCCGCATCGAATTCCACAACGGCGAGCTCGACGACCTGGTCATCGCGCGGCCCGACGGCACGCCCACCTACAACTTCTGCGTCTGCGTGGACGACATGGACATGCGCATCACCCACGTGATCCGCGGCGACGACCACGTCAACAACACCCCGCGCCAGATCCACATCTACCAGGCGCTGGGCGTCACCCCCCCGGTGTTCGCCCACCTGCCGACGGTGCTGAACGAGCAGGGCGAGAAGATGAGCAAGCGCCGCGGCGCCAAGCCCGTCACCTGGTACCGCGATGCGGGCTTCCTGCCCGACGCCATGGTCAACTACCTCGCGCGCCTGGGCTGGAGCCATGGCGACGACGAAATCTTCACGCGCACGCAGTTCCTGCAGTGGTTCAGCCTCGACCACCTCGGCAAGAGCGCCGGCCAGTACGACGAGGCCAAGCTGCGCTGGGTCAACGCCCAGCACCTGAAGCTGACCGATGACGCCGAGCTGGCGCGCCTGGTGCGCCCCTTCGTCGTGCGCTCGGGCGTGGACGAGGCGCTGCTGGATGCCGACGATCGCCTGCCGCGCATCTGCGCGCTGTTCAAGGACCGCTGCGAGACCCTGGTCGACCTGGCCGGCTGGGCGCGGCGGTTCTACGCCGATGCGATCGAGCGCGACGCCGGCGATGCGGCGCAGCACCTCACCGCCGCCGCCGAGCCGGCGCTGGCCGCGTTCGCGCGGGCGATCGAGACCGTGGAGCCATGGAGCCGCGAGGCGATCAATGCCACGATCAAGGGCATTTTGCAGGCAGAAGGCATCAAGATGCCGCAATTGGCGATGCCGGTGCGCGTGCTCGTGATGGGCGTGGCGCACACGCCGTCGGTCGATGCGGTGCTCGAACTGCTGGGCCGCGAAAAAATCATCGAGCGACTCCAGACGCGCTGAAAATCCACGCTACAATGCGCGTCTTTGGTGGTGACGGCCCGGGAGTTTTCCAGGGCCGAAGCTAGCGGGGGTATAGCTCAGCTGGGAGAGCGCTTGCATCGCACGCAAGAGGCCAGCGGTTCGATTCCGCTTACCTCCACCAAGATTTTGTTCCTGGGATTTGACCCTATCGTCTAGAGGCCTAGGACATCACCCTTTCACGGTGAGTACCGGGGTTCGAATCCCCGTAGGGTCGCCAAGTCGTACGGCACTTGATTGCTCTGCTTCGCAGGGCAGTGGAAGCCGTGCTGGAGTGGTAGTTCAGTTGGTTAGAATACCGGCCTGTCACGCCGGGGGTCGCGGGTTCGAGTCCCGTCCACTCCGCCAGCATTTTGGGGGTATAGCTCAGCTGGGAGAGCGCTTGCATGGCATGCAAGAGGTCAGCGGTTCGATCCCGCTTACCTCCACCAAACAAGGCAATGAAACGACGGCACGCGCCGTCGTTTTTTTTGCGTGCCTGGCCTGCGGCACGTAGGGTTGCCGTCCGCCAGCCACAATAGCCGCCATGTCGAGAGCCCATTCCGAGGAGCTGCTGGCCCAGGTGGCCGCGCTGCCGCCGCTGCCGGGTGTCTACCGCTACTTCGACGCCCACGACCAGCTGCTCTACGTCGGCAAGGCGCGCAACCTCAAGCGCCGCGTCGGCAGCTACTTCACCCGGCAGCACGGCGGCACGCGCATCGGCCACATGGT
>CAUJIM010000109.1 GCA_963205335.1 Pseudomonadota bacterium
TCAGCAACTACCCGGCCGAGGGTACGTTCTCGGCATCCAAGGCCGCCGCGCTGTCGCTGGCGCAGTGCCTGCGCGCCGAGATGCGCGGCGCGGGCATTCGCGGGGTCAACGTCTTTCCGGGCCCCATCGACGACGAATGGAACCAGAACCTGCCGCCGCCCAAGCTGGCGCCGCAGGCCGTGGCCAGCGCCATCGTCAAGGCGCTGCAGGGCGGCGTGGAAGACGTCTATCCGGGCGACATCGCGCAGGACTGGCTGGCGCGCTGGCGCGACAACCCCAAGGTGCTCGAACGTGAACTCGCCGCGGGAGGATGAAACATGAATCACCCCCAAGCTGCGCGGACTGCGTTCCGCTCCGCTTCCCCCCTTCAGGGGGCATCGCCAGTGGCCGGGGAAACCCCGGCCACGGCGATCGCTGGCGTGGCCTGCTTCGCGGCCGCTCGGCTCTTTGGATTCGATGCGCTGCCGATGACATGCGACATCACGAGCAATTGAAATGACGGATTCATTCAACCATCCCCTCGGCCAGCTGTCTGCTGCCTTGCAAGGCGGCGGCGTGCGCATCGTCGACCTCTCGCACACCCTCAGCACCGACTTCCCCACCCTGGGCCTGCCGCCCGAGCTGGGCCAATGCCAGCCGTTTCGCATCGAGCAGGTCTCGGCCTACGACGAGCGCGGGAGCAGCTGGTACTGGAACAACATCTCGTGCAGCGAGCACACCGGCACGCACTTCGACGCGCCGATCCACTGGATCACCGGGCGCGATCGCGCCAACAACGCGGTGGACGCCGTGCCGCCCGCGCACTTCGTCGCCCCGGCCTGCGTGATCGACTGCAGCGCGCAGGCGGCGCAAGACGCTGACTACCTGATGACCGTGGCCGACATCGAGGCCTTCGAAGCAAAACACGGGCGCATCCCCGCCGGCCACTGGGTCTTCATGCGCACCGACTGGTCGCACCACTGGAGCCTGCGCCGCGATGCACGCGCCTACCAGAACTACGACGCCACCGGCCAGCACACGCCGGGGCCGAGCGCCGAGGCGGTGCGCTTCCTGGTCGAGCAGCGCGACGTACTGGGCTTTGGCTCCGAGACCATCGGCACCGACGCCGGCCAGGCCGCGCACCTCTTGCCGCCCTACCCTTGCCACACGCTGATGCACGGCGCGGGCAAGTACGGATTGCAATGCCTGGCCCATCTGGAACAGTTGCCGCCCACGGGCGCGCTGATCGTCGCGGCACCCTTGAAGATCGAACATGGCAGCGGCAGCCCCTTGCGCGTGATTGCGCTGATTGCCAGTGAAGGAAGCCCCGCATGAGCGAACCCCGCTACACCGCCCTCGTCACCGGCGGCTCCGCCGGCATCGGCGCCGACATCTGCCAGCGCATGCTGGCCGATGGCTGGCACGTCGTCAGCCTGGCGCGGCGCGTGCCCGACTGGAGCCACCCACGGCTGACCGCCATCAACGTCGATCTGCTCGACGCGGCGGCGACCGCGCAGGCGGCGCAGGACGTGGCCGCGCGATTTGCAGTCAGTCACTTCATCCACAACGCCGGCGTGATCTGGCCGCATCTGCTGCAGGATGCCACGGTGGACGAACTGCAGGGCCTCACCCAAATCCACCTGGGCAGCGCGCTCACGCTGATGCAGGCGGTGCTGCCGGGCATGGAACAGGCCGGCTTCGGCCGCGTGGTGCTGATGTCCTCGCGCGGCGCTCTGGGCCTGGCCACGCGCACCAACTACTCGGCCACCAAGGCCGGCATGATCGGCATGGCGCGCACCTGGGCGCTGGAACTCGCGCCCAAGGGCATCACCGTCAACGTGGTGGCGCCCGGACCGATCCAGACGCCGATGTTCTACGACGTCGTGCCCAGCGGCAGCGAGCGCGAGCAGAAACTGGCCGCCAACATCCCCGTGGGCCGCATCGGCCGGCCCGACGACGTGACCCGCGCGGTGATGTTCTTCGCCGACCCCGCCAACGGCTTCGTCACCGGCCAGACGCTGTACGTCTGCGGCGGCGCCAGCGTCGGTACCCTGACCATTTGACAGTCACCCACCCCCAAACCACCCAAGGAGACACGCACCATGCGACTGACACACGTTTTCAAGAGAGCCGCCGTCCTGGCCGCCATCGGTCTGGGCTGCGCCTCGACCATGGCGCAAGTCAAGGTCGGGGTGATCTACTCCGCCACGGGCGCCACATCGTTCGTGGGCATCCCGCAGCGCAACACGGTCGCACTGCTGCCCGAGAAGATCGGCGATCTCACGGTCCAGTACATCGGCCTGGACGACGCGAGCGACCCGACCCAGACGGTCACCAACGTACGCAAGCTGATCGACGAGCAGCACATCGACGCACTGATCGGACCGAGCGGCTCGCCCAACGCCATGGGCGTGATCCAGTTCGTAGCCGAGGCCGGCATCCCGATGCTCGCTCCCGTGGGCACCGCCGCCGTGGTGCAGCCCATGGACGACAAGAAGAAATGGGTCTTCAAGACCACGCAGAACGACGAAATCATCGCTGCCGCGCTGTTCGACCACATGACCAAGACGGGCGTCAAGACGATCGGCTTCATCGGCCTGTCCGACCCGTACGGTGAAAACTGGTACCGCGTCTCGAGCGCGCTGGCCGAGAAGCACGGCATCAAGATCATCGCCAACGAGCGCTTCGCCCGCACCGACAACTCCGCGACCGGCCAGGCGCTGAAGATCGTCGCCGCCAAGCCGGACGCGGTACTCATCGCTGCCGCGGGCGGCCCCACCGTCCTGCCGCACATCGCCCTCAAGGACCGGGGCTACAAGGGCCCGATCTACCAGACCCACGGCGCGGCGCTGCCGGCCTTCCTCAAGCTCGGCGGAGCCAAGGTCGAAGGCACCATCATGGCGGCGAGCCTGATGCTCGTGATGCCGGAGATCGCCGACAGCAACCCGTCCAAGAAGATCGCCGTCCATTACGTGGACGAGTACAAGAAACGCTACGGCGAGCCGCCCGCCACATTCGGCGCCAACGTGTACGACGCGGGCATGCTGCTGCAGAACGCGATTCCGCAGGCAGTGAAGAAGGGACAGCCGGGCACCAAGGAGTTTCGCGCCGCGCTGCGCGACGCGCTGGAGCAAACCAAGGAGCTCGTCGCCACCCAGGGCGTCTACAACATCACGCCCGAGGACCACAGCGGCTTCGACCAGCGTGGCCGCGAACTGATCACCGTCAAGGACGGCCAGTTCAGGCTGCTCAAGTAAACGCCTCGGCCGGGCTGCCGGAGTGCGCCGGCTGCCCGCGCCAAGCCGCGCGGGGCGGCGCACCGCGAATCCGGGCTTGCCATGATTGTCAAGCGTGCGCAAATGGCGCACAGTACGATGCATGTTTACGCGCCTGTGGCTGCCCCTGCGGCGAAGGCGCGGTCGTTCCGTGAACATGGACCACGAGGTCTGCAATGCTCGCACCGCTTGGCGTCGGTCCGCACCGGCTCCTCGAAGATCATCCGGTATTCATCAGCCGCGACATCGATGAAGCGCGCCAGCTGGTAGGGCGGCTTTTTTGCGCGCACGGACTGGAGCAGACCCGGTCCGCCGAGCAGCTGGACTGCCACATGCACCAAGTCGGCCTGGGCGCGCTCTCGCTCAACTACCTGTGCTACGGTGCCGAGGTCGAAATCACGCCGGGGTGCCTGCGCGACTTCTACCTGATCCAGATCCCCATCGCGGGCGAGGCGGTCATCCGCTACGGCAGCCAGGAGACGCGCTCCAACCCGTCCAAGGCCGTCGTGCTCTCGCCGCACCAGCCCGTGGCCATGCGCTGGCACGGCGACTGCGCGCAGGTGATGCTGTACATCCCGCGCACCCTGCTGGAGCAGCGCATGGCGGAGACCCTGGGCGGCACCTGCGGCCCGCTGGACTTCCAGCTGGGCCTGGCGCAGAACGAGGGGCCGACGGCCGGCTGGTGCCACACGGTGGTCGACCTGGCGCGCAACATCGACCACCACGGCACCTCCTGGCTGCGCCACGGGGCGGCCGCCGCCTCGTTGCAGGATTTCCTGCTGCACGGGCTCATCAGCCAGCAGCCGCACAACCAGGGCGAGCGCCTGCGCGCCGCGCTGGCGCCCGCGCTGCCGCGCCACGTGCAGCGTGCCCAGGAGTTCATCCGCGCCCATGCCGAGCAGGCGCTGACCGTCGCCGACATCGCACGCGCGGCCTGCGTCAGCGTGCGGGCGCTCGAGGAAGGCTTTCGCCGCCACCTGGACACCACGCCGAACGCCTGGCTGCGCGAAGTGCGGCTGGTGCAGGTGCGCGAGCACCTGCGCACCGCCGCCGATGGCGGCGCCGCTGTCTCCCTGCACGACATCGCGCACCGCTACGGCTTCTTCCACCTCGGCCGCTTCGCCGCCTACTACAAGGCACGCTTCGGCGAGGCGCCATCGGCCACGCTGCGCGGCCGCTGAGTACCGGGCCCTGCGTCCGTGGTTTTCTTGCTGCAACGCAGCATGACACCGCGCAATCCGGACAATATCTCAGCGCATCCCGGATAGTTCATCCCTAAAGCATCTCGCACACTACGTCTCCACGGTTCGTCTGTCGCGAACTTGACACAAAGGAGACCCATGAGCATGCAAGACAAAGTGGCCATCGTCACCGGCGGTGCCACCATGATTGGCGAAGGCGTGGTTGCCGCCCTGGTGGCCGAAGGCTGCAAGGTCGTGATCGCCGACATCGACACCACCAAGGGCCCGCAGGTTGAGGCACGCCATGCGGGCAGCTGCTTCATCCGCACCGACGTGTCGGACGACGCCTCCATCGCCGCCTGCATCAAGGACACGGTGGCCGCATTCGGCAGCATCGACTATCTGGTCAATTGCGCAGCCTCGTACGTGGACAACGGCGCCGCCTCCACGCGTGCCGAGTGGAACACGACGCTGAACGTCAACCTGATCGGCGCGGCCATGATGCTGCAGGCGGTCACGCCCGAGATGCAGAAGCGCGGCGGTGGCGCAGTGGTCAATTTCGCTTCGATCTCGGCGTTTGCCGCGCAGACCGGGCGCTGGCTCTACCCCATCAGCAAGGCCGCCATCGTGCAGTTCACGCGCAATGCCGCGCTGGATCTGGCGCCGCAGAAGATTCGCGTCAACGCCGTCTCGCCCGGCTGGACCTGGTCGTCGGTGATCGAGGGCATGGCCGGCGGCGACAAGGCCAAGGCCGATGGCGTGGCGGCGGACTTTCACATGCTGGGGCGCCTGGGCATGCCCGCGGAGGTGGCCAGCGTGGTCACCTTCCTGCTCTCGGACAAGGCCAGCTTCGTCACCGGGGCCACCTATGCCGTCGATGGCGGCTACCAGGCGCTGGGGCCCGAGGCACGCAGCGCCGCCATCGGCCGCCTGATGAGCTGATTTTCATAGTACCTACCGCATGCGTGGTGGGCATTTCAGCCACTTTTCATCTTATTTTTGGAGACATCCCACATGACCACACAAACACCTCGCAAGATTGCCATCATCGGCGGCGGCCAGGCCGGCCTGCTGCTGGGCGCCGGCCTGCTCGACCAGGGCCACCAGGTCACGATCTACACCAACCGCGACCAGGCCAGTTTCTGGAACGGCAAGGTCATGTCCTCGCAGTTCATCTTCGACATGAAGCTGCAGGTCGAGCGCGACTGGAACATGAACCAGTGGGAAAAGGACTGCCCCAACACCGACGGCATCTCCTTCGTGATTCCCAATCCCGATGGCTCGGGCACCAAGGCCATCCACTGGTATGCCGCGCTGAACAAGCCCGGCCAGGCGGTGGACCAGCGCCTGAAATACCCGGGCTGGATGGATGAATTCGTGCGCCGCGGCGGCAAGCTCTCTATCGTCGATGTCGGCATTGCCGAGATGGAAGAGCTCGCCGGCACGCATGATCTGGTGCTGCTGGCCGGCGGCAAGGGGGAAGTGGTCAAGATGCTGAGCGTCAACGAGGAGCGCTCGCCGGTGAAGCAGCCGATGCGTAGCCTAGCCCTGACCTACCTCACCGGCATGAAGCGCCACGACTACATCGAGTGCGTCAACTTCAACCTGATCCCCGGTGTCGGCGAATACTTCGTCTTCCCGTCGCTGACCGTCGATGGCCCTTATGGCTCGGGCAAGACCAAGACCTGCGACATCATGGTGATGGAAGGCGTCATCGGCGGCCCGATGGACCGCTGGCACGAGTGCAAGGACGCGGCCGACCACCTTCAGATGAGCATCGACATCATGAAGCAGTTCCTGCCCTGGGAATACGAGCGCATGAAGGATTGCCAGCTGACCGACGACAACGGCATCCTGGCCGGGCGCTTCCGCCCCTGCGTGCGCAACCCGGTGCTGACGCTGCCGTCGGGGCGCAAGGTGATGGGCCTGGGCGATGCGGTGATCGTCAACGACCCGATCACCGGCCAGGGCTCGAACAACGCCACCATGGGCGCCAAGCACTACTTTGATGCGATCATGGCGCGCGGCAACCAGCCGTTTGACGAGGCCTGGATGGTGAGTACCTTTGACAACCTGTACAACGGCTACGCCGAGAAGGTGGTGCGCTGGACCAACAGCCTGCTGTTCCCGCCGCCCGAGCACATCGTCAACATGATGGGCGCCGCCCAGGGCATCCCCGCCCTGGCCTCGCGCCTGGCCAACGGCTTCAACGACCCGCGCGACTACGCCGAATACTGGTTCGACCCCGCCGCCAACCAGCGCGCCATCGAAGCAGCGGCGCAGAAGGGAACCGCGGCGTGATCGACGCGCGCGAGCTGCGCAACGCGCTCGGGCACTTCGCCACCGGGGTCACTGTGGTCACCACGGTGGGCCCGGGGGGCGAACACATCGGCGTCACGGTCAACAGCTTTGCAGCGCTCTCCCTCGATCCGCCCCTCGTGCTCTGGAGCCTGGCCAAAAAATCCTGGAGCCTGCCCGCGTTCCAGGCCACCCGCCATTTCTGCATCCACGTGCTGGCGCACGACCAGCAGGCCTTGTCCGACCGCTTTGCCAAGGCGGGCGAGGACAAGTTCGCGGGCATGGACATCGGTGCAGGCCTGGGAGGCGTGCCCTTGCTGCCCGGCTGCATGGCGGTCTTCCAGTGTTCCGTGGAGTATCGTTACGAGGGTGGCGATCACATCATCCTGATCGGCCGCGTCGAGCACCTGACGACGCGCAGCACCGCCCCGCTGCTCTTCTATCGGGGACGCTATGCGGTTCCCGAATACGAGCAGGCCGCGGACCACAAACGCGTGAAACTCACTCTGGATACTTGAGAAGGTGTGAACAAATCCGTCATGCCCGCTCATCCCGCGAAAACACGCCGAATTCATTCACACCTTCTGACAACACCATGAGCAAATTCGACGCCATCATCGTGGGCAGCGGCATCAACTCGCTGGTCTGCGCCGCCGTCATGGCCCGGCGCGGCAAGAAGGTCTGCGTGCTCGAGCGCGAGGCGGTGCTGGGCGGCTGCATCCGCACCGAGGCGCTGACGGCGCCCGGCTACCTGCACGACACGATGTCCACCGCGCACCCGCTGTTCGTCACCTCGCCCGGCTACGCCGAGCTCAAGGACGCGCTGCACGGCGCGGGCCTGGCCTACGTCAACAGCGACGCGCCCACCGGCGTGCTGCTGCCCGACGGCCGCTCGTTCATCCTGCGCACCTCGCGCGAGGACAACGTGCGCGCCATGAACCAGCTCGCCGCCGGCGATGGCGACGCCTACCGCGCGGGCCTGGCTTTCGTCGAGAAGAACGCCGAGCTGATCTTCGCGCTGCTGGGCAACGAGCTGTGGAGCTCGCAGGTCGGCAAGATGATGCTCGGGCGCGTGTGGAAGCAGGGCGCGCACGAGACGCTGGGCTTCTTCAGCCCGGCGATGCAGAGCGCGCGCGCCTGGCTGGACACGCACTTCCAGTCGGACCTGGTCAAGGCCGTGCTCGCTCCCTGGGTGCTGCACACCGGCCTGGGGCCCGAGTCGCCGATGTCGGCACTGATGGCGCAGGTGATCGCGTTCACGCTCGAAGCCGTGGGCCTGCCGCTGGTCCAGGGCGGCAACGCGCGTACCGTCGACGCCTTCAAGGCCGTCATCGAACAGGGCGGCGGCGAGTTGCACGCCAGCGTGGACGTGGCCGAGATCCTGGTGCAGGGCGGCAAGGCCCAGGGCGTGCGCAGCAGCGACGGGCGCGAGTGGCTGGCCAAGAACGTCATCTGCAACGTCACGCCGACGCAGCTCTACGGCCGCCTGATCCCGCAGAGCGCCACGCCCGAACCCATTCGCCAGCAGGCCCGCGAATACCGCTACGGCAAGGGCAACATGCAGATCCACCTGGCCCTGTCCGAGGCACCGCAGTGGAACGACCCCGAACTGTCCAAGGTGGTGTACCTGCATCTCACGAGCGGCATGGAGGGGGTGTCGCGCTCCGTGAACGAGGCCGAGCGCGGGCTGCTCCCCGCCGAAGGCACGATCGTCGTCTGCAACCCGACGGTGCTCGACCCCTCGCGCGCACCGGCCGGCGGGGCCGTGCTGTGGATCCAGCTGCCCGAATGCCCGCGCGTGATCAGGGGCGATGCACTCGGCGAGATCACCGCACCGGCCGATGGCTGCTGGACCGCGGAAATCCGCGAGCGCTATGCCGACCGCATCATCGAGCGGCTCGCGCGCGCGATCCCGAACCTCGAGCGGAGCATCGTCGGCCGCGCGGTCATCTCGCCCGGCGACCTGGAAAAGCTCAACATGAACCTGGTCGGCGGCGACCCGTACTCCGGCGAGTGCAGCGTGGACCAGTACATGTTCTGGCGCCCGCTGCGCGGCACCAAGGACCACGCGACGCCGATCAAGCAGCTCTGGCACATCGGCGCCTCGACCCACCCCGGCCCGGGCCTGGGCGGCGCCTCGGGCTTTCACGTGGCCAACGCGCTGGCCAGGAAATAAGGCACGGGACGAGAAAGGCGCGCAGTCTCTTGGGCTGCGCGCGTTTTCATTGCCTGGCGAAGAACAGCACCGTCATCGCCAGGCCGATGGCGACGATGCCCCAGCGCAGCACCGGCGCGGGCAGCCGGCGCGCGCCGCGCGCGCCCAGGTAGCCGCCCAGTGTGGCCGCGGCCATCATCAGAAGCGCCTCTTTCCACTGCACGATGCCGCCCGCGGCGTAGATCGCCACCGCGATCGCGGTGAGCAGCGTGGAGACCAGGTTCTTGACCGCGTTCATCGCGTTCAGCCGCGTCTGCCCGAGCAGGCCGAAAAGCGCCAGCAGCAGGATGCCCATGCCGCCGTTGAAATAGCCGCCGTAGCCCGCGACCAGCAAGAGCCCCGCCACGGCCTTCGGGCGCGACGCGGAGCCGCCCTGCCCGCTGGCCCCGGCCCACCGGCGCAGCCGCGGCCCGAAGGCGAACATCGCCGTGGCCAGCAGCAGCAGCCAGGGGATGAGGCGCTTGAAGGCCGCGTCCGAGGTGAGCAGCAGCAGCCCCGCGCCGAGCACGCCGCCGGCCAGCGAGAGCGCGACGACCCAGCGCATCGTGAGGCCGGGCGCGGGCTCCATGTCCTCGCGCGAGCCGAAGATGCTGGCCACGTAGCCCGGCAGCAGCGCCACCGTGCCCGTGGCGTTGGCCACCACCGGCGGCACGCCGACGACGATGAGCGCGGGCAGCGTAAGGAAGCTGCCGCCGCCGGCGACGGCGTTGAGCGTGCCGGCGAAGAAGGCGGCGACGAGCAGCAGCGCGACGTCGAGCATCACGGATCAGGCGGCGTAGGGATCGGCGAACCCGAGCCCGCGCAGGATGGCCGTCTCGCGCGCCTCCATCGCGCGCGCCTGCCGCTCGCCGGTCTCGTGGTCCCAGCCCTGCGCGTGCAGCGCGCCGTGCACCAGCAGGTGGGCGTAGTGCTCCTGCAGCGTCTTGTGCTGCTCGCGCGCCTCGCGCTCGACCACCGGGGCGCAGAGCACCAGGTCGGCCAGCACCACGGGCTCCCGCTGGTAGTCGAAGGTGAGCACGTTGGTCGCGTAGTCCTTGCGGCGGTAGTCGCGATTGAGCCGCTGCCCCTCCTCGCCGCCGACGATGCGCACGGTGATTTCGGCATCGCGCTCGAGCGCATGGCGTATCCAGCGCGCGACCCGGTGGCGCGCGAGCAGCGCGCGGTGCCCGGCGGCGTCGCGCGCGAACTGCAGCGAGAGCGTGAGGTGCTTCAGCGGCATTTTCAAGAAAAATCGGCCTCTAGCGCTTATCCAGCAAGCGCCAGCAGCTATCAAACCAGGAGTTCACAGCATCTGCGTCGGCACCTTGTGCGACAGCGAGACCTGGCGGTTGCGCTCATCGACGAACACCAGCCGCGGCTGGTGCGTGGCCAGTTCTTCCTCGCTCACCTGGGCAAAGGCCGCGATGATGAGCAGGTCGCCGACGCAGGCGCGGCGCGCGGCCGAGCCGTTGACCGAGACCATGCCGCTGCCGCGCTGGCCCTTGATGGCGTAGGTGACGAAGCGCTGGCCGCTGTCGACGTTCCAGACGTGCACCTGCTCGTTCTCGACGATGCCGGCCGCGTCGAGCAGGTCTTCGTCGATCGCGCAGGAGCCTTCGTAGTGCAGCTCGCAGTGCGTCGCGCGCACGCGGTGGATCTTGGATTTGAGGAGGGTACGGAACATGGTGGAACCCGGTTGAAGAATCAGGAATGCCCGCGCGCCGTCTTGCGCTGCGCGTCATAGGCATCGACGATGCGCGCCACCAGCGGGTGGCGCACCACGTCGGCGCTGGTGAAGCGCGTCACGGCAATGCCTTGCACGCGCCGGAGGATACGCTCGGCATCGACCAGGCCGCTCAGGCTGCCCCTGGGCAGGTCGATCTGGCTCACGTCGCCAGTCACCACCGCCCTGGAGCCGAAGCCGATGCGCGTGAGGAACATCTTCATCTGCTCGGGCGTGGTGTTCTGCGCCTCGTCCAGGATGACGAAGGCGTTGTTCAGCGTCCTGCCGCGCATGAAGGCCAGCGGCGCGATCTCGAGCTGCGCGCGCTCGAAGGCCTTTTGCACGCGGTCGAACCCCATCAGCTCGTAGAGCGCGTCGTACAGCGGGCGCAGGTAGGGGTCGACCTTCTGCGTCAGATCGCCCGGCAGGAAGCCGAGGCGCTCGCCCGCCTCCACCGCCGGGCGCGTGAGCACGATGCGCTGCACCGCCTGGCGCTCCAGCGCATCGACCGCGCAGGCCACCGCCAGGTAGGTCTTGCCCGTGCCCGCCGGGCCGATGCCGAAGGTGATGTCGTGGCCCGCGATGTTGGCCAGGTAGACGCTCTGGTTGGGCGTACGCGCCTTGAGATCGGCGCGGCGGGTGGCCAGGTGCACCGCGCCGTCCGCGTCCTCGGCCATGCCGGTGTCGCTCGCAAGCATCAATTGCACCTGCTCGGGCCTGATCGGCCGCGCCGCCATCTCGTAGAGCGCCTGCAGCACCTCCATGGCCCGCGTCGCGCGCGCCTTGGCGCCCTCGACCCTGAACTGCTCGTGCCGATGCGCGATCCTGACCTGCAGCGCCAGCTCGATCGTGCGCAGATACTCGTCGGACGGGCCGCACAGATGCGCCAGGCGCGCGTTGCTCAAAGGGGTGAAGGTGTGGCGCAGGATCACGCGGATAATTTCCGGCTGGCACCGCAGGGGTGCGGCAAAGGATGTGAATGATAGGCAAACTCACCGGCCGGCTGCTGGAGAAGAACCCGCCCGAGGTACTGATCGACTGCCACGGCGTAGGCTACGAGGTGCTGGTGCCGATGAGCACCTTCTACCACCTGCCCGCCACGGGCGAGGGCGTGAGCCTGCTCACGCAGTTCATCGTGCGCGAGGACGCGCAGCTGCTCTACGGCTTCGCCACCCCTGCCGAACGCCAGACTTTCCGCGAGCTCGTCAAGGTCAGCGGCGTGGGCCCGCGCACGGCGCTGGCCATCCTCTCGGGCATCGGCGTGGCCGACCTGGCGCAGGCCGTCTCGCTGCAGGAGGCCGGGCGGCTCGTGAAGGTGCCGGGCATAGGCAAGAAAACGGCGGAGCGCCTGCTGCTCGAGCTCAAGGGCAAGCTCGGCGCAGACATCGGCGCGCGCGCCCAGCCGGAAAGCCAGGCGCAAGCGGATATCCTGCAGGCGCTGCTGGCGCTGGGCTACAACGACAAGGAAGCCGCCGCCGCGCTCAAGGCGCTGCCCGCGCAAGTGGGCGTGAGTGAAGGCATCAAACTGGCGCTCAAGGCGCTGGCCAAATGAAAGAGGTAGCCATGGATCGATCGATCAAGGGAGCGGCCGCGCTGGCGCTGCTGCTCGCACTCGCCGCCTGCGGTGGCGGCGGCGACGGCGGTTCCGGTACTTTGCTCGAAGCGCTGCCGCCGCTGACCGGGCCGGACCGCATCGAGCCCTTCGATCCCGGCCTGCTCGCCAAGGCGGCCGCGCTGCAGGCGCCGCCAGCCCCGCTGTGGCCCGACGCCAGCGCGGCCCCGACGGTCACGCTGCCCCCCCTGCCGGCAGCGCTGGCCAAATCCTCGGCCGCGGCGCAGCCGGGCACGCCCGAGCAGATCGGCCAGGGGCGCGAGATCGCCGAAACCACCACCGACGGCGCCGTGGCCGCGCTGCTGCGCTGGCAGCCGAGCCCGCGCGGCACGCAGGTGGCGGCGCTGCGCCTCGTCGCGCAGGAGGCCCACGGCGTGCGACTGGCGGTACGGGTGCAGGCGCTGCCCACCGGCGCGCTGCTGCGCTTCTACGGCCTCGACGGCCAGGTCTCCGAAACCACCGCCGACCAGTTGCGCGCCATCGCCGCCCGCAACGCGGCCGGCGGGGCCGGCGATGCCCTGGCACGCACCTACTGGAGCCCCATCCTCCCGGGCGAGCAGGCGACGCTGGAAATCGAAATCCCGGCCGACGCGCATGCCGCCGACGTCCGGCTGGCGGTACCGCGCCTGTCGCACCTGACCGGCGCCGCGACGCGCCAGGAACTGCTGGCCAAATCCTCCGGCAGCTGCGAGGTGAATGCGATGTGCAGCCCCGCGGCCATCGAGCAGGGGCGCTCGGTCGCGCTCGTGCACTATGTCCAATCCGCCAGCGGCAACGCCTTCCAGTGCACCGGCACGCTGCTCAACGACATGAAGTCCAGCGGCACGCCCTACCTGCTCACCGCCAACCACTGCATCCCGGACCAGGCCACCGCCTCCACGCTGGTCACCTACTGGCTGCTGCGTGCCGACGCCTGCGGCAGCACGACGCCGGACCCCGCGCGCACCCGGATCAACGGGGGCGCCACCCTCCTGCACGCCGACGCGGAAACCGACCACTCCCTCATGCACCTGAACGACACGCCGCCCGCGGGCGTGGTCTACGCCGGCTCGTACTTCGGTCCGGACGCCGTGGCCGGCACCGGCATTTCCGTCGTCCACCACCCCGAGGGCGACCTGCAAAAAATCAGCCAGGGCACGCTGCGCGGCTACAGCGTCTGCACAGCCAGCACCTGCAGCGCGAGCGACCGCGACCACGGCCCCTTCCTGGCCGCCAGCTGGCAGCAGGGCGTGATGGAGCCGGGCAGCAGCGGCGCCGGCGCCTTCGTCGCCCTGGGCGAACGCCGCTACCTCATCGGCCAGCTGTTCGGCGGCACCTCGACCTGCAGCAATCCCGGCGGCTCCGACTATTTCGGCCGCTTCGAGCTGAGCTACCGCAGGACGCTGTACCAGTGGCTCAATCCCTGAAGCGGGGAACGCGCGCCACGGACGGCGGCTACTGCCGTGCGCCCTGCTGCAACCGCCCGACGGCCAGCTCGCTCTGGCGCACGTGCTCCAGCGGGTCCGGGCCCACGTGCACGAACCTGATCCTCCCGTCCTGGCCGACCACGTAGGAGATGCGGTCGGCCCGCGCCGGGTTGGCTGCCGCACCGGCATCGTAGGCCCGGATGGTCCGGGCCTGGGGATCGGACGCCACGGCGAACTGGTCGCGGCAGGCCTCGGTGGAGAAGCGCTTGAGCGTGTCGATGTCGTCGTGCGACATGCCGACCACCTTGGCGCCCATGGCGGCGAACCGCGGCGTGGCCTCGGCGAATGCATGGGCTTCCAGCGTGCAGCCCTGGGTGAAGGCCTTGGGAAAGAAGTACAGCACCACCGGACCCTGCCGGAGCGCGGCGGCCATGTCGAACTCGAAGGCCTCGCCGGCGACGGCCGCCGGTGTCCTGAAACCGGGCGCGGCATCGCCCACCTTGAGGGCAGCCTGCGCCGCGGTGGCGCACAGCAGGGCGGCGGCGCAGGCCAGAGTGTGCGAACGCGAGGACATGCGATCTCCCGAAAGTCACCGGCGGTCCATTGTGTGCCCAAACCGGCGCCGGCAGGCACAATCACCGGCATGACGATTCATGTGGACGAATTTGCCGCAAGCCCGGCACCCGCGCACCAGGCCCGCGCGGCGGGAGACCCCTCTGCCCCCACGCCGCGCGTGGTATCCGCCGCGCCCGCGTCGCCGCAGGAAGAGGCGCTGGAGCGCGCGCTGCGCCCCAAGCTGCTCGCGGAATACGTCGGGCAGGCCAAGGCGCGCGAGCAGCTCGAGATCTTCATCGGTGCCGCCAGGAAGCGCGGCGAGGCGCTCGACCACGTGCTGCTCTTCGGCCCGCCCGGCCTGGGCAAGACTACGCTCAGCCACATCGTCGCGCACGAGCTCGGCGTGCAACTGCGCCAGACCAGCGGCCCGGTGCTGGAAAAGCCCAAGGACCTGGCGGCGCTGCTGACCAACCTGGAGAGGAACGACGTCCTGTTCATCGACGAGATCCACCGCCTGAGCCCGGTGGTCGAGGAGATCCTCTACCCGGCACTGGAGGACTACCAGATCGACATCATGATCGGCGAGGGGCCGGCGGCGCGCTCGATCAAGCTCGACCTGCAGCCCTTCACGCTGGTGGGCGCGACCACGCGCGCGGGCATGCTCACCAACCCGCTGCGCGACCGCTTCGGCATCGTCGCGCGCTTGGAGTTCTACACGCCCGAGGAGCTGGCGCTGATCGTCACGCGCAGCAGCGGGCTGATGAACGCGCCCATCGACGCGGAGGGCGGCATGGAGATCGCCCGCCGCTCGCGCGGCACGCCGCGCATCGCCAACCGCCTGCTGCGCCGCGTGCGCGACTATGCGGACGTGAAAGGCGACGGGCGCATCACGCTGGACATCGCCCGGCGCGCGCTGGCCATGCTCGACGTCGACCCGCAGGGCTTCGACGTGATGGACCGCAAGCTCCTGGAGGCCGTGGTGCACCGCTTCGACGGCGGCCCCGTGGGGCTGGACAACATCGCCGCGAGCATCGGCGAGGAGCCGGGCACCATCGAGGACGTGATCGAGCCCTACCTGATCCAGCAGGGCTTCCTGCAGCGCACCCCGCGCGGGCGCGTGGCCACGCTCGCCGCCTGGCGGCACCTGGGCGTGCAGCCGCCGGCGGCCGCGGGCGGGCTGTTCGATCAGGCCCGGGGGCCGGTGTAGATGTCGGGATACGTCTCGAAGCTCTGCTTGATGAGCTCGCGCAGCCAGACGACCGCCGGCTCGTGGTGGAACAGCGGGTGCCAGTACTGGTTGATGGCGAACGTGGGCAGCTCCAGCGGCGGCTCCAGCATGCGCACGGTGCCCAGGCGGGCGAACACGTTGCCCAGCTCCAGCGGCACGGTGGCGATCAGGTCGGGGTTCTGCTCCAGCAGCAGCGGCACCATGAGGAAGTGCGGCGTGCGCAGCACGACGGTGCGCAGCACGCCCTTGTCCTCGAACACCTTGTCGTAGGCGACCGGGTCGCGCCCCGTCAGCGTCACGACGATCTGCGGCGTGCGCTCGAACTGCGCCAGCTGCATGCGCCGCCCCCAGCGGGTGTTGCCCGCATGGGTGATGGTGATGAAGCTGTGCATGAACAGCCGCTGCTTGTACAGACCCTCCGGCGCCGTGCGGTAGGAACCGATGGCCAGATCGGCCGCACCGCTGCCCAGCAGGCCCTCGATCTGCTCCGCCGGCACCTGCAGGGTGCGCAGCGAGCACTGCGGCGCCTCGCGCCGCAGGCGCTGCAGCAGCGTGGGCATAAAGACCAATTCACCCATGTCGGTGATGCACAGCACGAACTCGCGCATCGCCGTTTGCGGCTGGAACACCGCCTGGGTGTGGATGCGCTGGCGCACCGTGGCCATGACATCGAACACCGCCGGCTGCATCGACTCGGCCTTGGGCGTCGGCACCATGGCGTGTCCCGCCTTGACGAACAGCGGGTCATCGAAGAATTCGCGCAGGCGGTTGAGCGCATGGCTGGCAGCGCTCTGCGTCATGCCCAGACTGCGCGCCGCGCGCGTCACGCTGCGCTCGGACAACAGGGCTTCGAGCACTCGCAGCAGGTTCAGATCGAGTTCTTCCATATGACCACCATGCATTGCGTATATGAATCAAATGATATTGCTGCATGGAGCAGGAACCCCTACCCTGCGCCGGCTTATTACACAAGGAGGCTGCAATGTGGCTGCGCAATTGCTGGTACGTGATCGCCTGGGACCATGAAATCCCGTCGGCAACGGAAGGCACGCTGTTCTCCCGCAAGGTACTGGGTGAACCCATCCTCGTCTATCGCACGGCAGACGGAAAATTCGCGGCGTTGGAAGACCGCTGCTGCCATCGGCATGCGCCACTGTCGATCGGGCGGCGCGAAGGCGACGCGGTGCGTTGCGGCTACCACGGCATGCTGTTCGACAGCGGCGGGCAATGCGTGGGTCTGCCGGGCATGGACCGCATTCCACCCAAGGCACGGGTGAAAACGTACCCGGTGGTCTGCAAGAACAACTGGGTCTTCGTCTGGATGGGCGATCCGGCACGGGCCGATACCCGGATGCTGCCGGACAACTTCTCGTGCGACCACCCGGACTGGGTCAACGTGCCGGGCTACCTGCACTACGACACGCCCTACCTGCTGATCTGCGACAACCTGCTCGATTTTTCGCACCTGAGCTACGTGCACGAGAAGACCCTGGGCGGCTCCACCGCGATCGCGCAGGCGCGCCCCACCGTCGAGACCGTCGACACCGATGGACAGCGCGGCATCAAGGTCACGCGCCACGTGCACGACGTGCCCGCGCCGCCGTACTACCAGCGTTTCCGACGCTTCGACACCCAGCTCGACCGCTGGTTCATCTACGACTTCCTGCTCCCGGCCACGCTCCTGATGAGCTCCGGCGGCCGCCCGGTCACCGACGCGCCCGACGACATGCGCAACGCCGTGCAACTGCACAGCTGCCAGACGCTCACGCCCGAGACGGAAACCACGACGCACTACTTCTTCCAGCAATCGCACCGCCGCGGCGAGGGTGATTCGACGATGAAGAACTCCATGTACCGCACGCTGCTGGAGGCCTTCGACGAAGACCGCCGCATGATCACCGCCCAATTCCGCAACCTCGCGCCCAACGCCGAGGAACACATGCTGCCGCTGCACTTCGATGCCGCGCTGCTGCGCTACCGGCGCATGCTGGCCGATGCCGTCGCCGCCGAACAGGCGGCGGGCTGAAGACGCGCTCACTCTCCCCAGCCAACGCAACCCACGACAGGAGACATCCCATGAACCATTCGCTGATCGCCTGGACCGCAGGCCTGCTGCTGTCCGGTGCGATGGCCGCCGCGCAGGCCGACGTGAACGTCGGCGTCACGCTTTCGCTGACCGGACCCGGCGCATCGCTCGGCATCCCGAGCCACAACGCCATCAAGCTGTTCCCGAAGGAAATCAACGGCGAGAAGATCAACTACACGGTGCTGGACGACGGCTCGGACCCCTCGGCCGCGCTGCGCAACCTGCAGAAGCTCTCCGACGACAACCATGCCGATGTCGTCATCGGCTCCAGCATCACGCCCGCGACGCTGGCGATGGTGGACGCCGCCGGCGAACGCAAGCTGCCGCTGCTGAGCCTGGCGGCCAGTGCACGCATCGTGCTGCCGCAGGACGCCAGCCGGCACTGGGTCTTCAAGGCGATTTCCAACGAGAGCCTGGTGGCTGCCGTCACGGTCGACCACATTGTGGCCCACAAGGTCAGAACGCTCGGGTTCATCGGGTTTTCCGATCCCTATGGAGAATCCTGGCTCAACGAGATCAGGGCTGCCGCCGAGCCCGTCGGCATCAAGATCGTCACCGTCGAGCGCTACGCCCGCAACGACACCAGCGTCATCGGCCAAGCCGTCAAGCTGCTGGCCGCCAAGCCCGATGCCATCATGATCGCCGGCGCCGGCACGCCTGCGGCGCTGCCCCAGAAAACGCTGGTCGAGCGTGGCTACAAGGGCCACATCTACCAGACCTACGGCATTGCCAACAACGACTTTCTCAAGCTCGCCGGCAAGGACGCCGAGGGTGCCGTCTTCGCGGCCGGCGGCGTGGTGGTCGCCGAACAGCTCGATGCATCCAACCCCACGCGCAAGGTCGCGCTCGACGAGATCCGCGCCTACGAAGCCGCCTATGGCAAGGATTCGATGAACATCTTTGCCGCCAACACCATCGACACCAACCTGCTGCTGCGCCAGGCCCTGCCTGTCGCCCTGGCCAAGGCCAAGCCGGGCACGGCCGAGTTTCGCGCCGCGCTGCGCGATGCACTGGAGCAGGTGCGCGAGCTGGTGACCACGCAGGGCATCATCAACATGACGCCCCAGGACCACGTCGGTTACGACAAGCGCGCAGTGGTGGCGATCCAGATCAAGAACGGTGCCTGGAAATATGTGAAGTAGCGGATGGGCGCGGCGAGGGCTGCGCAGAAGGCGACCCCACAGCCGTCAGCCACCTGGCACCCCGCCCGGAGTGCCAGGTGGCTTTTTTGCGTCTGGACATGCAGACGCCACATGCCGATTGCCATCCACCGCAGTCATTTTCCATATGTACTGCATGTGGCTCATTCATTTTTCCCCATACCTAACCTTGCATCCAGGCACTGCGCATCTGGTGCAGAGCCCGCACCCCACTACGTGAAAGGCTCGCACCGCTGGGGCAAGGTGTATGCGCCAGCCTCGTTCAGCAAGGACTCCGGGTTCGCCGACCAGTACGCGAAGATGGGTCTGGAGCCGTGCCCCGACATCGAGGCACGCCGCGGCGAGTACGACCTGCTGTGCGAAAGCCTGGCGACGTGCTGGTGCATCACCCGCTGACCCTGCACTACGCCTCGGGCAATGCCCCGCCTACGGGGCGCCGCCGCGGGCTCGCGCTGCGCTACGTCGGCCCGGACGCGGTCTGGGACGCACGGCCCGGCACCTTCGTCCACAACCCGAAGGTGCGGGCCATCCTGCCGCCGCGGCACCTGCGGGACGGCGACCTCCTGGGGCGGCAGGCCGGCGTGTTTCCCCAGGTGTGGCCCCCGGCCGACTGAAGAAAGCGGCCTGCTCCGGAGCGATGGGCGGAGTGCACGGCACGCCGGTCAATGGCGTCGTGGCCATGGTCCATGTTGGTGCAGCGGCGCCCGCCCACGCACCTCGATGAACCATCCCGCTGCCGGCCGCGCCGCGGCGGGCACGGCGGTTCGCCGCAAAAACGCATCGCCGGATTGCCGCGGCATGGTTGTTGCTTTGGGTGTTTGCCACTTGGTAAACCACCCCCTGTTTCAACGGAAGCACGACCATGTCATCGAAAACACACTCCCTCATCCATGAGCACGGCGCCCGCTGGGTCGACCTGCGCTTCACCGACACGATGGGCAAGGAACACCACATGACCTTCCCCTCGGAAGCCATGGAGGAAGACGCCTTCGAGAACGGCAAGATGTTCGACGGCTCGTCCATCCAGGGCTGGAAAGGCATCGAGGCGTCGGACATGGTGCTGCTGCCCGACGACGAGACCGCCGTGATGGACCCGTTCGCGCAGGAGCCCACGGTCATCGTGCGCAGCGACGTGCTCGAGCCGGCCACCATGCAGGGCTACGCGCGCGATCCGCGATCGATCGCCCGCCGCGCCGAGATGTACCTGCGCTCCACCGGCGTCGCCGACACCGCCTACTTCGGGCCCGAGCCCGAGTTCTTCATCTTCGACGCGGTGCAGTGGAAATCGCAAATGCAGGAGGCGGCCTACACGATTCGTTCGGCCGAAGGCGCGTGGACCAGCGAACTGGACATGCAAGGCAGCAACCAGGGGCACCGCCCGCGCGTCAAGGGCGGGTACTTCCCGGTTCCGCCGGTGGATTCGCTCAGCGGCGTGCGCACCGCGATGTGCAGCGCGATGCAGGCCATGGGCCTGAAGATCGAGGTGCACCACCACGAGGTGGCCACGGCCGGCCAGTGCGAGATCGGCGTGTCGTTCAACACCCTGGTGCGCAAGGCCGACGAGGTGCAGACGCTGAAATACTGCGTGCACAACGCCGCCCACGCCAGCGGCAGGACGGCCACCTTCATGCCCAAGCCGCTGGTGGGCGACAACGGCTCCGGCATGCACGTGCACCAGTCGCTGTTCAAGGACGGCAAGAACCTGTTCTCGGGCGAAGGCTATGCCAACCTCTCGGAGCTGGCGCTGTACTACATCGGCGGCATCATCCACCATGCGCACGCGCTCAACGCCATCACCAACCCGGGCACCAACTCCTACAAGCGGCTGGTGCCGGGCTTCGAGGCGCCGGTGATGCTGGCCTACTCGGCGAGCAACCGGTCGGCGTCGATCCGCATTCCGTTCGTCGCGAACCCGAAGGCGCGGCGCATCGAGTGCCGCTTCCCCGATCCGACGGCCAACCCCTACCTGGCGTTTTCCGCCCTGCTGATGGCCGGGCTCGACGGCATCGCCAACAAGATGCACCCGGGCGATTCGATGAGCAAGAACCTGTACCACCTGCCGCCCGAGGAGGCCTCCAACATCCCGCGCGTGGCGCACAGCCTGGACCAGGCGCTCGACGCGCTCGCCGCGGACCACCAGTTCCTGCTCAAGGGCGGGGTGTTCACCGAGGACATGCTGGAGGCCTACATCGAATGCAAGATGGAGGAAGTGAGCCGCCTGCGGCAAGTCGTGCATCCGGTCGAATTCGAGATGTATTACAGTCTTTGAATCTTTTCCTACCGCGCGGATGCAGGCGTGAACACGGTCGATTCACAGCACCGGCGCCGCCCGGCGGCGGCCCGCCCCGCGCATCTGCTCGACAGCCTCTCGACGGCGGTGCTGCTGCTGGACGGGCAGCTGTGCGTGGACTACGCCAACCATGCCGCGGAACAGCTGCTGGCCACCAGCCTCGCCCACCTGCGCGCGCAGCCGCTGGACGCGTTTTTCGACGCCGCGGACTGGAATGCCGCGGCGCTGCAGCACGCGCTGGGCTCGCAGCAGACCTACACGCAGCGCGAAGCGCAGCTGCGCCGCTTCGGCAGCACGCTGCCGATCACGGTGGACTACGTCGTCACGCCCGTGCCGGCAGGCAAGGGGCAGGCGCCGCAGCTGCTGATCGAGCTGCTGCCGCTGGACCGGCTGATCCACATCAACCGCGAAGACAACCTGTTCACCGCCAACCAGGCCACGCGCGCACTGGTGCGGGGCCTGGCGCACGAGATCAAGAACCCGCTGGGCGGCATCCGGGGCGCCGCCCAGCTGCTGGAGCGCGAACTCGGCCGTGCCGAGCTGCGCGAATACACGCAGGTCATCATCAGCGAGGCCGACCGCCTGCGCGCGCTGGCGGACCGGATGCTCGACGCGCGCAGGCCGCCGAGCTTTCGCAACGTCAACATCCACGAGGTGCTGGAGCGGGTGCGCGTGATCCTGCAGGCCGAGGTGGGCGGCGCCCTGCAGTGGGTGCGCGACTACGACCCGAGCCTGCCCGAGGTCTGGGCCGACGCGGACCAGCTGATCCAGGTGATGCTCAACATCATGCGCAACGCGGCGCAGGCCCTCCTGGAGATGCCACGCCCCAAGGCGGGCGAGCAGCCGTGCATCACCATCCGCTCGCGGGTGCTGCGCCAATCCGCCATCGGTACCCGGCGCTACCCGCTGCTGTGCCTGATCGAGGTGCAGGACAATGGCCCCGGCATCGCCGACGACCTGCGCGAAATGCTGTTCTATCCCATGGTGACCGGGCGCTCGCAGGGCACGGGCCTGGGGCTGCCGATCGCGCAGGCCATCATGCAGCAGCACGGCGGTCTGATCGAATGCGAGAGCCGGCCGGGCAGGACCGTCTTCAAAGTGCTGATCCCCTTTCACCGCGCCGCGGACGGCAACACAGGAGCCCGTACCCATGCCCACCCCTGAGCTGGTCTGGATCATCGACGACGACAAGTCCATCCGCTGGGTGCTGGAGAAGGCGCTCGGCCAGGCGGGGCTGGCCACGCGCTCGTTCGACCGCGCCGATACGGCGCTGAAGGTGCCGGCCGGCGAATGGCCCGACGCCATCGTCAGCGACATCCGCATGCCCGGCCAGGACGGCCTGGGGCTGCTGCAGCACCTGAAGACGGCCGGCTCCCACGTGCCGGTGATCATCACCACCGCGCACTCCGACCTGGACAGCGCCATCCAGTCCTACCAGGGCGGCGCCTTCGAGTACCTGCCCAAGCCCTTCGACGTGGACGAGGCCGTGGCGCTGGTGCGCCGGGCGCTCGCGCACAAGGCGACCGCCACGCCCCCCGCGCCGACGATCTCGCAGGCGGACGGGCTGATCGGCGAGGCCGCGGCGATGCAGGAGGTGTTCCGCACCATCGGCCGCCTGTCGCAATCGGAGATCACGGTGCTGATCAACGGCGAATCGGGCACGGGCAAGGAGCTGGTGGCGCGCGCGCTGCACCGCCACAGCCCGCGCGGCACGGGGCCGTTCGTCGCCCTGAACATGGCGGCGATTCCCCGGGACCTGATCGAATCGGACCTGTTCGGGCACGAGAAAGGCGCGTTCACCGGCGCCACGGCCCAGCGCCAGGGCCGCTTCGAGCAGGCGCAGGGCGGCACGCTGTTCCTCGACGAGATCGGCGACATGCCGCTCGACGCCCAGACCCGCCTGCTGCGCGTGCTCGCCGAAGGCAGTTTCCACCGGGTGGGCGGACACGGCAGCGTGCGCGCCGACGTGCGCATCATCGCCGCGACGCACCAGAACCTGGAGGCGCTGGTGCAGGGCGGACGCTTCCGGGAAGACCTGTTCTACCGGCTCAACGTCATCCGCATCCAGTTGCCCGCCTTGCGCGAACGGCGCGAAGACATCGCCCGGCTGGCGGCGTTCTTCCTGCAGAAGGCGGCGCTCGAACTGCACATGCAGCCGCGCGTGCTGCTGCCGCAAACGCAGCAGTACCTGACGCAGCTGCCATGGCCGGGCAACGTGCGCCAGCTGGAGAACGCCTGCCGCTGGATCACGGTGATGGCCGCCAGCCGCGAAGTCCACGTCGAGGACCTGCCGCCCGAGCTGCTCGCGCCACACGCCGCGCAGGACGAGGACGCGGCCGGCGCCGCATCGACCGCCGCATGGCAGCGCGCGCTGGCCCAGTGGGCCTGCAACGCACTGGCGCACGGTGCGCAGGATCTGCTGGGGCAGGCGCTGCCGGCCTTCGAGCGCACCATGATCACCACCGCGCTGCAGCACACCGCGGGCGGACGCAAGGACGCGGCCGCGCTGCTCGGCTGGGGCCGCAACACGCTGACGCGCAAGCTCAAGGAGCTGGGGCTGAACGACGGCACCGCAGGCGACGATCAGGACGACCGAGCCCAGATGTGAAGTCGCAATAGTCAGCGCCCCAGGCCCAGCACGGCCTGCAGCAGGGCCGTACGGCACTGGCCGGCGATCATGCCGCGCCATTCGTCCTCGTCCACGTAGAAGGCGTCGAGCAGTTCTCGCTTGATGGCCTCGCGCTGGCCGGCGCTGGCCGCGCCGGGGTAGCGGTGCAGCCAGTGGTCGGCGCGCAGCGCTTCCAGCGCGACGCGATTGCGCGTGCCGTATTCGAGCGCGATGCCCACGCTGAGGGCCTGCGGGCATTCGGTGAACACCGCGCTGACGGCATGGCCGACCACCTGGCGCGAGGCCGAGTCGCCCTCCCAGGCCGCGACCACGTCGGTGCCCCAGACCGCGCGCGCCGCGCGCAGGTTGTCGTCCGTGCCGGGCAGGCCGGCGTGGATCTTCTCGCCGTGCCCATAGCGGCCCAGGCCGGTGTGCACGTCGATCCAGGCGATGTGGCTGCGCTGGGCGCCATGGCGGCGCAGGAGGGCGCGCAGCGTCCGGTTGCTCCAGCTGGGCGCGGTGCCCGAGTAGAACAGGCCGTCGGGGAACTCGGACTGCCCGGTGGTCACGGCCTCGCGGAAGGCGCCTTCGCCGTGGGCGGCGATGTAGGCGGCGATGGCCTGGGCGTTGTCCTCGGTGGGCGGCCACTGCGCGGGCAGCATCAGGTCGTGCAGGCCGGCGTAGGCGGGGTTGCGCGTGGGCTGGGCGAAGTCGATGAAGTTGCGGTTCAGGTCGATGTTGTCTTCGTTGGTGCGGCGCAGGTGCGAGAAGCCGTAGGGGTTGACCGCGTGGATCAGCATCACGGCCACGCCGCGCTCCTTGGCCAGGGCCAGCAGCGTCTCGTCGTGCAGCAGGGCGATCTGGCAGCCCGAGCCGCAGAAGCCCTCGGCGCCGTGCACGCCCGAGCTCAGCACCAGCAGCGAAGCGGCGGCGGCGGCGGGGCCGAGCAGCGCCACGTCCATGGCGAGCGTCTCGCCCTGGGCGCCGGCCTGGCCATCCAGTTCGTGGTGTTCGAGCTGGGCGCCGGCGGCTTGGGCGGCGGCGATGAACTTGGTGCGGGCCTCGGCGTAGCTGGCCGAGAAGCAGGGACGCACGGTGGTGGAGTCGGTGGTTTGTGTCATGCGGGTGTCCGCCTCATTGCGGTTGGTAGCCGGACTGGCGGATCACCGGGCCCCAGGCGTCGGAGATGCGCTGCATGCCCTGGGCCAGCGCCTCGGGGCCGCCGTAGTGGGCGGCGGCGCCCAGGGTGGCCATGCGCTCCCTGGCCTTGTCCGACGCCAGCGCGGCGCGCACGGCCTCGCTGTAGCGCGCGATCAAGGCGGGCGGCGTGCCAGCCGGGGCATAGATGCCGGCGATGCTGGGCTCCTCCAGGCCCTGGATGCCCACTTCGGCGAAGGTGGGCACATCGGGCAGATCGGGGTGGCGCACCGGCCCCGAGACCGCCAGCAGGCGCACCTTCTGGCTTTTGGCAAAGGGCAGCAGCTCCGCGGTCGAGGTGATGCCGAAGGGGATCTGGCCGGCCGCGAGGTCCACCACCAGCGGCGAGCCGCCGCGGTAGGCGACCGGCGTGGCGTCGATCCGCAGCGCCTTGGCCAGCAGGCCCACGGTGAACTCGGGAATGCTGCCCGGCGCCGGCACGCCGAAGTTGGCCAGGCCCGGGTGCTGGCGCGCCCAGCCGGCGATGTCCTTGAACTGGGTGATCTGGGTGCCGGGATGGGTGCCCAGCGCGTTCACACCCTTGTCGCTGACCTGGGCCACGGGGGCGAAGTCGCGCGTGGTGCTGAAGCCCGGGTTCTTGAGCGTGTACGGCAGGATGGCCACGGTGTGGTCGTTGGTCAGCAGCAGCGTCAGCCCGTCGGCCGGCGCGGCCTTGAGCGCCTGGGCAGCGATCAGCCCCCCGGCGCCGGGCCGGTTCTCGACCACGAAAGTCTGGTCCAGGGCCTGGCCCATGCCTTCGGCCAGGATGCGCGCGATGGTGTCGAGACCGCCACCGGCGGCAAAACCCACCAGGATGCGCACGGGCGGCTTGGTCTGGGCCTGGGCGCCGCAGGCGGCGGCGATGCCCAGGCACAGAGCGGCGATGGCTCGGGGCCAGCGGGTCGGGGTTTTCATCGGTGGGGTCTCCTGAAATGGGTGAAGAAATGCGCGACAGCGGTGCCGATGGTAAAAACTCGGGGATATAAATAAAAGACAGAAAATTTTTTCCTATGATCAATTGAATTGATGCCCTATGGCCCCGCCACTACCGTCCACCCTGAACCTGAACCTGAGCCTGCGCCAGCTCCAGATCTTTCGTGCCGTGGCCGAGTCCGGCAGCATCCGCTCGGCGGCCCGCAGCGTGCACCTGACCCAGCCCGCCGTGACCCATGCGGTGCGCGAGCTCGAACGCAGCGTGGGCACGCCGCTGTTCGTGCGCAGCGTCAAGGGCGTGGTGCCCACCGACATCGGCGCCGCCCTGCTGCGCCGCAGCCGGCTGCTGTTCAACGAGGTCAGGCGCACGCAGGAGGAGATCGTGCAGCTGCGCGACGGCACCGGCGGGCAGCTGTGCATCGCCTTCAGCTCGGCGGCCGGCCAGCTGCTGCCCGATGCGCTGACGGACTTCAGGGCCAGGCGGCCCGGCGTGGCGCTGGAGCTGCACGAGATCACCTGGTCCACCGGCGACGACCGCTGGCGCAGCGGCGGCTACGACTTCGCCGTGGTCAGCGAATCGGGCGAGCCGCAGGACGACGGCCTGCTGCGCGAGAAGCTGCTGGAGCTGCCGCTGTCGGTGGTGGCGCGCGCCGGCCACCCCCTGGCGCAGGCCCGCACGCTCGCGCGGCTGCAGCAAAGCACCTGGCTGGTGCCGGGCTACGGCCGCGCCCTGCTGCAGCGCCTGTATGCCGCCCAGCACCGCGCGCCCCCGGCCGACGTGGTCACCTGCCATTCCACCCAGCTGGCGCTCGAGCTGCTCCAGCGCACCGATGCGCTGGCCCTGATGTCGAGCGACATGCTGGCCGCCAGCGGCGTGGCCGGCGCGCTGCTGTGCCTGCCCCTGCCGGGGCCGCTGGCCTTGCTGCGCATTTCGCTGCTGCTGCGCGACCCCGACGCCCTGACGCCGGCCGCCCGCTTGTTCCTGGCCTGCCTGCGCCGCGTGGCGGACCGCCACCAGGTGGCCACGGCCCGCGGCGGCGCCTGAGGGCGCTTCAGCGCGCGCAGGCGCCGCACGGGCTCGCGCAGCCCAGCGCGGGATTGGTTGGATGCGCCCGCCAGTGCCGTGATCGGCGTGCCGGGCAAGGGGGAACGCTGCGGCTCCAAAGGCGCATGCCCGCCTTTGGACAGCATGGCGTGTCGAGCGCAGTATTGCCGGGCGCATAGCGTGCTCGGCCACCGGGCGAGCCATGCCGAAGCAGGAAAATCCAATGCCCGGGCGGATCCCTTGAAGATGGGAAGCAACCAACTGCCGGGGATTTGGGCTGAGAGGACACTACGCCGCGCCCGATCGGTGCACCGCGCGCACGGGACTCCCCGCCGTGGTGCGGCCCGACGCACCGCGTTCCGCGCGATGCGCACGCACGCCACCCGGATGGCTGCCATCCTTGCTATCGGTAGCGTAGCTTCTTGCGCATATTGGACAAGCGCTACAGCCCGAAAAGACCACATATCTTTCACGCTTGGCACGATCCGTGCTGTTCAGTGTTCACACCCATGCCCGACCACAGGAGTGACCATGAACCTCGCACCCCTCAAGCCCCTGGCCGCCGTCCTGGCGGCCACCGTCCCGTGGGCGGCCAGCGCGCAATGGAGCGCCAACGCCGGCCTCACGACGAACTACAAGTTCCGCGGGCAGGACCAGGACGCCAGCCACCGCAGGGCCGTCAAGCCCGCGCTGCAGGGCGGCCTGGACTACGCCTGGGGCGACACCGGCTGGTACGCGGGCAACTGGAACTCCAGCGTGGACTGGCTGGCCGGCAATTCGGTGGAAATGGATTTCTACGGCGGCCGCAAGTTCAAGGCGGGCCCGCTCGACCTGGACGTGGGCGCCCTCGCCTACGTCTACCCCGGCAACCACACGGGCAATACCGCCGAGCTGTACGGAGCGGCCAGCTACGGCCCGTTCACGGCCAGGTACTCGCACACCGTGTCGCGCGACTATTTCGGCTGGGCCGGCGCCGCCGCCAGCGGCCGCAACACCGGCTACCTGAACCTGGCCTTCGCGCACGAGGTGCTGCCCGGGCTCACGCTCAAGGCGGCGCTGGGCTACACGCGCTTCGCCGGAGGCATCCGCAGCCAGGGTGTGCCCGACTACGTGGACTGGCAGCTGGGCGCCAGCCACGACTTCGGCGACGGCCTGGCGCTGGGCGCCACGGTGGCCGGGGCCAGCCAGCGCGGCTACTTCGGCGACGGCAACCGGTCGCGCCTGATCGTCAACCTGAGCAAGACCTTTTGAGAGCCTGTTCAAAGGAGAACCGCATCATGAAAATGGTGACTGCCATCATCAAGCCCTTCAAGCTCGACGAGGTGCGCGACGCGCTCTCGGACATCGGCGTACAGGGCATCACGGTGACCGAGGTCAAGGGCTTCGGGCGCCAGAAGGGCCACACCGAGCTCTACCGCGGCGCCGAATACGTGGTGGACTTCCTGCCCAAGGTGAAGGTCGAGGCCGCGGTCGACGACGCGCTCCTCGAGCGCGCCATCGACGCGATCGCGGGCGCGGCGCACACCGGCAAGATCGGCGACGGCAAGATCTTCGTCTCGGCGCTCGAGCAGGTCATCCGCATCCGCACCGGCGAAACCGGGGGAGACGCGCTATGAGAGTCTCCATCGCCTTGCTTCTGATGGCCCTGGGGCCGCTGGCTTGGGCGTCCGATACGCCCGCACCCCGGCTCGACCCGGGCGACACCGCCTGGATGCTCACCTCCACGCTGCTCGTCATCCTGATGACGATCCCCGGACTGGCGCTGTTCTACGGGGGCCTGGCACGCGCCAAGAACATGCTGTCCGTGCTGGTGCAGGTCTTCGTCGTCTTCGCGCTGATCAGCGTGCTGTGGGCGCTGTTCGGCTACAGCTTCGCCTTCCACGGCGAAGGCCGCTTCTTCGGCGATGCGAGCAGGCTGCTTCTCCAGGGCATCGCGCCCGACACGCTCTCGGGCGTGCTGCCGACGGTACCGGAATACGTCTTCGTGGCCTTCCAGGGCAGCTTCGCGGCCATCACCGTGGCGCTGGTCACGGGGGCCTGGGCCGAGCGCGTGCGCTTCTCGGCCGTGCTGATCTTCTCGGTGCTGTGGTTCGCCCTCAGCTACGTCCCGATGGCGCACATGGTCTGGGGCGGCGGCCTGCTGGGCCGGGATGGCGCGCTCGACTTCGCCGGCGGCACCGTGGTGCACATCAACGCCGGCATCGCCGCGCTGGTGGGCGCGCGCATGGTGGGCAGGCGCATCGGCTACGGCAGGGAGGCGCTGACGCCCCACAGCCTGACGCTGACCATGGTGGGCGCGTCGCTCCTGTGGGTAGGCTGGTTCGGCTTCAACGCGGGCTCGGCCGGCGCGGCCAACGGCGTCGCGGGCCTGGCCTTCATCAACACCGTGCTGGCCACGGCGGCGGCCACGCTCTCGTGGCTGGCGGGCGACCTGCTGCACAAGGGCAAGGCATCGATGCTGGGCGCGGCCTCCGGCGCGGTGGCGGGCCTGGTCGCCGTGACCCCGGCGGCGGGCTTCATCGGCCCCGCGGGAGCGATGGCCATGGGCCTGGTCGCCAGCCCCCTGTGCCTGTGGGGCGTGGGCGGACTCAAGCGCCTGCTGGGGGTGGACGACGCCTTCGACGTGTTCGGCGTGCACGGCGTGGGCGGCATCACCGGCGCCATCCTGACGGGCGTCTTCGCGGCGCAAGGCCTGGGCGGCACCGGCGGCGCCACGCCCGACACCTTCGCCATGGGCGCGCAGGTCTGGGTACAGGTCAAGAGCGTGCTGGTCACGGTGGTCTGGTCGGGCGCGGCGGCGTTCATCGCCTGCAAGGCGGCCGACCTGGCCGTGGGGCTGCGCGTGCCGGAAGAAGCCGAGCGCGAGGGGCTGGACATCGCCTCGCACGGCGAACGCGCCTACACCCAGTAGAACGCCACCGCCATCGCGCGCGACAGGTCGCGCGATGGCCGCCCCGTCCGGCGTGCCGGCCAGGAATTCGCCCTATTTATGCACAATATGCATGCAATGATGCTTGCACGGTATTGATGCGCGACTGCACCGTTCTGGTGCACGGCATCGGGAAAAACACCGGTCCGAGGACGAATGGCTCTGGAAAAACAAGGCGCCGGCCGCGCTCCACGGCCTGGCACGCTCCTTGCACAACCGTACCGGCAAGAGCCGCCGCCCCCGCGGCGGCTTCCTGACGGCAACGTCATTTCCAATCACGGATGCGGAGCGCCCCGACATGACCCAGGCGGTTTTGGAACCCCCTTTCACCGATGCCTTGCAGGCCGCTGCACCGGCCGGTCCCGAAGAAATCCGCGCCGCGCATGCGCGGGGCCTGTACACGCAGGCCGAGCACGACGCCTGCGGCGTCGGGTTCGTGGCGCACATCAAGGGCGTCAAGTCGCATGCCGTGGTCGCGCAGGGGCTGCGCATCCTCAAGAGCCTGGACCACCGGGGCGCCGTGGGCGCCGACCCGCTGATGGGCGACGGGGCCGGCCTGCTGATCCAGATCCCCGACGCCTTCTACCGCGCGCAGATGCAGCAGCAGGGCGTCGAGCTGCCGCCGCCGGGCGAGTACGGCGTGGGCATGGTCTTCCTGCCCAAGGAGGCCGCCTCGCGCGAGGCCTGCGTGGACGCGCTGGAGCGCGCGGTGCACGCCGAGGGGCAGGTGCTGCTCGGCTGGCGCGAGGTACCGGTCGACGATGCGCTGCCGATGTCCGACGCGGTGCGCGCCAGCGCGCCGGTGATGCGCCAGATCTTCATCGGCCGCGGTGCGGACATCCTGGTGCCCGACGCGCTCGAGCGCAAGCTCTACGTGATCCGCAAGACCGCCTCGGCCCGGATCACCGCGCTCGCGCTGACGCACGGCACCGAATACTACGTGCCTAGCATGTCGTGCCGCACCGTGATCTACAAGGGCCTGCTGCTGGCCGACCAGGTGGGCCGCTACTACCTGGACCTGCAGGACGAGCGCGTGGTCTCGGCGCTGGCGCTGGTGCACCAGCGCTTTTCCACCAACACCTTTCCCTCCTGGCCCCTGGCCCACCCCTACCGCATGGTGGCGCACAACGGCGAGATCAACACCGTCAAGGGCAACTTCAACTGGATGCGCGCGCGCCAGGGCCTGATGACCTCGCCGGTGCTGGGCAGCGACCTGCAAAAGCTCTACCCGATCACCTTCGAGGGGCAGTCCGACACCGCCACCTTCGACAACACGCTGGAGCTGCTGGTGATGGCGGGCTACCCGCTGGCGCAGGCGGTGATGATGATGATCCCCGAGGCCTGGGAGCAGCACACGCTGATGGACGCGCAGCGCCGCGCGTTCTACGAGTACCACGCCGCGATGCTCGAACCCTGGGACGGCCCGGCGGCCATGGTGTTCACCGACGGCCGGCAGATCGGCGCCACGCTGGACAGGAACGGCCTGCGCCCCGCGCGCTTCATCGTCACCGACGACGACCTGGTCGTGCTGGCCTCCGAGGCCGGGGTGCTGCCGATTCCCGAGGAGCGCATCGTGCGCAAGTGGCGCCTGCAGCCGGGGCGCATGTTCCTGATCGACCTGGAGCAGGGCCGCATCATCGAGGACGACGAGATCAAGAACCTGCACGCCTCGGCGCGGCCCTACCGCCAGTGGATCGACAACGTGCGCATCCGGCTCGACGACATCCCCGCGCCCGCCGGGCCGGCCACCGCGGCGCCGCCCGCCGCGCTGCTCGCATGCCAGCAGGCCTTCGGCATGAACAAGGAAGACCTCAAGTTCCTGCTCGCGCCGATGGCGCTCGGCGACGGCGAAGGCATAGGTGCGATGGGCGACGACGCGCCGCTGGCCGTGCTGTCGGACCGCAGCAAGCCGCTGTACCACTATTTCCGCCAGCTCTTCGCGCAGGTGACCAACCCGCCGATCGACCCGATCCGCGAGGCGGTGGTGATGTCGCTGGTGTCGTTCATCGGCCCGCGCCCGAACCTGCTCGACATCAACGCGGTCAACCCGCCGATCCGGCTCGAAGTGCTGCAGCCGGTGCTGGGCACGGACGACATGGCGCGGCTGCGCCAGATCGCCCGCCACACCGGCGGCAAGCTGCGCAGCGGCGAGATCGACATCACCTACCCCGCCGCCTGGGGCCGCGAAGGCATAGAGGCACGCCTGGCCGCGCTGTGCGCCAAGGCGGCCGAGGCGATCGAATCGGGCGACAACATCCTGATCCTGACCGACCGCCACATGGACCGCGAGCACGTGGCCATCCCCGCGCTGCTCGCGCTCTCGGCCATCCACCACCACCTCGTGCGCACCGGCCTGCGCACGGCCGCGGGTCTGGTGGTGGAAACCGGCAGCGCCTGGGAGGTGCACCACTTCGCGGTGCTCGCGGGCTACGGCGCCGAGGCGGTGCACCCCTGGCTGGCACTGCAGAGCGTCGGCGACATGGCCCCCGCGCTCGGCACGACGGCCGACGAGGCGATGGAACACTTCATCCACGCGGTCGGCAAGGGCCTGTCCAAGACCATGTCCAAGATGGGCATCAGCACCTACATGTCGTACTGCGGCGCGCAGATCTTCGAGGCCATCGGCCTTCATGAATCGCTGGTGCGCTCCCACTTCGCGGGCACGACCAGCCAGATCGGCGGCATCGGCATCTTCGACCTGGCCGAAGAGGTGCTGCGCAACCACCGGCGCGCCTTCGGCGACGAGCCTGCACCGGCTCCCATGCTCGACGACGGCGGCGACTACGCCTGGCGCACGCGCGGCGAGGAGCACATGTGGACGCCCGACGCGATCGCCCTGCTGCAGCACGGCACGCGCGCGGGCCGCTACGAGACCTTCGAGGAGTACGCCCGCATCATCAACGACCAGAGCCGCCGCCACATGACGCTGCGCGGCCTGTTCGAGCTGCGCATCGACCCGGCGCGCGCCATCCCCCTGGAAGAGGTCGAGCCCGCGGCGGAGATCGTCAAGCGCTTCGCCTCCGGCGCGATGTCGCTGGGCTCGATCTCCCCCGAGGCGCACATGAACCTGGCGATCGCGATGAACCGCATCGGCGGCAAGAGCAACACCGGCGAAGGCGGCGAGGACCCGGCGCGCTACCGCAAGGAAATGCACGGGCAGGCCATCGCGGAGGGCACGCACCTGAGCAGCCTGCTGGACGACGGCGTGGTGATGGTGGACTACACGCTCAAGCAGGGCGACAGCCTGCGCTCGCGCATCAAGCAGGTGGCGTCCGGCCGCTTCGGCGTGACGACCGGCTACCTCGTCTCGGCCGACCAGATCCAGATCAAGATGGCACAGGGCGCCAAGCCCGGCGAGGGCGGACAGCTGCCGGGCAAGAAGGTCTCCGGCTACATCGGCAGGCTGCGCCACTCGGTGCCGGGCGTGGGGCTGATCTCGCCGCCGCCGCACCACGACATCTATTCCATCGAAGACCTGGCGCAGCTGATCCACGACCTCAAGAGCGTGAACCCGCGCGCCGACGTCTCGGTCAAGCTCGTCTCCGAGGTCGGCGTGGGCACGGTGGCCGCCGGCGTCACCAAGGCCAAGGCGGACCACCTGGTGATCGCCGGGCACGACGGCGGCACGGGCGCCGCGCCCTGGACCTCGATCAAGCACGCGGGCACTCCCTGGGAGCTGGGCCTGGCGGAAACGCAGCAGACGCTGGTGCTGAACCGCCTGCGCGCACGCGTGCGCGTGCAGGTGGACGGCCAGCTCAAGACCGGGCGCGACGTGGTCATCGGCGCGCTGCTCGGCGCCGACGAATTCGGCTTCGCCACCGCGCCGCTCGTGGCCTCGGGCTGCATCATGATGCGCAAGTGCCACCTCAACACCTGCCCCGTGGGCGTCGCCACGCAGGACCCGGTGCTGCGCAAGCGCTTCACCGGCACGCCCGAGAGCGTGGTGAATTTCTTCTTCTTCGTCGCCGAGGAGGCGCGGCGCATCATGGCGCAGCTCGGGGTGCGCCGCCTGGAGGAGCTGATCGGCCGCGCCGACCTGCTCGACACCCGGGCCGGCATCACCCACTGGAAGGCCCGGGGGCTCGATTTCAGCCGGGTGTTCGCGCTGCCCACGGCGCCGCAGAGCGTCGCGCGCCACCACGAGGAGCGCCAGGACCACCAGCTGGAGTACGCGCTGGACGTGCCCTGGACCGAGGCCATGCGCGCCGGCCTGGCCCGCGGCGAGCGGGTGGAGATCAGCGCGCAGGTGCGCAACGTCCACCGCACCGTGGGCGCCCTGCTCTCGGGCGAGCTGATCCGGCTGCGCCCCGAGGGCCTGGCCGACGACAGCATCCGCATCGAGGCCAGCGGCACCGGCGGGCAGAGTTTCGGCGCCTTCCTGGCCCGGGGCATCACCCTGCGCCTGACCGGCGAGGCCAACGACTACACCGGCAAGGGCCTCTCGGGCGGGCGCCTCGTGGTGCGCGCCAGCAGCGCGTTCGGCGGCGATGCGGCGCGCAACATCATCGTCGGCAACACCGTGCTGTACGGCGCCACCTCGGGCGAGGCATTTTTCGGCGGCGTCGCGGGCGAGCGCTTCGGCGTGCGCCTGTCGGGCGCCAGCGCGGTGGTCGAGGGCGTGGGCGACCACGGCTGCGAATACATGACCGGCGGCACCGCCGTGGTGCTGGGCGCGACCGGGCGCAACTTCGCGGCCGGCATGTCGGGCGGCATCGCCTTCGTCTACGACGAGGACGGCGCCTTCGCCCCGCGCTGCAACACCGCGCAGGTGGCGCTGGCGCCGGTGCTGGGTGCGCAGGCGCAGGACACGGCCGGCATCGTCCGGCACGAGGGCCAGAGCGACGAGGCGCTGCTCCTGGCCCTGCTGCGCGCGCACGCGCAGTGGACCGGCTCGCCCCGCGCCCGCGCCATCCTGGACGACTGGCCCGCCGCCCGCGCACGCTTCGTCAAGGTGTTCCCGCACGAATACCGGCGGGCGCTGCAGGCGCAGGCCGAGAGCGCCGCGCGGCCGCGCACCGGCGTCGCCGAACCGGCCCATGCCTGACTGAACACACGAGAACCGCCATGGGAAAAATCACCGGCTTCCTGGAATTCGAGCGCATCGAGGAGTCGTACGACCCCGTCGAGAGCCGCGTGCGCAGCCACAAGGAATTCGTCCACCCGCTGACCACCGGGCAGGCGCGCCAGCAGGGGGCGCGCTGCATGGACTGCGGCACGCCGTTCTGCCACCACGCCTGCCCGGTCAACAACATCATTCCGGACTTCAACGATCTGGTGTACCGCGATGACTGGAGGCGCGCGCTGGAGGTGCTGCAGTCGACCAACAACTTCCCCGAGTTCACCGGCCGCATCTGCCCGGCGCCGTGCGAAGCCGCCTGCACGCTCAACATCAACGCGCAGCCCGTGGGCATCAAGTCGATCGAGCACGCGATCATCGACCGCGGCTGGGCCGAGGGCTGGGTGCGGCCGCAGCCGCCCAGGGCGCGCACCGGCCGGCGCGTCGCGGTCGTGGGTTCGGGCCCCGCGGGGCTCGCGGCGGCGCAGCAGCTGGCCCGCGCCGGGCACGAGGTGGTGCTGTTCGAGAAGAACGAGCGCATCGGCGGGCTGCTGCGCTTCGGCATTCCGGACTTCAAGCTCGACAAGTCGCACATCGACCGCCGCGTGCAGCAGCTCGTGGCCGAGGGGGTGCAGATCCGCACCGGCACGCTGGTGGGCGAGCTGCCCGCGGACAGCGGGATCGCCCACCAGGCGACGCACACGATCACCGCACAGCAGTTGCAGCAGGAGTTCCACGCGGTGCTGCTCGCCGGCGGCTCGGAGCAGTCGCGCGACCTGCCGGTGCCGGGGCGCACGCTCGACGGCGTGCACTTCGCGATGCAATACCTGCCCCAGCAGAACCGCGTCAACGCGGGCATCCCGGTGGCCGGGCAGATCACCGCCGGGGGCAAGCACGTCATCGTCATCGGCGGCGGCGACACCGGCTCCGACTGCGTCGGCACGGCGCGCCGCCAGGGCGCCGCGAGCGTGGTGCAGTTCGAGCTGATGCCCATGCCGCCCGCACAGGAAAACAAGCCGCTGACCTGGCCGTACTGGCCCTACAAGCTGCGCACCTCGTCCAGCCACCTCGAAGGCTGCCAGCGCGAATTCGCCATCGCCACCAGGGAATTCATCGGCCAGGACGGCCGCCTCACCGCGCTCAAGACGGTGCAGGTGCGCAGCGATGCGGGCCGCTTCGTCGAAGTCGCGGGCACCGAGCATCTCTGGCAGGCCGATCTCGTGCTGCTCGCCATGGGCTTCGTGCACCCGGTGGCGAGCGTGCTCGCGAGCTTCGGCGTGGCCACCGACGCCCGCGGCAACGCGCGCGCCGGCACCGACGACGCCCGGGGCTACGCCACCAGCGTGCCCGGCGTGTTCGCCGCCGGCGACATGCGCCGCGGCCAGTCGCTCGTCGTCTGGGCGATCCGCGAAGGCCGGCAGGCGGCGCGCGCCATCGATTTCTTCCTGATGGGCCAGAGCCAGCTGCCCCGTTGAAAACCACCACACCATGATCCGCGTCAATCCGCATTACCAGAAACTGCAGGCGAGCTACCTGTTCGCCGACATCGCGCAGCGCGTGCGCGCCTTCCAGCAGCGCCGCCCCGACGCCGAGCTGATCCGCCTGGGCATCGGCGACGTGACCGAGCCGCTGCCGCCCGCGTGCATCCAGGCGCTGCACGCGGCGGTCGACGAACTCGCGCAGGCCAGCAGCTTCCGCGGCTACGGGCCCGAGCAGGGCTACGACTTCCTGCGCGAGGCGATCGCCCGGCACGACTTCCAGGCGCGCGGCGCGCCGATCGCCGCCGACGAAATCTTCGTCAGCGACGGCGCCAAGTGCGACGTGGGCAACTTCCAGGAACTCTTCGCCACCGACATCCGCGTGGCCATCCCCGACCCGGTCTATCCCGTCTACGTCGACACCAACGTGATGGCCGGGCGCACCGGCGCCGCGGCGCAGGACCGCTACGAAGGCCTGGCGTACCTGCCCTGCACGGCGGACAACGGCTACGTGCCGCAGCTGCCCGACGCACCGGTCGACCTGGTCTACCTGTGCTCGCCCAACAACCCCACGGGCGCGACGATGACGCGCGCGCAGCTGCAGGCCTGGGTGGACTACGCCCGCGCGCACCGGGCGCTGATCCTGTTCGACGCCGCGTACGAGGCCTTCATCCGCGACGACGGCCTGCCGCACTCGATCTACGAGATTCCCGGCGCGCGCGAGGTGGCCGTGGAGTTCCGCAGCTACTCCAAGACCGCCGGCTTCACCGGCGTGCGCTGCGCCTACGCCGTGGTGCCCAGGGACTGCGTGGCATGGCAGGCCGGCGGCGAGGCCGTGCCGCTGCACGCGCTCTGGAACCGCCGCCACACGACCAAGTTCAACGGCGTCTCCTACCCGGTGCAGCGCGCCGCCGAGGCCGTCTACTCGCCGGAGGGCCAGCGGCAGGTGCGCGCGCTCACCGACGGCTACCTGCGCAACGCGGCCACGATCCGCGCCGGTCTCAAGGCCCTCGGCCTGCCCTGCACCGGCGGCGACAACTCGCCCTACATCTGGGTCGACGCCGGGCGCGACGCCTGGGAGTTCTTCGACCTGCTGCTCGAGCAGGCCGCCGTCGTCTGCACCCCGGGCGCCGGCTTCGGCCGCTGCGGCCGCCGCCACGTGCGCATCAGCGCGTTCAACAGCCACGCCAACGTCGAAGCCGCGATGCAGCGCATCGCCCGGGCATTGGCCTGACCCCCTCTCCCCGAAAAGAGCCCCATGCCCGCATCCGCATCGCTGCGCCAGCGCCTGTACCCGCTGCTGCCCGACATCGCCGCGCACTTCGGCACCCCCTTCCACATCTACGACGAGGCAGGCATCCGCGCCACCGGCGAGCGCCTGCAGCGCGCCTTCGCCGGCGTGCCCGGCTTTCGCGAGTACTACGCCGCCAAGGCGCTGCCCAACCCGCGCATCCTCGCCATCGCACGCAGCCTGGGCTTCGGCTTCGACTGCAGTTCGGTGGCCGAGCTGCAGCTGGCACGCGGCATCGGCGCGCGCGGCGACGACCTGATGTTCACCTCCAACAACACCGACGACGACGAGTTCGAGGCGGCGCTGGCCGACGGCGGCAGCCTCCTGAACCTGGACGACATCAGCCTGGTGGCCAAGGTGCCGCGGATGCCCGAGCGCATCTGCTTCCGCTACAACCCCGGCCCGGCGCGCAGCGGCAACAGCATCATCGGCAACCCGGTGGAGGCCAAGTACGGCGTGCCGCACGAGCAGATCGAGGAGGCCTTCCGCGCAGCCATCGCGCGCGGCGCCAGGCGCTTCGGGCTGCACACCATGCTGGCGTCCAACGAACTCGACCACCGCTACATGGTCGAGACCATCGCCATGCTGCTCTCCGTGGTGCGGATGCTGGGCGAGGCGCTGGCCATCCGCTTCGACTTCGTCAACATGGGTGGAGGCCTGGGCATCCCGTACCGGCCCGAAGACCCGGAATTCGACGTGGAGGCGCTGGGCCGGCACGCCGCGCAGCTGCTCGCCGACTTCCGCGCGCGGCACGGCTGGGCCCCGGCCCTCGCCATGGAAAGCGGGCGCTACGTCACCGGCCCGCACGGCGTGCTGGTCACGCGCGCGATCAACCACAAGCACGGCTACCGCGAGTACGTCGGGGTGGACGCCTGCATGTCGGCGCTGATGCGCCCGGGCATGTACGGCGCCTACCACCACATCGACGTCGTCGGCAAGCCGGCCGGCGCGCACGACACGCCGGTGGACGTGGTCGGATCGCTGTGCGAGAACAACGACAAGTTCGCCACGCAAAGGCCGCTGCCGCCCGTGGCCGACGGCGACCTGCTGGTGATCCACGACACCGGCGCGCACGGCCACGCGATGGGCTTCAACTACAACGGCCGCCTGCGCCCGCAGGAGCTGCTGCTCACCGCGGACGGCCGCGTCGAGCGCATCCGCCGCGCCGAAACGCTGCAGGATCACTTCGCCACGCTGCGCTTCGCGCCCGACGCGTGGCAGCCGGGCGCAGCCACCTGACCATGCACCCCACGCAACAAGCCATCATCGGCAGCCTGCACGTCGTCCCGCCGTTCGCCGGCCCGCAGGACGCGCAGGCGCAGATCGCGCGGCGCATCGCCTTCATCCAGCAGACGCTGCAGGCAAGCCACGCCCAAACGCTGGTGCTGGGCATCAGCGGCGGCGTGGACTCGTCGGTCGCGGGCCGGCTGGCGCAGCTCGCGGTGCAAGACCTGCGCCAGCGCAGCGGCGACGCCGCCTGGCGCTTCATCGCGGTGCGCCTGCCGTACCAGGCGCAGTTCGACGAGGCCGACGCGCAGGCCGCGCTCGCCTTCATCCGCGCCGACGAGGTGCGCACCGTGCCCATCGAGGGCAGCGTCGCCGCGCTCGCCGGGTCGCTGGCGGACCTGCTGCAGCCACTGCCCCCGGCGCTGCGCGACCGGGTGCTGGGCAACGTCAAGGCGCGCGTGCGCATGGTGGCGCAGTACGCCATCGCCAACGCGAACGATGGGCTGGTGATCGGCACCGACCACGCGGCCGAGGCGGTGATGGGCTTCTTCACCAAGTTCGGCGACGGCGCCTGCGACCTGGAGCCGCTGGCCGGGCTCGTCAAGGACCAGGTGCGCGCCATGGCGCAGGCGCTGGGCGCCCCGCAGCACCTGGTGCACAAGACGCCGACGGCCGACCTGGAGGACGGCCGGCCCGGCCTGCCCGACGAGGCCGCGCACGGCGTCGGCTACGCCGCGATCGACGCCTTCCTGCACGGCCAGGACGTCGACGCCCGGGACTTCCAGCGCATCGTGCGCGCCTTCGAGGCCAGCCGCCACAAGCGCGCGCTGCCCGCCACGCCATGACGCCGCCGCGCGCGCCCCGCCCGGCGCTGCCGTTCACCAAGATGCACGGGCTGGGCAACGACTTCATGGTGCTCGACGGCACCCGTGAGGCCATCGCGCTCGCGCCCGGCGACATCCGCGCCATGGCCGACCGGCATTTCGGCGTGGGCTTCGACCAGCTGCTGCTGGTCGAGCGCGCGCCGCACGCCGGCGTGGACTTCGGCTACCGCATCTTCAACGCCGACGGCGGCGAGGTCGAGCAGTGCGGCAACGGCGCGCGCTGCTTCGCCCGCTTCGTGCGCGAGCAGGGCCTGACCGACAAGGACCGCATCCGCGTGCAGACCTGCGCCGGGGCGATCGAGCTGCTCGTCACCGGGCGCGGCGGCGTGCGCGTGGACATGGGCGCGCCCCGGCTCCTGCCCGCCGAGATCCCGTTCCTGGCGCCGGCGCCCCTGCTGCGCCACGCCGTGGAGGTCGCTGGCGAGACGGTCGAGCTGTCGGTCGTCAACATGGGCAATCCGCACGCCGTGCTGTGCGTCGCGGACGTCGACCGCGCGCCGGTCGGCACGCTCGGGCCGCTGCTGGAGCAGCACCCGCGCTTCCCCCGGCGGGTCAACGTCGGCTTCATGCAGGTCGTGGCGCGCGACCGCATCCGGCTGCGCGTGCACGAGCGCGGCGCCGGGCAGACGCTGGCCTGCGGCACCGGCGCCTGCGCCGCCGTGGTCGCCGGCCGGCGCCTGGGCCTGCTCAATGGCGGGGTGACCGTGGCCCTGCCGGGCGGCGAGCTGTGGATCACCTGGCAGGGCGAAGGCAGCCCGGTGCTGATGGAAGGCCCCGCCACCCGCGTGTACGACGGCGAGTGGCTCTGGCCGGACGCCGGGGGGTAGGTCACTCGCGGCTGCGCCGGCCCGCACCCGCGGCGCGCAGCACGCCGGTGACGATCAGGACCTGCGCCGCGTAGTAGCTGGAGAGCACCCACACGGGCGACCAGGGCAGGGGATGCACGAAGCGGTTGATCGCCAGCAGGCCGTCGCTCAGCATGAAGCAGCAGGCGCCCAGCGCCACCATGAGCGCCGGGCCGGTCCCGAGCGCCGCCCGGCGCGCCCAGGCCTGCGCGGCCATGAGCGCGATCACCAGCACATAGGCCGCCACCGGCGCCCGCAGCGCCTCGGGCAGGCCGCCCTGCCAGAGGAACAAATACATGCCGGCGCCGACCGCCAGGGTGGCCCACAGCGCGGCGCGCGCGGCGAACCACGGCACGCCGCGTTTGAACAGCGCGATGTAGGCCACGTGCGCGAGCAGAAAGCTCACGAGGCCGGGCAGAAACAGGCCGGGCAGCATCAGGAACACGTCGCCGGCCAGCGAGCAAAGCAGGGCCGCAGCCAAGAGCAGCAGCGTTTTTTTAAAGCCAAATCGTCCTGTAGCGCTTGACTGGCGAGCGCTGGCAGCTACCGCAGCGATAGCAAAAACCATCACCGCTGGCTTGGCGGCGCGGTGCCACTCGACGAGGCCCAGCGCACTGGTGGCGGTGGCCAGCGCGCCGGCTTCGACCATCAGCGCCTCCCAGGCCGTGAGGCGCCCCTGCATCACCGCGCCCAGCGCCCACTGGCACGCGAGCAGCGCGGCGAACCAGACCAGGTTCTCGGCCCAGGGAGCGCCGTCGGCGCGCCAGAGAAAGGCCGAAACCCCGGCCAGCAGCAGCGCGAACTGCGCACCGGCGAACCAGCGCACGGAGCGCGTCATCGCGGGGTCGAAGAGCGGCATGGCGCCGATGTCGAACGGCGGCTTGGGGAAGCGCTCGGCCACGTCGGCCGGGCGCCAGCCGGGGGGCTTGAGCCAGACGGCGAGCTTGTCGCGCCAGCGCCGCGCGTGCCAGCTGTCGCGCGCCAGGCCGGCATAGACCTGCAGGTTGGCCCACAGCGGGTCCCAGCTGGCGAGCAGGCCGCGCGTGCCGTACACGCAGCGCTCGCGCGGGTCTTCGTCCTCGAAGGTGCCGAAGAGCCTGTCCCAGACGATCAGGATGCCGCCGTAGTTCTTGTCGATGTAGCGGTCGTTGACCGCGTGGTGCACGCGGTGGTTGCTCGGGCTGCAGAACCAGCGGTCGAACCAGCCCAGGCGCCCCACCTGCTCGGTATGCACCCAGAACTGGTAAAGCAGGTCGACGAGGCCGACGACGACGAACACCAGCGGCGGCACGCCCGCCAGCGCCATCGGCAGGTAGAACAGCCAGCCGAGAGCAGCGCCCGAGCTGGTCTGGCGCAGCGCGGTGGAGAGGTTGTAGTCCTGGCTCTGGTGGTGCACCGCGTGCGCCGCCCAGAGCACGGCCACCTCGTGGCCCATGCGGTGCAGCCAGTAGTAGCAGAAATCGTAGAACAGCAGCGCCAGCAGCCAGCCCGGCGCGCTGGTCCAGAACGCATCGTCGCGCCACAGCGCCAGGTGGCGCCACGCCAGCGTGTACAGGCCCAGGCGCAGCAGCACGGTGAACACCGCGCTGGTCTGGCTCAGCATCCCGAGGCTGATGCTGCTCACCGCATCCGCCAGCCGCAGCGCCGGGCGGCCGCGAGCGCGCCCGACGGCCCATTCCAGCGCCATCAGCAGGAAGAAGACGGGGGTGACGAGGACGATGATCTGGCTGCCCGACATGGCGCGCATTGTTCTATGTTTTTCCGCTGCCTGGCATACAGTTGCGCCATGAGCGACACCCCCCCCCCTTCGGAGCGCGCCGCGCGCCAGGCCGCCGTGGTGCAGGCCCTCTCCAGCTGCGTGCCGGCGCACGCGCTGCTCTGGGACGAGGAAGACACCACGCCCTACGAGTGCGACGGCCTCACCGCCTACCGCCAGCGCCCGCTCGTCGTCTGCCTGCCGCAGGACGAGACCCAGGTGCAGGCGGTGCTGCAGACCTGCCACCGCCTCGCGGTGCCGGTGGTGGCGCGCGGCGCGGGCACGGGCCTGTCGGGTGGCGCGCTGCCGCACGCCATGGGCGTGACGCTGTCGCTCGCCAGGTTCAACCGCATCGTGCGCATCGACCCGCTGGCGCGCACCGCCACCGTGCAGTGCGGCGTGAGGAACCTGGCGATCAGCGAGGCCGCCGCGCGCCACGGCCTGTACTACGCGCCCGACCCCTCCAGCCAGATCGCCTGCACCATCGGCGGCAACATCGCGGAAAACTCCGGCGGCGTGCACTGCCTGAAATACGGCCTGACGCTGCACAACGTGCTGCGCGTGCGCGGCTTCACCGTGGAGGGCGAGCCGGTCGAGTTCGGCAGCGAGGCGCTGGACGCGCCCGGCCTGGACCTGCTGGCCGCGGTGATCGGCAGCGAGGGCATGCTGGCCGTCACGCTCGAGGCCACGGTGCGCCTGATCCCCAGGCCGCAGACCGCGCGCTGCATCATGGCCAGCTTCGCCGACGTGCGCGATGCCGGCAACGCCGTGGCTGCGGTCATCGCCGCCGGCATCGTCCCGGCCGGGCTGGAGATGATGGACGGCCCGATGACCCGCGCGGTCGAGGACTTCGTGCACGCCGGCTACGACCTGGGCGCCGCCGCCATCCTGCTGTGCGAGAGCGACGGCACGCCCGAGGAGGTGCAGGAGGAGATCGCGCGCATGAGCGAGGTGCTGCAGGGCGCAGGCGCGACGGCCATCGCCGTGAGCCAGTCCGAAGAAGAGCGCCTGCGCTTCTGGAGCGGGCGCAAGAACGCCTTCCCCGCCAGCGGGCGCATCAGCCCCGACTACATGTGCATGGATTCGACGATTCCGCGCAAGCGCCTGGCCGACATCCTGCTGGCGATCGCCGAAATGGAGAAGAAATACGCCTTGCGCTGCTGCAACGTCTTTCACGCGGGCGACGGCAACCTGCACCCGCTGATCCTGTTCGACGCCAACGACCCCGACGAGTTGCACCGCGCCGAACTCTTTGGCGCCGACATCCTGGAGACCAGCGTCGCCATGGGCGGCACCGTGACGGGCGAGCACGGCGTGGGCGTGGAAAAGCTCAACTCGATGTGCGTGCAGTTCTCGCCCGAGGAGAACGCGCAGATGCGGGCGTTCAAGGCGGCGTTCGACCCGGCCGGGCTGCTCAACCCCGGCAAGGTCATCCCGACCCTGGCGCGCTGCGCCGAGTACGGCAGGATGCTGGTGCGCGGCGGACAGCTCGCGCACCCGGAGCTGCCGCGCTTCTGATGATTTTTGGCCTCTAGCGCTTGTCCAGCAAGCGCTTATAGCTTCCGAAACGGGAGCAAATACGGCCTACCTGGAGCCCTTGGACGGACGCGCTGCCGCCTTCTTGGCTGCCGGTTTGGACGCCTTTGCCGCCGCCTTGCGCGCCGGCGCCCTGGCCTTGGCGCCCGCCGCCTTCGGCACGAAGGCCGAAGCCACCTCGCCCGCGGCCTTGAGCGCGCCGCTGGTCATGTCGCGGGTAGCGGCCAGCGCCGCCTGCTGCGCGCTGGCGTCGCCCATGGCCTTGGTGGCAATCTGCTGGAACTGGCTGGCCAGGGCACCCCACCACTGCAGCGGATCGGCCATGGCGCCGCCGGCACCGGCCGCCTGGGCCGGCGCCGCGGCCGCCGGCTCTTCGGCCTCCTGCCTGGCCTCTTTTTCAGGCGCGGGGGGCTGCGCCGGCGCCTCGGGCGCCTTCGCCGCGGGAGCGCCCCGGAACGCCCCGGCCAGGTCCGCCATGGCGACATTCATGCCCTGCAGGGTCGACAGCGTCATGCGCTGCACCTCCAGCGCCTGCACCGTGGCGGTGAGCGCACGCGCGTTCTGCTCGAGCCAGAACTGCACCGTCTTGAGCTCGCGGATGCGCTGGTCGATCTCTTCGACGTTCATCGTCGGCGCCACCCAATTGGCGAGCGGAGGCAGCGAAGGCATGCCCGCGGCCGCGCCCTCGGAGAGCTTTTGCAGGAAATCGAATCCGGGCACGAAACGCCCGAAGCCAAAGGGGGACGCGTCAGTCATGGTGGCAGCTCCTGCAACTGGTGTGGAGTGGAAGGTGCGCTAGCTTATCCCGGCTGCGGCTCCAGGTACAACTGCGCCAGGCGCCGGCGCGCGGCCTCGCCCACGCCCAGGCGCTGCTGCAGATAGCCCTGGACGCCGCCCGGCTGGCGCTCCATGTCGTCCAGCGCGAGCTGCAGGTACTCCGCGCGCACGCCCCAGATCACCTCGTGCACCGCGCGCGCGGCCGCATCGTCGGCCGGCGGTGGCGGCTTGCGGTACACGCGGTTGGTGAGCAGGTAATCCTGCATCACCATGGCGCGCGACGCGCCCAGCGCCAGCAGCACCAGCGCCGCGGCAAAGCCGGTGCGGTCCTTGCCGGCGGTGCAGTGGAACACCAGCGGCGAATCGTCCTGCAGCAGCTGCGCGAACACCTCGGCGAACTGCGGCGCATCGTCGGCCACGAAGCCGCGATAGGTCTCGCGCATCAGTCGCAGAGCACCCGCTTCGTCCAGCCGTTCGCCGCGCGCCGCCAGCGCGCGGTACCGGCGCACCACCATGGGCTCGATCGGCACCGAGAGGCTGCGCACCGCGGGCAGCGCATACGACTGCGCGGCGCGCTCCTCCTGCCCGCGCAGGTCTATCGCCCTGGCCAGGCCGAGCTGCGAGAGCAGCTGCGTGTCGTGCGGCGTGAGCGCCGCCAGGTGGTCCGAGCGAAACAGGCGCCGCCAGCGCAGCGGCCTGCCGCCCGCCCCGGCATAGCCCCCGAGGTCGCGGAAATTGCTCGCGCCCGCGAGCGGCAGTGCGCGTGAAAGATCATCCATGCGTGCATTCTGCAGGCCCGCCCCGCGCGGGGCGGGCCGGTCGTACGCAAAAGTGGTGCGGCTGGCGGGGATCGAACCCACGACCCTTCGGAGTGCATAAGAGTAGCCGCCCTGCGTATCCATAAGAGTACGAAAATAAGCCTCAATGCGCATGAATACTGAGCGCCATGGTTTTGGGAATGGATCCTTTCTTATCTATTGGTGGCTATCAATGTAGCTTAGTCAAATTTGTGTATATTGCGCCAGATGACCACTACCCCACATGGGCACAACGCACAAACAGGCTGGGTGAGACTTCGGATTTTGCGGGTGAAGCTTGATCTCATTGATTGCCCGACTGAGGCCATGGCAGGTAGTCGGCGGCTGCCCGATTTTGTGATTTCCGACGGGTGCGCCAATGCGGTCATGGCGCTGCGGCCACCGATTCTCATGGAGGTGAAGGCAGATGGGCAGCCGACACGCTACCGCGCCATCCACAATGCCGACGCGCTGCGGTGGTTCGTACATGCGAACAAACTCAGACATCGCACGACACAACAGGTGCGCTCGCTCGTGTTGTCAGTGGGATCGGTAGCGCCGGACACCATCGATCTCATCGACCGCTACCTGATTCCGCTCGTCTTCGGGGAATTCGGCGATTCGGGTCAACGGCAGGCCCGACGCAAGTTGAAGGCGGCCGGAATCGTCCTGTCCGGGCCCGATCCCACGCGGCGTCTTCGGCCCATGACTCAGCTTTGAGCCAGATCATGTCGCAGCGCGCTCGCTCCGCAACCGCGATGCCCTTGGCCGACCTGATTGATACCTATGGTCGCTCGCCACGCAGCAAGCGGGGTTCGACCTTTGCACGCGAACACACCCTGCAAGTGATCACGCAACTCGGCGTACCGCCAGACCTGCGTTACCTGCGCGACGGCTTCGAGCGTACGCTGAAATGCATCGATGCGTTCGGCAGCGTGCTCGACGGCTGCCTGCGCATGGTCCCGGGTGCGCTTTCGGCGGCGGAGCTCGCGGCTGAGCTTGGGACGCTCCTCATCTGGATCGACTCCCAGGGGTGGCAGGCGACCGATCCGCGTCTTGCAAAAATGGCGCGGGCCGCAAGCGATGCGCCGCATCCGCTGGACGGCTACGCGCTTTCGGTCTGCCACCACTGGAGCAACCTCTTCTATACCGTGGCCCCGACCGCTGCGGCGGCCAGCCCGGGCGACGCGGCCCAGGCGTATGAGGCGCTCGTGCAGGAATTCTCGATGTACGTGCTCGCCGCGCAGTCGCAGGTTGAGCCCGGGCGCTACCTCGCCTACTGCCGCGAATGGCATGTGACCAGTGAGCAGCCCAACCAGACCTTCTATCCGTCCTCGCGCCTTGCGAGCCGCGTGGCCGATGCGTCGCGGGCGGTTCGCCGGCTGTCGCTCGCGCCTAGCGGCGCCATGTTCACGGCACTCGCCGATCCCGCACACGGATCAACGCTTGCCGATCGGGTGGTGGCAGCGCGCCAGCGACACTGGAGCGGCAATCTGCAGCAGGTGCTCGATGCGATCGACCGGCTGCTCGAAGAAGTGGTGCCGGGCTGGCGCAGGCCCGCTTCAAGCGGTAGCGCGGGCGGCAGCCCCAGGCACGCGCCGCAGCACATGCTGCGCCGGACGTTCCACGACGGTTACGTGCGCGTCTCCGAGAGCCCCTGCATTGCACTGATCCGCGAAACCGATTTGGGCGCTCGCGTGGAGACCACGGTGCAGAGGCCCGCCACCGTGGAGGAGGTGACCGCCGAGTTACTGGTGACGCCCGGACCCGTTGATCAGGACGGACGTGTTGAGGCGACACCCAGCTCCGAAGAAAACGCACGGGGAGAAGCCCGGGAGGCCGCCGAGGCGCAGCTCGACGGGCAAGAGTGGCTGCCGCAGGACGAGGCCGCTCCCGCGGGCGCGATCGAGGCGCTCGTCCTGCCCGAAGGTGAATCCGAGGGCCTGGCACGGCCCGGCGTCCGCCCCGGGACCGCCTCGCGCTGGGCGGCGGACTGGCTGCGGCGCATGCACATGGCGCACCCGCTCGTGCCAGGCAGGCTCGAGCTCGATCAGGTGCGGGGCCTGCTGCGCGCCATGGCCGATCCAAAAAAGGTCGAACCCGAGAACGCTGCCGCTGCTGCCTGCATGCATGCCGCGATCGCCCTCGGCCGATCGCTCGAAGCGGGCTGCACACTCAAGATTCATACTTCACTGCAGCGCGCGACGCTCGAACCCGATCGCATCCACTACGGCCTCGCCGAGCGCCAATGGGTGGTGTTCGCGCCGCCGCCGGCGTGGCGGGAAACACCGGTCGCCGAGTGCGAGCGCGCGCTCTGGCCGCAGGTGCGCCTCATAGACCGGACCAGCTTCTGGCGTCTGCTGGAGGCGCACGGCCTCGCGCATCCCGGGGTGCCGGTGAGGCGCCTCACCGAAGTGCGCCGCGATGAGTTGCTGCGCTGGACGGGCGACCATCTGCCACGTATCGCAGCGCCCGCTGATGCGTGCCGCGACTTCCTCTTCCACCGCCTGCTCGCGGTCACGCGCGGCGATCTTGGCATCGCGCGACTCATCACCGGACGCGAGCTTGCGCATTCCGCCACCGTCGCGCACTACGCGTACTACCGCACCGAAACGGTCTGGAACGCCTACCGCCGCAGCTGGCAGGAAGATGCAAGTGCGCCGGCTGCTGCCGCCGAGACCGGCCCGGTAGCCGAAGTGGCGGCTTCAACGATCCGCCATGGTTATGGCGCGCGCCGCGTTCCCGAGGTCGGCGCAGTCCGGCAGCTCGTCGAGTGGCTGCGCGAGCGGGTCAGGCGCAGCGCGGGCGCGGAACGCCACAATTTGTACACGGCCTACACGTGGGTGGGACTCGTGCTCGGCACGGCGATGCGCCCAGTCACCACCATCGTCCTCCATGACCCCGTAAGCGGGATGGGCCGCTTCCCCGTCATGACCTTCGTCGACAAGGCGCGCTCAGACTATCACCGTCGCATCACAGCGCTTCCCGCCGCACTTGCGGAGCACCTTGACCGTTATGCGCACTACCTGCGCGCGCTCGATCTCGAAATGCGGGGGACAGGCGCGGCGGGCGGGGCGCACGCGCTGCCGTTTCGCTATTGCGACGAGGACAGCGCGGGGGGAGACAGCCCAAAAGGCGGCAAACAGGAAAAGGACCGGCAGGCAGACCGGCGCTGGCGCGCGTTCCGGCCGAGCGACTTTCAGCACCTGTGCGGCGCCGTGTTCGGGCTCGAGCTCTATGCGCTGCGCCGCTTCGTGCGCACCGAGCTCGCGCAGGACGAGGGTCTCACCGCCGAAGACGTCGACGCCTGGATGGGGCACTGGTTCGATGGGCTCTCGCCCGTCGACCGGCTTTCGACCTACCCCATGGGTCGGCTGCAGGAAATCGCCGGGGGCGCAGCCGCCCGCCTGCTCGCCAAGACATCGTTCAAGGCGCTGTGGATCGACCAGCAACGGGGCTTGCGGTCGTAATGGACGCGCTGTGGGACCCGCCGGTGGGCGACGTGCCCGAGCTTGCGCGGCAGGCGTACCGGCTCATGATCCGCACGCTTCACCGCGTCGACGCGCAGGTGCCGGGCGTCTTGCAGGCCCCGGGCAAGGCATCGGGTGAGCGCGTGATGGCCCAGGCGATCGCGGCGCTTGCCAATCCGAAGGTCGATCCGACCTTGCGCCTTGCCGCGCTCTCCGAGCTGCAGGCGCGCATGCGGCGGATCGACCCAAAGACGCCGCAGCGCCTCTTCCTGATGCCGCCCGAGCAGCGCTCCAGCGTCGCCGCGACCCTCGGGGGCGATCTCGTGGACCTCGCGCGCTTCGATGCGGCGCTCGAGCGCTACGTCCTGGGCCGCAAGTGGCCCCGCGCTGCGGATGCGGCAGCGGCGCTCGCGCCAGAAGCGAGCGCGGGGCTCGTGCTTGCGCTCCTGGTGACGCGCCTTGGGCAGGCGTCGCTTTCGGCAGTGGCCGGCGTGCTCGAGAAGCTCGCGGCAGGTGTGCGCCCGCTCGTGGCCGGCCACTGGGCCTGGCTCGATGTCGAGCTCTACACAACCGGCCGCGCGCAACTGCGACGCGTCTTCCTCGATCCAGCGACGCTGGCCGCCTGGCAGCTCGCGGCTGCCGGTGCGCGATCGCTCAAGCAGCCGTCCGAGGCGTACAAGGCGGGGCGCAAACGTGCTTTCTGGCGCCAGGCCGCAAGCCGGTGCTTTCGTGCGCTTTGCCGCGAGTTCGATGCAGCGGATCAAGACGTGGCCATCCGCGAGCTCACCCGCCTGTGCGCGTGCGAGGCGCAGCGCCTGAGAGTGGCGACACTGCCGGTGCTGGCCACTTACGCCGCAGGGCAGCTCAGCAGCTCG
>CAUJIM010000110.1 GCA_963205335.1 Pseudomonadota bacterium
CGCTTATCGGCTGTGTGTTTTTAACGAACCATCATCACCTGCCCAGAAAAGCCCCAACCGGCTGCACCCAGCAACCGCCAGAACCCCCAAGAAAGCTCTTCACTTCGATCAGCGAAGCCTTGCATTGTATATCAAGTTTCGACAGACAGGCAAGTGGACGGGAAAAACGGTAGTGTCTCAGTTTGAAATTTCAGCGGTCGTGTCGGCCTGGGCCTGCTTCTTGTACGGCCCACGCTTACCGACGACCGGCTCCGGGATCAAGCGCGCCAGTTCCTCTATGCTCCAGACGTGATCGGTCACGCCAGCCGCCATCGCGGGCGTGACGCGCAGCGACTTGTGGATGCGGCAGAAGTTGTAGTGCATGAAGTGCAGCGATACCGCATGCTCCAGGTTCTCGACCTTCTTACTGAAACCGTTGGTCAGGCGAGTGAACCGACGCATGCCCATGCGCATAGTCAGATTCTGGCGTTCCACGTAGCTGGTGCTGATGTGCTTCGGGTCGGGGTTGCCAGACACCACGCCTTTGGTGAAGCCTTTGTACTCGGTCAGGCTGTAGCGACGGCGATCTTCCTTCGGGGCCTCGCCATAGAGCTTGTTCAGGATGGCGTAGTCGATAGCGCCGTGAAACGATTGCTCCACGGCAGCCAGGTAGAGCTTGTGGCCGTCCGTGGTCAGTTGCACGCGACTCGAAAGGCGCGAGGCAAGATCGTCTATGAACGCCTCCGCGTAGTCGGCGTCGCGCTTGCCCACTATGTAGCTGACCATCAGCTTCGTGTCGGCGTCCATTCCAGTCCATGTGTACACGTCGCCAAAGCCAAGAATGCCCTTGTTCTCAGGGGCAACGTTCTTCTCTTTGGCATAGCAGAACGCCCAGATTTCATCGCACTGCACACGCTTGCACGGTAGATCACGCAACGTGCGATGTTGGTACTCAGAGCAGGCCGCCCCGGCTTCTTTCAGCAACTTCGTGACCGTGTTGATACTTACATCGGCAATGCGAGACACGGCCCGCATGGACATGCCCTCGACCAGCAGGTTGATCATTTGGGCGCGCTTCTCGATGGGCAGGCGGTTCATGTTCAGCTCCATTTGAACTGAATTATGCTTGACCGCTTATGTAGAGTCAATGAAATTCACAATCAATAGGCAGCAAAAATCCCGGCGCAGCAACAACGCTACACCCAGGGTTGACAGTGGATTGGATTTAGACAGACAATGCAGGCGCGTCGATGATGGACCGACGCGCCTGCATCAGCGTCAACTCATATTGACACCAGATGCTTGCTAAGCAACTTGAACTCCTTTCTGCGCGTCATTCCGTACGCGTCGGGCTTTGTGGGGCGTTTAGGTTGAGGTCGGGCTCGCCGGCCGGGGAGCCCGCAGACGTTGTAGCGTCATGCGGGCTTTCTTCTTTGGCAAGCGACCATCCTAGCCTTCGGTCGCTTGCAAATTCGTTAGAGCGGCTGAGTACCACGCTCACGGTCACAGACTTGTCGGCTCCCGTGATCTCGACCCCTTCACGCTCGATCAGGTCAACCAAGTCTTTCGTAGTGGTCGGCCCGTTTTCCTTGATGAAGCGGTGTGCCAACTCCACGATCCGGCGCTTTAGCGGCACTCGCCCCGTTGCTCTAACTTTTGGTTCTGGAATACCGCCAAGCAAATCGGCCTGAGCGTGATCACCGTAGAGCTTTGCTCCAAGAGTCACAAACTGACGCAACGAGTCACGCCGCATTTCCAGCAACGCAATTTCGCTATCAATTTTACCCAACTCAGCTTGTGCTTGCGTGAAAACATCCATTGCCATTGCTCCGTTTGCGCTTATTGTAAAACAATCAATGGGACAATGGCAACATATGGTCAGCGTGTTTTTTTGCTCCAGCGAGCAGCAGCAGCTTTTTTAGCAATGCTGGCTCGTTGCTCCGGAGTGAGTTTGGCTGCCCGAGCAACACCGCCCTTCTTCCCGCCCAACTTCCCAAGCGCAACCGCCGCCTCGTTCTTCGCGGGCGGCGGTTCAGTTTTTGGGCGATCACCAACAGCCTCATCGACGATGGTCTTGGCGAGTTGGTTCAGATCGAGCTTGCTTGAGCGGGTAGGCATGCACCTAGGCTAGCACGCGGTCACGCCATGTCAAGGGTCGTGAATTTCAAACTGAGACACTACCGGAAAAACCGTAGCAGGCGGGCACCCTGCCGCGATAATCCGCGTCCATGGCGTTGATGACCTTGATGGATGGGCAACTCGCGTTTGGCCACCTGCCTCTCCTGGACAGGGCAAGCTTTGCGCTCGAGGCCGGCGAACGGGTGGGCTTGATCGGGCGCAATGGCGCGGGCAAGTCCTCCCTGCTGAAGGTGCTCGGCGGGCTGACGCAGCTCGACGACGGGTGTCTCGCGGTGCAACAGGGCACGCGCATCGCGCACGTCGCGCAGGAGCCCGCACTGAACCCCGACGCGACGGTCTTCGAAGCGGTCGCCGAAGGGGTGTCGCACGCCATCGCCTTGCGCGAACAGTACCTGCATGCCCAATCGGATGCACAGCTCAACGCGCTGCAGGCGCAGATCGAGGCGGAAGACGCCTGGAACTGGGAGCAGCGGGTGCAAGAGGCGCTGCAGCGACTGCATCTGCGGGAACAGGACCGCGTGGGCCAGCTCTCGGGCGGAACGCAGAAGCGCGTGGCGCTGGCGCAGGCGTTGGTGGCGCGGCCTGCCGTGCTGCTGCTCGACGAGCCCACCAACCACCTGGACCTGGACGCGATCGAGTGGCTGGAGGGGCTGCTGCTCGGTTTTTCCGGCAGCGTGGTGACCATCACGCACGATCGCGGTTTCCTGGACCGCATCGCCACGCGCATCGTCGAGCTGGACCGCGGCCAGCTGCTGTCTTACCCGGGCAACTTCACCGCATACCAACGGCAGAAGAGCGAGCAGCTGGCGCAGGAAGAGGTGCTCAACGCCAAGGCGGACAAGCTGCTGGCGCAGGAAGAGGTCTGGATACGCAAGGGGGTCGAGGCGCGGCGCACCCGCAGCCAGAGCCGCGTCACGCGTCTGTCCGCGCTGCGTACGCAGCGCGCGCAGCGGCGCGAGGCATTGGGCCACGTGAGGATGGAGCTGGATTCGGGCCGCGCCAGCGGCTACCAGGGCAAGCTCGTGGCCGAGTTGCAGCACGTGGGCAAGGCCTTCGGCGAGAAGGTGGTGGTGCACGACTTCAGCACCACGATTCTGCGCGGCGACAAGGTGGGCCTGATCGGCCCCAACGGCACGGGCAAGACCACGCTGCTCAAGCTGATGCTGGGCGAACTGGCTCCGGACACTGGCAGCGTGCGCCGCGGCACGCGGCTGCAGATCGCGTATTTCGACCAGATGCGCGAACAGCTCGACCTGAATGCGACCGTCGAGGACTTCATCAGCCCGGGCAGTGAATGGATAGAGATCGGCAAGGAACGCAAGCATGTGCGCAGCTACCTGGGCGATTTTCTGTTCTCGCCCGCGCGGGCGCGCTCCCCGGTGCGCTCGCTCTCGGGCGGCGAGCGCAACCGGCTGCTGCTGGCGCGCCTGTTCGCGCGTCCGGCCAACGTGCTGGTGCTCGACGAACCAACCAACGACCTCGACATCGACACGCTGGAGCTGCTCGAGGAGCTGCTGCAGGACTACGACGGCACGGTGTTCCTGGTCAGCCACGATCGCCAGTTCCTGGACAACGTGGTCACGAGCATCATTGCCCACGAAGGCGAAGGCCGGTGGCGCGAATACGAAGGCAGCGTGCAGGACTGGCTGGTCCAGTCGCGCCGCGGCCGCGAACTGGCCAACGCAGCCGCGGCGGCCAGCCAGGATTCAAGCAAAAACGAGCGCAAGCCGGCGCCGGCCAAGCGCGAGGAGCTACAAAAACGCAAGCTCAGCTACAAGGAGCAGCGCGAGCTGGAGCAGCTGCCCGCGCAGATCGATGCGCTGGAGGCCGAGCAGCGCAGCCTGCGCGACGAGCTGGCCGACGGGAGCCTGTACGCGCGCGACGCGCCGCGCGCCGCGACGCTGCACCGGCGCGATGCGGAAATCGAGGAACTGCTGATGCAGGCGCTCGAGCGCTGGACCGCGCTTTCCGCCTGAATCCGGGACAGCGGTCGCACCAAGACCGGCGCGGCCGCCGCCCGCCCTCAGCGGAACACCACCGTCTTGTGCCCATTGAGCAGCACGCGGTGCTCGCTGTGCCACTTCACCGCGCGGGCCAGCACCTGGCTTTCGGTGTCGCGGCCGCGCGCGGCGAGGTCTTCCACCGTGTCGGTGTGGTCGGCGCGCGCCACGTCCTGCTCGATGATCGGGCCTTCGTCGAGGTCGGCCGTGACGTAGTGGGCCGTGGCACCGATCAGCTTCACGCCGCGCTGGTGCGCCTGGTAGTAGGGCTTGGCGCCCTTGAAGCTCGGCAGGAAGCTGTGGTGGATGTTGATCGCCCGGCCCGCGAGCTTGCGGCACAGATCGTCCGAGAGGATCTGCATGTAGCGCGCCAGGACCACGAGTTCGGCGCCTTCGGATTCGATGATCTCGTACTGCCGCGCCTCCGCCTGCGCCTTGGTCGCGGCAGTCACGGGAATGTGGTGGAACGCAATGTCGTAGCTGGCGGCCAGCTGGTAGAAATCGCGGTGGTTGCTGACGATGGCGGCGATGCGGATGGGCAGCAGGCCGCTCTTGACGCGGAACAGCAGGTCGTTGAGGCAGTGCCCCTGCTGGCTCACGAAGATGACCGTCCGCATCGGCGCCGCGCGATCGTGCAGGCCCCAGCGCATGGCGTAGGGCTCGGCGAACGCCGCCAGCCGCGCCGCCAGCGCGCCCTGGTCGCGGCGGTCGCAGACGAATTGCACGCGCATGAAGAACAGGCCGGTCACCGGGTCGTTGTATTGCGCCGCCTCCTCGATATTGCCGCCATGCTCCAGCAAGAAGCCGGAGACGGCATGCACCAGCCCCATGCGGTCGGGGCAGGAAAGTGTCAGGACATAGGTATGGGTCATGGTGGCGATTGTCACCGCTGGCACGCCGGCTCGCGCCCTGCCCAGGTGGACAAATGCAATGGAATCGATAGCTGCTCGCGCTTGACAGGAAAGCGCTAATGCCCGATTTCATTCGTGCAATTGCGCTTCCGCCGCAGCACGCCCCTAGAATGCCGCCTGTCCCCGGGTTTCCCCATGTTCCGCTTCCGAATGCACTCCCTGCCCCACCCGCCGCATCCGCAGGCGCATGCCGGGCACGTGGTGCGCGAAGGCCCGGCTGCGCTCCGGAGTGCGCCCCTCCCGGCGGCCGATGGGGTTCCATCCCGATGAACTGCCAGGCGGTGCTGTTCGACTGCGACGGCGTGCTGGTGGACAGCGAAGCCATCACCAACGCGGTACTGCGGCAGATGCTCGGCGAGGCGGGCTGGGCCCTGACCGCGGAAGAATGCATGCGCCTGTTCATCGGCAAGACGGTGCGCAGTGAAACCGTGCGCATCGAAGCCGAGACCGGCAAACCGCTCACCGATGCCTGGATGCAGTTGTTCTACGCGCGCCGCAACGCGCGCCTGTCCGCAGAGCTGCGGGCCATGCCGGGCGCCGTTTCGGCGGTGCGCGCGCTGCACGCGCGACTGGACGGACGGATTGCCTGCGCCTCGGGCGCCGACCGGGGCAAGGTGGAGATGCAACTGGCGCAGGTCGGGCTCAAGCACTACTTCGGCGAGCGCATCTTCAGCGGCCACGAAATGCCGCGCACCAAACCGGCGCCCGACGTGTACCTGGCCGCCGCCGCGAGCGTGGGCGTGCCGCCGGCGCACTGCGTCGTGGTGGAGGACACGGTCACCGGCGTGATGGCAGGCGTGGCAGCGGGCGCCACCGTCGTCGGGCTCTGCCCGGCCACGGGTGCCACATGCACGCCCGAAGCGCTGCGCGCGGCAGGCGCGACGCACATCGTGGACCACATGGCCGATCTGCCCGGGCACATCGGCGCGCCGCGGTAGCCCCGTCTTTTGCTATTCAAAATAGAGCTGTTAGCGCTTTGCTACAAAGCGCAAAAGCCATTTTTTACATGTAGCGCCGCAGCACCGGCCACGCGCCCGAAACCGGCAGGCCGCCCCAGAGCGCCCTACGCGCTCCTGAGCGTCTGCGACGGCAAGCGGCCGAATTGCTCACGGTACTGGGCGCTGAAGCGGCCCATGTGCACGAACCCGTACGCCAGCGCCACATCGGTCACCGCGAGCCCCCGGCCGTCGCGCGCCGCCTGGCGCAGCGCCATGTCGGCCGCGAACAGGCGCTGGCGGCGGGCATAGCTCAGCGGCGAGGATTCCCCGTGGCGCTTGAAAACCAGCTCCAGCGTGCGCGGGCTCACGCAGGCATGGCGGGCGATGTCGGCCAGCAGCAGGGGCCGGTCCAGATGCTCGTTGATGTACTCCTTGGCCCGGCGCAGGCTGCGCGCCTCGGCGGGCGCGCTCGGCGCCTGGACGCCGGGCTCGCGCAGGAGGCAGGCGAATGCGGTGAGCAGGAAACACTCGACGGCCGCCGCCGCCGCGGGCTGCGTGCACCACTGGGCGCCAAAGCGGTCGACGTTGCGCGCCAGGTCCAGCACCGCCTGGCACCACGCGGCCACCTCGGGTTCGCGGCGGCCGCGCGACAGCGCCAGCTGCGGCCCATGCTCACCCATTCCCAGGTGCTCGTGCACCACCTTGCTGGGGGCCTGCAGCAGCAGCATGGTGCAATCGCGGCTCCAGCGCATATGGCTGTGCACGCACGGCCGCAGCACGCTGAGCACCGCATCGCTCACGTCCACCTCGTCGCCATCGCACGAGATGGTCGCGCTGCCGACCAGGGGCAACTGGATGAGGTAGAAATCGCCGCGCTCGCCAGGGTCGATCGACACCTCGGTGCCATAGCGCAGCACATTGAGCGCAGAGGCGCCGATCGCCACCCGGTTGTGCCGCACATCGAGCGCCGACGCATCGCCCCGCAGCTCCAGCCGGTGCGGCGAGAACACGTGCCCGACGCGTTCACACGCCTCATCCGCCGATCGGGACCGTATCAGCGGAAACGCATCGAGCAGACAGGCATCGGACATGAGGGACACCCAGAAAGAAGGTAGGAACAACCAGCCTTGTTATTTTAGGCTTGAACTATTTCCTGGAGAACACCGCTGCCGCGCGGGGTTTTCCCGTAGGGTAGCGCCACCTCTCCATGCAGAATCGAACGCAAAGTGGACAGCATATTGCGCGAAACGGCTTGTCCCCCTCGCCGGCATGCACCACCATCGCTGCATGAGCACGGCAGCATCGCGTGACAGCCATCGCACGCAAGGCGTGCGCCGAGGTGCGGGTTTACCCACGGCCGACGGCGGTTGCCCAACCCATTTCGACAGCGTACGCTAGCCGTTCAAGCCGTTTTTCAACCCATACAAAGGAGACTCCGATGAGCACCTCGCTCGCACAGTTCGCGCAGGACATCAGCACCGGCGCCTTGCGCATCATCGACCTGACGCACACCCTGTCGCCCGATTTCCCGCCGCTGGTGCTGCCGCCGCAGTTCGGCCAGGTCTGGGCCTTCAAGCAGGAGCAGATCAGCCACTACGACGAAGCCGGCCCCGGCTGGTACTGGAACAACTTCTCCTGCGGCGAGCACACAGGCACGCACTTCGACGCACCGGCGCACTGGGTCACCGGCAAGGACTACCCCAACAACACCGTGGACACGATCGATCCCAAGGCCTTCATCGGCCCGGCCTGCGTGATCGACTGCAGCAAGGAAGCCTCGGCCAACGAGGACTTCAACCTCGAGGTCTCGCATCTGGAAGCCTGGGAGGCCAAGCACGGCCGCATCCCCGCAGGGGCCTGGATGCTGTTCCGCACCGACTGGAGCAAGCGCATCGGCAACCCCGCCTCCTACGTCAACCTCAAGGAAGACGGCGCGCACACGCCTGGCCCGACCCAGGCAGCCGTCGAATGGCTGATCAAGCGCGATGTGCGCGGCTTCGGCGTGGAAACCATCAACACCGACGCCGGCCAGTCCTACGCCTGGCCCGTGGCCTATCCCTGCCACACGCTGATGCACGGCGCCAACAAATACGGTTTGCAGTGCCTGAAGAACCTGGATCAGCTGCCGCCCACCGGCGCGGTCATCCTCAGCGCGCCGCTGAAACTGCAGCGCGGCTCGGGCAGCCCCTTGCGCGTGCTGGCGCTGGTGCCCTGAGCCCGGCACGCCGGGGAGCGGCGCCATGAGTCGACGCGAGGCGGCCATCCAGCCGCCCGAGCCGCACGGGTCCTCCGTGCCCTCCGGTTCGTCGCACGCCGCGCCGCAACCCGGCGGCCGCGCCCCGCACCTGGCGCTGCAGGAGTTTCTGATGGAGATCGAAGCGACCGCCGTCGTACCGGACTGAGGCCGCATGCGCCCACGGCGCACCCGCGCCGTCCGGGCAAGGAGAAGAGGGAAATGGCAGAGCGTTCATTTGTTCAGGAAGTCGAACAACTCAAGGTGCCTGCGGGCACCGTTTTTCGTGGCGAGGGCATCCTGGCCGTCACCAAGGCCCTGCTGGAGGCGGGCGTGGGCTACGTCACGGGCTACCAGGGCTCGCCCATCTCGCACCTGATGGACGTGCTTTCGGACGCCCAGCCCATCCTCAAGGAACTGGGCGTGTACTTCGAGCCCGCGGCCAGCGAGGCGGCCGCGGCGGCCGCGCTCTCCGCGTCGGTGAACTACCCCGTGCGCGGAGCCGTCACCTGGAAATCCACCGTCGGCACCAACGTCGCCTCCGACGCGCTGGCCAACCTCTCCTCGGGCGGGGTGATGGGCGGCGCGCTCATCATCGTGGGCGAGGACTACGGCGAGGGCTCCTCGATCATGCAGGAGCGCACCCACGCCTTCGCCATGAAGTCGCAGATGTGGCTGCTCGACCCGCAGCCCAACCTGCCGGCCATCGTCAAGGCGGTGCACGACGGCTTCGAGCTCTCGGAGGCGAGCAACACGCCGGTGATGCTGGAGCTGCGCATCCGCTCCTGCCACCTGCACGGCAGCTTCGTCACGCAAGAGAACCGCCGTCCCGCGTTCACGCTCAAGCAGGCGCTGGAAAACCCGGTGCGCGACGTCAACCGCATCGTGCTGCCGCCCGCCTCCTTCCTGCACGAAAAGGAAAAAATCCACGAACGCTGGCCGGCCGCCGTCAAGTTCATCCAGGAGCGCCAGCTCAACGAATTCCACGACGGCGATGGCATCGACGACGTGGGCATCATCATGCTGGGCGGCATGACCAACAACACGCTGCGCGCGCTGATGCAGCTGGATCTGGCCGACCTCTTCGGCCAGTCGCGCGTGCCGCTGTACATCCTCAACGTCGCCTACCCGCTGGTCGAAGAAGAAGTGCTGCGCTTCTGCCAGGGCAAGAAGGCGGTGCTGATGATCGAGGAAGGCCAGCCCGACTACCACGAGCAGCACCTCAACACCATCCTGGGCCGCCAGGGCGTGCGCTGCGCGGTGCACGGCAAGGACGTGCTGCCCATGGGCGGGGACTACACGGTGGATGTGTTGCGCAAGGGTTTGCGCGCATTTTTCCAGCAGAACCGCCCGGACCTGCTGGAGAAGAAAACCTCGGTCACCGTCTCGCGCCGCAAGGAAGAGGCCCCGGCGGCCCCCGGGCTGACGCAGGAGGAACGCGCGGCGCAAGAGGCGCAGCTCGCCGCCGAGGCGGCGGCCGAAGTGCCCGAAATCGCCGCCGCCATCGGCAAGATGCTGCCCCCGCGCCCGCCCGGCCTGTGCGTGGGCTGTCCGGAGCGCCCCATCTTCTCGGCCTACAAGCTGGTCGAGGAAGAGCTGGGCGTGCACCACGTGTCGTCGGACATCGGCTGCCACCTGTTCCAGATCATGCCGCCGTTCAACATCGGCGCCACCACCATGGGCTACGGCCTGGGCGCCAGCAGCGCCTCCGCCTTCAGCGCCGGCGAGCAGCTCGGCGCCGCCAAGAAGGCCGTGGCCTTCATGGGCGACGGCGGCTTCTGGCACAACGGCCTGACCTCGGGCATCGGCAACGCGGTGTTCAACAGGCAGAACAACGTCTTCGTCATCGTCGACAACAACTACTCGGCGGCCACCGGCGGGCAGGACATTCCGTCGTCGCGCAACACCAACCCCAACCGCTCCACCATGCACCCGATCGAGCGCGCGGTGCGCGGCGTGGGCGTCACCTGGGTGCGGCTGGTCGATCGCACCTACGACGTCGACCGCATGAAACAGGCGCTGCACGATGCGCTGACCTCCACCGAGCCCGGCCCCAAGGTGGTGATCGCACAGAGCGAATGCATGCTCAACCGCCAGCGCCGCGAGAAGCCGCAGAAGGCCCTGGCCGTCAAGCAGGGTGAGCGCGTGCTCAAGGAGCGCTTCGGCGTCGACGCCTCGGTCTGCTCGGGCGACCACGCCTGCATGCGCCTGTCGGGCTGCCCAAGCCTCACGCTCGCGCCCAGCGGCGACGCGCTCAAGCCCGACCCCGTGGCCAGCGTGGACGAGGACTGCGTGGCCTGCGGCCACTGCGGCGAGGTGGCCGATGCCGCCGTGCTCTGCCCGTCGTTCTACAAGGCGCACAAGGTCAACAACCCCACCGGCTGGGACCGCTGGCTGGCTGGCGTGAGAAAGAGCGCCGTCGGCTGGCTGCAGGCCCGGCGCGGCAGGCAGCGCGAGCGCCAGCAGCTCTACGCCCCCACGATCGACGAGGTACGCGCATGAAGCCCCGCATGATCAGCATCGCCATCATGGCCCTGGGCGGCCAGGGCGGCGGCGTGCTGGAAGACTGGATCACCACCCTGGCCGAGGAGGCCGGCTGGACCGCGCAGGCCACCTCGGTCGCCGGCGTGGCGCAGCGCACCGGGGCCACCATCTACTACATCGAGCTGGTAGAGCCCACCCCCGGCAAGACCCCGGTGCTGGCGCAGATGCCGATCCCCGGCGAGGTGGACATCCTGATCGCCGCCGAGCTCATGGAAGCCGGCCGGGCGGTGGCACGCGGCCTGGTCACGCCCAACCGCACCACGGTGATCACCAGCACCCACCGCACCTATGCAGTGCAGGAAAAGATGATGCCCGCCGACGGCTCGGCCGACAGCGCGCAGGTGCTCGAACTCGTGCGCAAGGCTTCGCGCCGCGTGGTGGCCGAGGACATGCGCCAGATCGCTGTCGACAACGGCACGGTGATCTCCGCGCCCCTGTTCGGCGCCCTGGCCGCCTGCGACGTGCTGCCTTTCAGGCAACTGGCGTTCGAGCAGGTGGTCGAGCGCGGCGGCAAGGGGGTGAAGGCCAGCATGGCGGCGCTGCGCGCCGCCGCCGAGATCACCCGCACCCGCGCCACCCCGCCGGCGCTGGTGGCCAAGTCCGAGGCCATGAAGACCGCCGCGCGCCCGCTGCCCGAGAAGGCCGCCAGCGCCGCCATGGCTCCGCTGCTGGCCAGAATCCGCGCCGAATTCCCCCGGGCCGCCTGGGACTGGCTGGGCGAAGGCCTGTCGCGCGTGGTCGACTGGCAGGACGCCGACTACGGACAAGAGTACCTGGACAACGTGGCGCGCTTCGCCAAGCGCGACCCCGACCCCGGCACGGCCGAACTGACGATCGCCGCGGCGCACTGGATCGCGGTGGCGATGAGCTACGACGACGTGATCCGCGTGGCCAACCTCAAGACCCGCGCGGACCGCTTCGCGCGCATCCGGAGCGAGGTCGGTGGCCGGGAGGACGACGTCTTCGGCATGGAGGAATACTTCCACCCGCGCCTGGAAGAGGTCATGGGCATGCTGCCGGCCCCGTGGGCCGACTGGCTGGACCGCTCGCCCAGGCTCAAGGCCTGGCTGGGCCCGCGGCTGAACAAGGGCCGGCGCATCAGGACGCACACCTTCAAGGGGCATTTGCAACTGCACTTCGTCGCCTCGCTGGCCAGGTTCAGGCGCGGCAACCGGCGCCACGCGGAGGAAAAGGCGCACTGGCAAGCATGGCTGGCGGTGGCCGAACGGGCGCTGGACGCGGGCGATGCACCGCTGGCGGCCGAAGTCCTCAAATGCCGCCAGCTCATCAAGGGCTACAGCGACACGCACGCGCGCGGCGAAGGCAAGTTCGACCGCCTGATGTACGCGGTACCGCAGCTGGCGGGACAGCCAGACGCGGGCAGCAAGCTGGCACGCCTGCTGACCGCCGCCCGGATCGATCCCAACGGCAAGGCGCTGGAAGAACTGGAAGCCGGGCTGGGGCTCAAGGCAATGGTCGCATCGAGCCAGAAGGCGTGAACGAACCGCGCGTGCCCGCCTTCTCAATGACTCCCATGGCTACGCAGGAAGCTCCACGAGGCGCCGCAGCACCCTGATCAGCAGCCGCGCGTCGCGGGCGCCGAGCGGCTTCACGACCCTCGCCTGGTGGCACAGCGCCCGCTGCACGTGCTCGTCCGCGACCCTCTGTCCCTGCGCGGTCAACGCGACCAGCGTCTGGCGCTTGTCCGACGTGGTGTCGCTGCGCACGACCAGCCCCTGGCGCTCCATCCGCTGGACGATCTTGCTCAGCGTCGGTTGCTTGGTCAGCGTCAGCCTGCTCAGTGCACCGATGGTCTCGCGCGCACCGCCGGACAGGCTGGCCAGCACGCGCCATTCGGTCACCGACAAGCCGACCGCCTCGACTTCCCGATGGAACTCGTCCGAAATCCGGTGGCTCGCCTGTGCCAGCAGGTAAGCGAGATACCCATCCACGAACTTGGTTCGCGGCTCGCCCGGCCCTCCCGTTCCGGCTTGCACTTCGCTGTGCGGCAGCGTGGCAGTACGTCCGGCGCGCGCGCGCCCGGCCACCGGGCCAGACGATGCCGGCTGCGGGGCTTCGGGTGCGGATCGTCGGCTCACCGCACAAGCATATCGCGCCCCGCTTCACACACGAAGATCGCCGCCGATTTCCTAGGGTTTTCCCGTGTATTTAGATGATTTTTCATGTATTTAATTGACATCTAAAAGATTTTTTTCTACATTCTTGGTCACGCAAGCTTGGCTGGGTATCCCGTTCCCAAAACCCAGATGGGCATGTACGCTTGACACCCCCCCTTTCGCCCGGCGCCGACACCCGCGCCGGCGAAGCCACCGAAAAAGGTTGCCGATGACAGGCTCGACACTCGTGGTCTCGGAAATACGCGCGGAGACGCCCCTGATCCGCCGCATTCGCCTCTCCGGTCCGCAGGGCGAGGCGCTGGCGCCACTGTCGTCCGGCGCGCACCTGCAGTTCATGCTGCCCGGCCTGCCCGAGCGGCGCTGCTACTCCGTCGTGCAGTTGACGCAGGACGAGGCGACCGAGCAGCATCCGCATGCCTACTGGATCGCGGTGCGCCGGGAGGAAGCGAGCCGGGGCGGCTCCGTCCGGATGCACCAGCTCCAGGTGGGCGACGCCCTCTCCATGGGCGAGCCGCGCAATGAATTTCCGCTGCACGCTCCCGAAGCCGGAGAAGGCGCGACGGTGCTGATCGCCGGCGGCATCGGCATCACGCCCATCGCCAGCCACGCCGCCGCGCTCGCGGCGGCGGGCCGCCCCTTCGTGCTGCACTACGGCAGCCGCAGCCGCGACCAGCTCGCGATGGTGGGCGAGCTCGAGGCGCTGTGCGGCCCGGCCCTGCACCTGCACGCCGACGACGACGCCACGCGCATGGACCTCGCTGTCCTGCTCGGCCACTACCACCCCGGCCAGCACCTGTACATCTGCGGCCCCAAGGGCATGATCGACGCCGCCATCGCCGCCGCGACCGCTCGCGGCTGGCCCAAGGAACGCATCCACATCGAGCTGTTCGTCGAAGCGGTGACGCAGCGCGGCGACACCGCGTTCGACGTCGAGCTGCGCCAATCGGGCAAGGTGCTGCACGTGCCCGCGAACCAGACCATCCTCGAAGCGATGGAAGAAGCCGGGTGCGACCCGATGTTCGACTGCCGCCGCGGCGAATGCGGCGTCTGCCAGGCCACGGTGCTCGAAGGAATCCCCGACCACCGCGACTACTTCCTGAGCGACACCGAGAGGGCGTCCAACACGCTCATCCAAACCTGCATCTCGCGCGCCAGGTCGCCCCGGCTGGTGCTGGATTTATAGGCCCCCACCTCAAGGAGAACGCCATGGGTCGATACACCGACAACCCCGCCGCCATCCGCGCGCTGGTGCGCGAAGCGGAAGTGCACAAGGACACCTACGTCGATCCCGAGATCTTCGATCTCGAGATGCAGCACCTGTTCGCCAACACCTGGGTCTACGTGGGCCACGCCAGCCAGGTGCCGAACAAGGGCGACTTCTACACCACCACCGTCGGGACCGAGCCGGTGGTAATGGTGCGCCACAGCGACGACAGCATCCGCGTGCTGTTCAACCGCTGCCCGCACAAGGGCGTGAAGGTGGCGGCCGAGACCTGCGGCAACACCGGCAAGTTCTTCCGCTGCCCCTACCACGCCTGGACCTTCAAGACCGACGGCTCGCTGCTGTCGATCCCGCTCAAGAAGGGCTACGAGAACACCGGCTTCGAATGCTGCGAGGCCAGCGGCGGCATGGCCGCGGTGCAGGCGGTGCACGTGTACCGCGACTTCGTCTTCTGCCGCCTGAGCCCCGAGGGCATCTCGTTCGAAGATTACTTCGGCCAGTCGCTCTCGACCATCGATTTCATGGTCGACCGCTCGCCCCAGGGAAAGCTCGAAGTCGTCGGCGGCGTGCTGCGCTACATCAACCGTTGCAACTGGAAGATGCTGGTGGACAACCAGACCGACACCACGCACCCGATGGTGGTGCATGAATCGTCGGCCGGCACCGCGGCATCGACCTGGAGCCGGGTCCCCGCCGGCACGCCCAAGCCGATGGCGGTCGAGGTGTTCACGCCCTTCGTCAGCTCCTACGAGTTCTTCGATGAATCGGGTCTGCGCGTCTGGCCCAACGGCCACGGCCATGACGGCGTGGGCCGCTCGATCCACTCGGACTATTCGGGTATCCCGGGCTACACGGAAGCCATGGTGGCGGCCTATGGCGAGGAGCGCGCCAAGGCCATCCTGGGCGAGGCCAGGCACAACACCATCCTGTTTCCCAACCTGACGATGAAGGGGCCGATCCAGACCATGCGCTTGTTCAAGCCGATTGCGGTGGACAAGACGTTGGTGGAATCCTGGACCTTCCGGCTCGTGGGTGCGCCCGACAAACTGCTCGAGCGCACGCTGATGTACAACCGCCTGATCAACGCGCCGACCTCGGTCGTCGCGCACGACGACACCGAGGTCTACGAGCGTGCGCAGGAGGCGCTCAAGAGCCGCGGCCGCGACTGGATGAATTTGTACCGTTCGTACGATCCGAAGGAGCCGCGCAACGAGGCGCACTTCGAGACCAATGGCACCAACGAGCTGCAGATGCGCAACCAGATGCGTGCCTGGGCGCATTTCATGACCGTCAGCATGGAGCGGAAGAGCGAAGGGAGCGCGGCATGAGCACGATCGCCGACAGCCAACTGATCGACTTCGTCTACCAGGAAGCCGACCTCATCGACACGCAGCAGCTCAACGAGTGGGAGGCGCTGTTCAGCGACGACGGGCACTACTGGATGCCGCTCACGCACGGCCAGACCGATCCCATCCTGCAGGGTTCGCTGATGTACGAGGACAAGCTGCTGCTGAAGATCCGCGTCGAGCGCTTCTTCGGCAAGCGCACCTTCTCGCAGCAGCCGCACACCCGCAGCCATCATTTGTTGCAGGCGCCGCGCATCGTCTCGCGCGACCACGCCGCCGGTCGGTACACGCTGCGCACGGCATTCCACTTCGTCGAAACCCGCCAAGACGACCAGTTGCTGCTCGCCGCCTGGGCGACGCATGAACTGGTGGTGGTCGCCGGCCAATTGCGCATCAAGCTCAAGCGCGTGGATCTGGTCAACTGCGACGCGGCCCTGCCCAACATCCAGTGTTTCATGTAAGCCATCCATGAGCGACGCCATTGCCCGTTTCGATCCTGCGGCACGCACACTGCCAACGATGCTCGCGCGCCAGTGCGCGCGCTTTGCCGAGCGCACGCTGCTGGTGGCCGGCGGCACGCGCTGGAGCTACGCACAGGCGCTGCACACCGCCCGGGCCATGGGCGCGCTGCTGCAGGCCCACGGCATCCGCGCGGGCGACCGCGTGGCGCTGATGTGCGGCAACCGCCCCGAGTTCCTGCAGGTGTTCCTGGGCTGCGCCTGGATCGGCGCCGTCACGGTGCCCATCAACACCGCCGCGCGCGGCGCCAACCTGCGCCACATCCTGGGCAACTCGGGCGCGCGCCTGTTCATCGGCGAGGCGGCCACGCTGCCGGCCCTGGCCGGTCTGGAAAACCGGGCCGGGCTGGCCATCGAGCGCGTCTGGAGCGTGGATACGCCCACCGGCGAAGGCGTACAGGCCATGCCCGCACCAGGCAACGAACTGGCCGACGCCGCCACGGTCGAACCCGGCCACACGCTGGCCATCCTCTACACCTCGGGCACCACGGGCCTGTCCAAAGGCGTGTGCTGCCCGCACGCGCAGTATTACTGGTGGAGCCGCTATTCCAGCGAACTGCTGGGCCTGCGCGACGGCGACGTGCTGCTCACCACGCTGCCGCTGTTCCACACCAATGCGCTGAACGCATTTTTCCAGGCCTTGCTCACCGGTTCGACGCTGGTGGTCGAGCCGCGCTTTTCGGCCTCGGATTTCTGGGCCGCGCTGGTGCGCCACCAGGCCACCGTCACCTACGTGCTCGGCGCCATGGTGCCGATCCTGCTGTCGCGCGAACCGTCGGCCGACGACCGCACGCACAAGGTTCGCATCGCGCTGGCACCCGCCATCCCCACGCGTTTTCACGATACCTTCAGCCAGCGCTTCGGCATGGCGCTGCTCGACGGCTACGGCTCCACCGAAAGCAACTTCGTCATCGGGCTCGACGCCGAGCAGAAGCCCGGCAGCATGGGCCGCCTGGTGCCGGGCTTTCAGGCGCGCGTGGCCGACGAATGGGACGAGGCCGTGCCCGACGGCACGCCGGGCGAACTGCTGCTGCGTGCCGACGAACCCTTCGCCTTCGCCTCGGGCTACTTCGGCATGCCCGACAAGACCGTAGAGGCCTGGCGCAACCTGTGGTTCCACACCGGCGACCGGGTGGTGCGCGACGCCGACGGCTTCTACACCTTCCTCGACCGCCTGAAGGACGCGATCCGCCGCCGCGGCGAGAACATCTCCTCCTACGAGGTCGAGCAGGTGCTGCTCAGCCACCCGGCGGTGGCGCTGGCGGCGGTATTCCCCGTGCAGAGCGAGCTGGCCGAGGATGAGGTGATGGCCGCGCTCGTGCCGCGCGAAGGCATGGCGCTCGACCCGGTCGAGCTGATCCGCTTTTGCGAGCCGCGCATGGCCTACTTTGCCGTGCCGCGCTTTCTCGAATTCATGAAGGAACTGCCCACCACCGAAAACGGCAAGGTGCAGAAATTCAAGCTGCGCGAACGCGGCCGCACCCCCGCCACCTGGGACCGCGAAGCGGCCGGCATCAAGGTCAGGCGCTGAACATGACCGCCTACCTCCAGCGCAAGGGCTACGAAGGCGTGGCGCTCACCGTGCCGGTCACGGTGCCGTACGAGCGCTACACCACCAAGGGCGCGCACTGGTACGTGGGCCAGGCCGTGCGGGCGCTGGTGCAGGGCTCGGGCCTGGATAAGGCGCAGATCGACGGCCTGACGGTCAGCAGCTTCTCGCTGGCGCCCGACACCGCCGTGGGCGTGACGCAGCACCTGGGCCTGTCGCCGCGCTGGCTCGACCACATCCCCACCGGCGGCGCCTCGGGCGTGATGGCGCTGCGCCGCGCCGCGCGCGCGGTGCAGTGCGGCGACGCCGAGGTGGTGGCCTGCGTCGCGGGCGACACCAACCACGTCGATTCGTTCCGCCAGACGCTGGGGGCCTTCAGCCACTTCGCGCGCGACGCCAGCTACCCGTATGGCGCGGGCGGGCCCAACTCGATGTTCGCCTTCATCACCGCGCACTACATGCGCCGGTACGGCGCGCGGCGCGAGGACTTCGGCCGCATCGCGGTGGCGCAGCGCACCAACGCCCTGGGCAACCCCAACGCCCTGTTCAAGAAGCCGCTCACGCTGGGTGAGTACATGGCGGCGCGGCCCGTGTCCGATCCGATCCACCTGTTCGATTGCGTGATGCCCTGCGCCGGCGCCGAGGCCTTTCTCGTCATGTCGCCCGAGCGCGCGCGCGACCTGGGCCTGCCGCACGTGCTGCTGCGCGGCGCGATCGAGCGGCACAACGCCTACAGCGACGACCCGGTGATGGTCTGCGGCGGCTGGGCCATGGACCGCAATGACCTGTACGCGCAGGCCGCCATCCAGCCCGGCGACATCGACGTGATGCAGACTTATGACGACTACCCCGTCATCGTGATGATGCAGTTCGAGGACCTGGGCTTTTGCGCCAAGGGCGAGGGCCCCGAGTTCGTGCGCGCGCACGACCTGACGCATGCGGGCGACTTCCCGCAGAACACCAGCGGCGGCCAGCTCTCCTGCGGGCAGGCGGGCGCGGCGGGCGGCTTCATCGGCATGACCGAGACCCTCCGCCAGCTCACCGGCCAGGCCGGCGCGCGCGCCGTGGCCGATGCGCGCTACGGTCTGGTGGGCGGCTTCGGCATGGTCACCTACGACCGCTGCCTGTGCACCGGCGCCGCGATTCTGGAGGCCGCAGCATGACGCCGCCGCTCGTCAAACCGCCACGCAAGAACCCCATCCTGCGCACGCCGCAGATCAACCTGCCGCCCGGCGCGCGCGGGCGCGTGGCGCTGGGCCTGACGGCCGCCGCCGCCGAGGGGCGCTTCGTGCTGCAGGTATGCAAGGAATGCGGCGCAACCCAATACCCACCGCGCGAGGCGTGCTATCAATGTTTATCTCCTGCGCTGCACTGGCAAGACCAGACCGGCGCGGGCGAGCTGCTGGCCGAGACCACGCTGGCGCACAGCAACGACCTGTATTTCCGCGAGCGCCTGCCCTGGCGCCTGGGCATGGTGCGGCTGGACGCCGGCCCCAGCGTGATGGTGCACCTGCACGGCGAGGTGGGCGCCGCGCCCGGCCGGGTGCGCGTGGGCGTGCGGCTGGACCGCGCGGGCCAGGCGGTGCTGATCGGTTTGCCCGAGAAAGGATCGGAGCACATGCAAGACGACCCGATGCTGCGCGAGATGGCCAGCGACCCGAAATTCCGCAAGGTGCTGGTCACCGACGGCAAATCCCCCGTGGGCCAGGCCGTGGTGCGCGCGCTGGCCAAGGCCGGGGCCGATCTGATCTGGGTCGGCCAGGCCGAGCCCTGGAAGCAGCCCGCGGGCTTTGCCGAACTGGCCGCGCTGCCCCAGGTCACGGTGGTGGACCTGGACGTGCGCGACGAGCGCTCGGTGCAGGAGCTGGCGGCGCTGATCGGCGCCAAGGTGGACATCGTCGTCAACACCGCCGAGCTGCACCGCAACGCGGGCATTGCGGCGCGGCGCGGCACCGACGTGGCGCGCGAGGAGATGGAGGTCAACTACCTGGGCCTGCTGCGCCTGGCGCAGGCCTTCGGTCCGGTGCTCAAGGCCCGCTCGGCCGATGGCGCGGCGCACGCCACGGCCTGGGTCAACCTGCTGTCGATCTACGCGCTCAGCAATTACCCGGCCGAGGGTACGTTCTCGGCATCCAAGGCCGCCGCACTGTCGCTGGCGCAGTGCCTGCGCGCCGAGATGCGCGGCGCAGGCATCCGCGTGGTCAACGTCTTCCCGGGGCCGATCGACGACGAATGGAACCAGAATGTGCCGCCGCCCAAGCTGGCGCCGCAGGCCGTGGCCAGCGCCATCGTCAAGGCGCTGCAGAGCGGCGTGGAGGACGTCTATCCGGGCGACATCGCGCAGGACTGGCTGGCGCGCTGGCGCGACAACCCCAAGGTGCTCGAACGTGAACTCGCCGCGGGAGGGCAGTGACATGAACCCAAGCCATCCGCTGGGCCAACTGGCCAGCGCTCTGCAGGGTGGGAGCGTGCGCATCGTCGACCTCTCGCACACCCTCAGCACCGACTTTCCCACCCTGGGCCTGCCGCCCGAGCTGGGCCAATGCCAGCCGTTTCGCATCGAGCAGGTCTCGGCCTACGACGAACGGGGCAGCGCCTGGTACTGGAACAACATCTCGTGCAGCGAGCACACCGGCACGCACTTCGACGCGCCGGCGCACTGGGTCACTGGCAAGGACCACCCCCGGAACACCGTCGACACGATCGATCCAGCCCGGTTCTTCGGGCCTGCCGTGGTGGTCGACGCCAGCGCGATGGTCGCCGGGAACCCCGACTGGGTACTCACGCGCGAGTACCTTCTGCAATGGGAGACGAGGCACGGGCGCATTCCGCGCGGTGCCTGGCTGCTGTTCCGCACCGACTGGTCGAAACGTCTGGCGGATCCGGGGGCTTTCGCCAACGTCCGCGAAGACGGTGCGCACACCCCCGGCCCGAACCGCGAGGCCGTCCAGTGGATGATCGAAGAACGCGACGTCAAGGGATTCGGCGTCGAGACGATCAACACCGACGCGGGGCAGTCGATGGGCTGGGAGTTCCCGAGTCCGTGCCATACGCTGATGCACGGGGCGAATCGCTTTGGCCTGCAGTGCCTGAACAACCTCGACCAGCTTCCGCCGCAGGGCGCGTTCCTGTTCGCGGCGCCGCTGAAGATCCGCGGCGGCTCGGGCAGCCCGCTGCGCGTGCTCGCGCTGGTCGCGGCCTGACGGGGGCGCGCGATGGCGGAGCGATC
>CAUJIM010000111.1 GCA_963205335.1 Pseudomonadota bacterium
CGGCGCGTGGCCGACGAGGCGCGGCAATCGCCGGTGCTGACCGAGGCCGCCATCCGGGCCGACACCGCCGCGCTGCTGCACGGCATGGTGGCGGGCATGTCGCTGGACAATTTCGTGGTGCGGCCCCAGCGCCGCTGGGTCGAGGCATGGGCACAGGCCGACGCCTGGAAGCACCCCACGCAAGAGCAGCTCGGCGAGGTGGCGCAGCACCTGTCGGGCCTGCCCACGGCCGTGCGCGACGACGACGAGGACGCCAAGCGCTTTGACGCCCTGCTGCTGAACACCCAGCTGGCGCTGCTGCGCAGCGAACCCGCCCTGGACCGCCTGCAAGCCAGGGTGCAGCAACTGGCCGGCAGCCTGCTGGAGCTGGCCAACGTACCCAGCGTGCGCGAACACCTGCTGCTGATCGAGGCCGTGGCGGGCAGCGAATGGTGGCAGGGCGTGACCCTGCCCATGCTGGAGCAGGCGCGGCGCAAGCTGCGCGCGCTGATCAAGCTGCTGGAGAAGCGCCAGCGCAAGGTCGTCTATACCGATTTCGAGGATGCGATGGGCACGGCAGCCGAGGTCGAGCTGCCCCTGGTGGCCGGCGCGGTGGACTTCGAGCGCTTTCGCGCCAAGGCCAAGGCGTTTTTGCGCACCCACCAGGATCGGCTGGCGCTGCACAAGCTGCGCCGCAACCAGCCGCTGACACCGGCCGACCTGCAGGAACTGGACACCCTGCTGCACGAGGCCGGCGCCAGCGACGCCGATCTGGAGCGTGCCCGCACGCTGCACACCAGCCTGCCGGTGTTCATCCGTTCGCTCGTCGGCCTGGAGCGCGAGGCCGCGATGGCCGCATTCAGCGCCCTGATCGATGGCGGTACCGCCAGCGCCAGCCAGCTGCAGTTCATCGAGGAAATCGTGCAGCACCTGACCGAACATGGCGCCATGGCGCAGGATCGGCTGTACCAGTCGCCGTTCATCGACATCCACGACCAGGGGCCGGACGGGCTGTTCAGCACGGGCAATGTGCAGCAGTTGTTTGCCGTGCTGGAGCAGTTCGAGCACCCCGCCATGACCGGTTGATGCTATTAGCAATATAGCTTCCAGCGCTTGCTCAGCAAGCGCTACAGGCCGATTTGTCGAGATTCCAGATACCGCTTCAGATACCGCCCGGTGAAACTCTCCGGGTTCGCGGCCACGTCCTCGGGCGTGCCGACGGCCACCACCTGACCGCCGCCCGCGCCGCCCTCGGGGCCCATGTCGATGAGCCAGTCGGCCGTCTTGATGACGTCCAGGTTGTGCTCGATCACGACGATGGTGTTGCCCGCGTCGCGCAGGCGCGCGAGCACGTCGAGCAGCAGCGCGATGTCGGCGAAGTGCAGGCCGGTGGTGGGCTCGTCCAGGATGTAGAGGGTGTGGCCGGTGTCGCGGCGCGAGAGCTCCTGCGCGAGCTTGACGCGCTGCGCCTCGCCGCCCGAGAGCGTGGTCGCGCTCTGGCCCAGGCGGATGTACGAGAGGCCCACGTCCAGCAGCGTCTGGAGCTTGCGCGCGATGGCCGGCACGTCCCTGAAGAAGGCGTGGGCGTCTTCCACCGTGAGCTCCAGGATCTGCGCGATGTTCAGGCCCTTCCACTGCACCTGCAGCGTCTCGCGGTTGTAGCGCTGGCCGGCGCAGACGTCGCAGGGCACGTAGACGTCGGGCAGGAAGTGCATCTCCACCTTCACCACGCCGTCGCCCTGGCAGGCCTCGCAGCGCCCGCCCGCCACGTTGAAGGAAAAGCGCCCGGGGCCGTACCCGCGCTCGCGCGCGGTGGTGGTCTCGGCCATCAGCTCGCGGATCGGGGTGAACAGGCCGGTGTAGGTCGCGGGGTTGCTGCGCGGCGTGCGGCCGATGGGCGACTGGTCCACCGCGATCACCTTGTCGATCTGCTCCAGCCCGCGCACCTCTTCGCACGGCGCGGGCTCGTCGTGCGCGCGGTGGATCAGCCGGGCCGCGGCGCGGTACAGCGTGTCGTTGACCAGCGTGGACTTGCCCGAGCCGGAGACGCCCGTCACGCAGGTGAGGAGCCCCACGGGGATGTCGACGTTCACCTGCCTGAGGTTGTGGCCGCTCGCGCCCGCCACGTGGATCGCCTGGGTTTCTCCAGGCTCTTTTCCGGGCAGCCACGGCGTGCGGTGTGCGGGAACAGCTATGGTTTTCGCACCAGAGAGGTACTGCCCGGTGAGCGAGCCGGGCGTGGCGCACAGTTCCTGCCAGGTGCCCTGCGCCATCACCTGCCCGCCATGCACGCCGGCGCCGGGGCCCATGTCCACGCAGAAGTCGGCGGCGCGGATCATGTCTTCGTCGTGCTCGACGACGATCACGCTGTTGCCCAGGTCGCGCAGGTGCTTGAGCGTGGCGATCAGGCGGTCGTTGTCGCGCTGGTGCAGGCCGATGCTGGGCTCGTCGAGCACGTACATCACGCCCGTCAGGCCCGAGCCGATCTGCGACGCCAGGCGGATGCGCTGCGCCTCGCCGCCGCTGAGCGTCTCGGCGCTGCGCGACAGGCTCAGGTACGGCAGGCCCACGTCGTTGAGGAAGGACAGGCGCGCGGCGATCTCGTGCACGATCTTGCGCGCGATCTCGGCCTTGGCGCCGGCCAGCCGCAGCTGCGTGAACCAGGCATGCGCGTCGTGCAGCGTCATGCGCGCCACGTCCTGGATGGCGCGGCGCTGCCCGCCCTCGGCGACGTACACATGGCGCGCCTCGCGGCGCAGGCGCGCGCCGTGGCACTCGCCGCACGGCCGGGTGCTGCGCAGCCTGGCCAGCGCCTCGCGCACCGCCGGCGCGTCGGTCTCGCGCCAGCGCCGCGCGAGGTTGGGCAGCACGCCCTCGAAGGGGTGGCGCTTGACCACCGGCTTGCCGCCGTCGGCGAAGTAGGTGAAGGCGATGTCCTCGCCGCCCGAGCCGTGCAGGATCACCTCGCGCACCGCATCGGGCAGGTCTTCGTACGGCGCATCGACGTCGAAGCCGTAGTGCGCCGCCAGGTTCGAGAGCATGCCGAAGTACAGCGCGTTCCTGCGGTCCCAGCCGGCGATCGCGCCGCTCGCCAGGCTCAGGCCCGGGAAGGCGACGACGCGCGCGGCGTCGAACACTTCCTGCTGGCCCAGGCCGTCGCAGGCCGGGCAGGCGCCGGTGGGCGAGTTGAACGAGAACAGGCGCGGCTCCAGCTCGCTCAGGGAATAGCTGCACAGCGGGCAGGCGAAGCGGCTGGAAAAGAGGTGCTCCCGGCCGCCGTCCATGTCGAGCGCGACCACGCGGCCCGCGCCGCCTTCGCCGCCTACGCGCAGCACCGCCTCGATGCTTTCGGCCAGGCGCTGCGCGAGGCCGGCACGCACCTTCACGCGGTCGATCACCACGTCGACGTCGTGCTTCTCGGTCTTCTTCAGCGCGGGCAGCGCGGGCGCCTCGTGGATCGTGCCGTCGACGCGAAAGCGCACGTAGCCGAGCTGCTGCATCTGCGCGAAGACCTCGGCGAACTCGCCCTTCTTCTGCCGCGCCAGCGGCGCCAGCAGCATCAGCCGCGTGCCCTCGGGCAGGGCGAGCAGCGCATCGACCATCTGGCTCACGGTCTGCGCCGCCAGCGGCAGGTCGTGCTCGGGGCAGTGCGGCGTGCCGGCGCGGGCGTAGAGCAGGCGCAGGTAGTCGTGGATCTCGGTCACCGTGCCGACGGTGGAGCGCGGGTTGTGGCTGGTGGCCTTCTGCTCGATCGCGATCGCGGGCGACAGGCCCTCGATCAGGTCCACGTCGGGCTTGTCCAGGCGCCCGAGGAACTGGCGCGCGTAGGTCGAGAGGCTTTCGACGTAGCGCCGCTGGCCCTCGGCGTAGAGCGTGTCGAAGGCGAGGCTCGACTTGCCCGAGCCCGACAGCCCGGTGACCACCACGAGCCGGTGGCCCGGGATGTCCAGGTCGATGTTCTTCAGGTTGTGCGTGCGCGCGCCGCGCACGCTGATGCGCGGCGCGCGCAGGGCGGCGGCCAGGGGCAGGCCGTCGTCGTCGGCATTCATCGGAGGCAGCGGTCGGGAAAGGTCGTTCATGGGCAGGCAGGCCCTGGACGCAGGGCAACCGGCCATTATCGGATTTCGGCGCGGCCGGTGCACGCACGCGGGCGGCGCCGCCACCGGCCGGCGCGCGCGGGCCGGTTTATGGCAGAAAATCGGCCGCAACCGCTCGTACGGCGAGCGCTGCAAGCTATCGATCGGGGAGTAATTCCGCTCCCGGCGACAGCCTTGGCGAGCCATGGCCGACAATAGCGCCCGGCCCGTCCGGCCCTGGCCCGGACGGCGTCCGTCCACGATATCCGCCCACCCCATGCCCCAATCCGCTTCCCACACCATGACGCCCGCCGAACGGCGCGCCACGCAGTCGCTGGCCGGCATCTTCGCGCTGCGCATGCTGGGCCTGTTCCTGGTGCTGCCGGTCTTCATGCTGGAGGCCGGCAAGTATCCCGGCGGCGAAGACCTGGCGATGGTGGGGCTGGCGATGGGCAGCTACGGCATGACGCAGGCCTTCCTGCAGTTGCCGCTGGGCATGGCCTCGGACCGCTTCGGCAGGAAGCGCGTCATCGTCGCCGGGCTGGTGGTCTTCGCCATCGGCAGCCTGATCGCGGCGCTGGCGGGCACGCTCACCGGGCTGCTCGTGGGCCGCGCAGTCCAGGGCGCGGGGGCGGTGTCGGCGGCCGTCACGGCACTGCTCGCGGACCTCACGCGCGACACCGTGCGCACCAAGGCGATGGCGCTGGTGGGCGCGAGCATCGGCCTGATGTTCGCCATCGCGCTGGTGGCGGCGCCGCTGCTCACCGCGTGGATGGGCCTGTCGGGCCTGTTCGGCCTGACGTTCGCGCTCACGCTCGCGGGCATCGCGGTGGTGCTCTGGGTGGTGCCGCCCGAGCCCCGGCAGCACGCCGACGTGGCGCAGGGGCGCCTGTCCGACGTCTGGCGCCACGGCGACCTGATGCGGCTGAACCTGGGCGTGTGCGCGCTGCACACGGTGCAGATGTCGATGTGGATGGCCGTGCCCGCGATGCTGGTGCAGGCCGGGCTGGCCAAGGCCTCGCACTGGGCGGTCTACCTGCCGGCGCTGGCGCTGTCGCTGGTCGCGCTCGGCGGGCTGTTCGCCATGGAGCGCCGGGGGCGCCTGCGCGCCGCGATGCTGCTGTCCATCGCGCTGGTGCTGGTGGTGCAGGTGGGCCTGAGCCTGCTCGCCGCCAGCGGCGCCACCCCCTCGCTGTGGCTGATGGGCCTGCTGCTCTTCATCTTCTTCTGCGGCTTCAACGGCCTGGAGGCGACCCAGCCCAGCCTGGTCTCGCGCATGGCGCCGGCCAACCTGCGCGGCGCGGCCCTGGGCGCGTACAACACGCTGCAGTCCATCGGCCTGTTCCTGGGCGGCGCCCTGGGCGGGGCGCTGATGCAATGGGGCGGCGCCGCCGGGCTGTTCGCGGCCACGGGGGTGATCTCGCTGCTCTGGCTGCTCTGGACCTGGCCGCTCAAGCCCGTGGGGCGCGCCGGCGCGCACTGATTCACCGGCATTCACCCGCGGGTGCAATGCCTGTATGCTGCGCTACCGCGATCTCGCAGGGGTCGCGCAGTCCATCCGCTCATCTGGCCCGGGAACCTTTCCCCTGCTGTCCGGGCCATCCATTCCAATGATCAGGTATCTGCCATGGCATCCGTGAACAAAGTCATCCTCGTCGGCAACCTGGGCCGCGACCCGGAAATGCGCACCTTCCCCAGCGGCGACCAGATCGCCAACGTGCGCATCGCCACCACCGACCGCTGGCGCGACAAGAACACCGGCGAGAACAAGGAGGCCACCGAGTGGCACAGCGTGGTGTTCAACGGGCGCCTGGCGGAGATCGTCGGCCAGTACCTGCGCAAGGGCTCGCAGGTGTACGTGGAAGGCCAGCTGCGCACCCGCAAGTGGACCGACCAGAGCGGCCAGGAGCGCTACAGCACCGAAATCCGCGCCGACACCATGCAGATGCTCGGCGGCCGCCAGGGGCAGGGCGGCGGTGGCTACGGCGGTGACGAGGGTTTCGGCGACGGCGGCAATTTCGACGCGCCGCGCCGCCAGGCTCCGGCCGCCCGCCCTCCCGCGCCGGCCCAGCGCCCGGCCGCCCCGGCGCCCGCGCCCGCCGCTCCAGCCCAGGCGCCGCGCGCGGCATCGGGCTTCGACGACATGGACGACGACATTCCCTTCTGAGTCCCGGTCTGTCCGATTCCTGAACATCCCCCGCGACGGCCGGTGCCCGGGCCGGGGGAGTTGCCCCGGGCACCGGCGCGGCCCCAGGAGGCCGTGGACCGGGCTTTTACTCTCCGGTCCGGATGGTCTCGCCCCCCTTGTGGTTCCTGCCGCGACCGAGGTCCGCCTCCAGCGCACGCTGCAGTTTCTCGACCGCGCCGGTGAACGCGTCGGCCAGCTTGCTGGCGGTGGCCGTCACGGTCACGGGCGGCAGTCCCGCGGGGCGCGCCTCGAGCCGGCAGCGCTTGTCGTTGGCGCCGGACTTGCCGGCGTCCTCGTCGGTCAGAAACACCTCCACGCGCGTGACGGATTCGCGAAACCGCGCCAGCCGCGCCAGCGCCTCCTGCTCCACCCACCGGGCGAGCGACTCGCCCCCCTGGATCTGCCGATCGGTGTTGACGTGCACCTGCATGCTTGACTCCTTTGGCGTGGCCCGGCCGCGGGCCTTCGGGCATTAGCTTAACCCGCGCGGCGCGCCCGGCTTCGCACAAAAACAACGCCGCCGCGCCCATCGGGCGCCGCCCGGACCCACGCCGGCGCCGGCGGTGCTACAACACGCTCCATGTCCGAACCCTTGCGCCTGAAGATCGGCCTCTCGGCCTGCTTCTCGCACGCCGACCCGCAGCGCCACCTGTTCACCGGCAAGACGCTGCAGTACATCGAACAATCGATCGCCCACTGGATCATGTCGGCCGGCGCGCTGGTGGTGGTGATCCCCTGCCCGACGGGCGAGACGGCGCGCGGCGACGTCACGCTCAAGCACTACGCCCAGTGGCTCGATGGCGTGGTGCTGCACGGCGGCGCCGACATCTGGCCCGGCCACTACGGGGAGATTCCGCTCCGGCCCGACTGGGAGGGCGACCGCGTGCGCGACCTCTACGACCTGGCCGTGGTCGAGGCCTTCGAGCAGGCGGGCAAGCCGATCTTCGGCGTCTGCCGCGGCCTGCAGCTGCTCAACGTGGCGTTCGGCGGCTCGCTCTTCCAGGACATCGAGACGCAACTGCCCGGCGCGCAGCGCCACCGCGACGCCGACAGCTACGACCGGCACGTGCACGCCATCGAGATCGTGCCGCGCACGCGCCTGGCGCGCCTGTACCCCGGCCGCACGCGGGCCACGGTCAACAGCATCCACCACCAGGGCATCAAGGAGCTGGCCCCCGGCTTCACGGTGGAAGCCTGGAGCGCGCCCGACCACGTGCCCGAGGCGATCCGCCGCACGGCGCGCCACGGCAAGGGCTACATCGCGGCGACGCAGTGGCACCCGGAATTCCGCACCCGGGCCGACGTGACGCTGGACGACGCGCCGCTGCTCAAGGACTTCCTCGACGCCTGCCGGCGCGCGCACCAGCGCCCCTGGCCGGGCCGCAGCCCGCTGCAGATCCGCGACCGCGCCTCGCGCCTGCTGCGCCAGGCGCTGCTCAGCCGATTCTGAAGAAATCGGGCTCCAGCGCTCTTGCAGCAAGCGCCGATAGCTCCTCAAAGAAGAGCGTCAATGGTGGTGGCCGTGCCCGCCGTGGACGTGGCGGTGCGAGATTTCCTCGGCGGTGGCGGGGCGCACCTCGGTCACCTTGCAGGCGAAGCGCAGCGCCTTGCCGGCGAGCGGGTGGTTGCCGTCCAGGTGCACCTGCGGACCCTTGATCTTCACCACGTGGTAGACGCGCGGCTGGCCGTCGTCGCCGACGCGCTGCAGGCGCCCGCCGACCTTCACGCCGGGGGGGAACTCGCTCCTGGGGATGGTCAGGACCAGGCTTTCGTCGCGCGGCCCGAAGGCCTCTTCGATCGCCAGCTCGACGGCGGTGGCGTGGCCCACGGCCTGGCCTTCGAGCGCCTGCTCGATCCTGGGGAAGATGCCGTCGTAGCCGCCGTGCAGGTAGGCGGTGTGGCCCGCGTCCAGGCCCTGGCCGGTGGCGAGGTCGGTCAGCTTGTAGTGCAGGGTGACGGCGGTGTCTTTGGTGATCTGCATGGCGTGCGGTGGTGGTGTGAAAGGAAAGCCGCCATTGTCGATCAGGCGCGCACGTGGCAATGGCGCCATTGCGGCGTCAATGGTTAGGCCACAGCGCCTGAAAATCAAAAGAGAGCTGCCGCTGATGGCGGATCGAAAGCAGGTACACCGTGCCCTCGATACGCGCGTACAGCAGCAGGTAGTGCGCCATCACGTATTCGCGCAGTTCGCCGTCCTTGGCGAGGGCACCCAGTTGCGCGGTCAGTCGCGCGATGCCGTTGGCCACCTCGACCGAACGCGCGGGCCGCGCAAGAAACAAGCGGCCCATGCCCGGAAAGCGTTCCAGGTTCGGGAGGGTGGTCTCCGCCAGTTCATCCGGCAGGGCGTCGAAGGCCCAGGGAGCCTCGACCTCCATCAAGAGGGCTTCGATCTCGGCAAGGTTGCGCTCGAAATTGGCGGCGAGCCTGACGGTGTGCCTGGCGGTCACGGTGCGCGGCGATCCATCATCCCGCAGCCTTGGCCGCGCGGCGGCGCTGGATGGCGGCCAAGGTGCCGCGGGCATCCTTCACCTTGCCCGCCGCCACGTCGGCCAGGCCCTGGCTGGCATCGGCGACCAGCAGCAGATGAATGCGCTCGCGCTCGAGCTGATGGTAGTAGTCCAGCCGCCCGGCGTCGATCAGGGCCACGTAGCTTTCACCGTTCTTGGTGATGATCTTCTCGGCCCCGGCCCGCACCTGGTCGGCCAGTTCGGACAGGGTGCTCCTGGCTTGGGAAAGCGAAATCACGTCGGCGGCAGAAATGGTCATGGCAGCTTCCTCGGCGTGTCTTTATGTACTGAATTCTGTACATCATACATGCAAGGTGCACCATGCCCAGCGCATCGCAATGGCACGGGGCATCAGATCATTCGTTCGATCTTGCGGTAGCGCCACACCAGCAGATAGAAACCGGCCTGCAGCGCCAGCATGACGCAAAACACCACCGGGTACGACAGCCACACGCCCGCCAGCCCGAAGCGTGCCGACAGCCCATGCGCGCTCGGCAATTGCACCAGCAGGATGCAGGCCACGCTGATGCCCGTGGGCACCCAGACCGTGCCGCTGGCGCGCATCACGCCGGCCAGCACCGCCTGCAGGCCGAACACCACGCTGGCCCACAGCATCACGTGCAGCAGCGTCTGCGCCAGCTCCAGCACCCGCGCCGTGGTGAGGAAAAAGCCCAGCAGCCAGTGCGACAGCGCATAGCCCAGCAGCACCAGGCTGCCGGTGAACAGCACGTTGAGCAGCAGCCCGGTGCGCACGATCGCCGCCAGGCGTTCGCCGCGGCCGGCGCCGATGGCCTGCGCGCCCAGGATGGAGGCCGTGATGGCGATCGAGAGCGCGGGGAACTGCACGTAGTTGACGATCTGGTTGACCGCGCCGTAGGCCGCCGTGGCGTCCGCGCCATAGCCGTTGACCAGCCCCAGGATGGCCAGCTCGGCCAGGGCGATCGTCACCATCTGCACGCCCGTGGGCACGCCGATGCGCAGCACCACGCGCAGCAGGCGCGGATCGATGCGCAGCGCGCGCAGCAGCTCGGCGTCGGGCGCCAGCGGGTGGCGCTTGCGGCGCAGATAGACCCACAGGAAGGCCAGCGCCAGCGCGAACGAGACCCAGCCCGCGACTGCCGCGCTCACCACCCCCAGCCGCGGCAGGCCCAGCCAGCCCAGGATCAGCGCGGGCGTGACCACCAGGCCCACGGCGGTGGACAGGCACAGCGCCAGCAGCGGCGTCACCGTGTCGCCCACGCCGCGCAGGAGCTGGGTGTACACGATGAACACCAGCAGCAGCGGCATGCCCAGCATCATCACGCGCGCATAGGCCACGGCCTCGGGCAGCAGCTCGGGCGCCGTGGCCAGCGCCGCCAGCGCGGGGCGGGCCAGCCATTCGCCCAGCACGGCCGCCGCCAGGCCGATCAAGCCGCCCAGCGCCAGCGCGGTGCCGGCAATCGCCTTGACCCGGTGCGGCTCGCGCGCGCCCCAGGCCTGGCCGATCAGCACCGAAGCGCCGCCGCCCACGCCGATGACCAGCGCGATGAAGAAGAACACGACCGGGAACATGCCGGCCACGGCGGCCAGCGCCTGGGTGCCCAGCAGCTGGCCGATGTAGACCCCGTTCACGCTGCCCGACAGCGACTGCAGGATGTTGGCGAGCACCATGGGCCCCAGAAAGGCCAGGTAGGTGCGCCACAGCGGGCGCTCGGGCCGCGCGGCCGGGTGCAGGGCAGTCATGAAAAGAGTGGGGATTCAGGGGTTGGACAGCGGCGCACGCCAGCACGGCGCGGCCAGTTCGCGCGCATGCGCCGCCACGTCGGCCGGCCACGCGGCGGTCAAGGCCTCGAAGCGCGCGCGTTCGCCGACAAACAGCGCGCGCGCCGCCTCCTCGAAGCCGGGCTGGTGGCCCGCGATCGCGCTCATGAACTTGTAGCTTCGCTCGCCGGCCCGGCGGCGCTCATCGGCCGGTTCGGCGGCCTTGCGAGCCTGCTCCACCAGGCGGCGCAAGGCGGCCGAGGCACCGCCCGGCTGCGCCGCCAGCCAGTCCCAGTGACGCGGCAGCAAGGTCACCTCGCGCGCCACCACACCCAGGCGCGGGCGGCCGGGCGAAGGGCGCGGCGCGGCGCAGGGGGCAGGCCCGCCGCAGGCCGCTTCGCCGCTCATGCGCGCCAGCAGCGCGGCGTGTTCGGGGCGCGGGGGCGCATCGACCGGCGCCCCGGTGGCGTCGTCGAAGACCAGGACGGATGCGTCGGGGCGATCCACCGCGGCCAAGGCCCGGGCGATGTCGGCATAGGAGCCGCGCGCCACCAGGCGCCCATCGGCAAAAGCGGTGTAGCGGGAGGGGAAAACCGGGTACATGCCGCAATTGTACCCGGATCAAATATTTTACCCGGGTATTTTATGAGCGGCGCATGTCCCGAAGAGGCGTCCGCCTTCAACCCGCCTTGCGCCGGGGGTGCTCTATCGTCGGCAAAAGCACCGTCAGCAGCCCCAGCAGCGGCAGGAAGGCGCAGATCTGGTAGACGAACTCGATGCCGTGGCTGTCCGCGAGCACGCCGAGCACCGCCGCGCCGATGCCGCCCATGCCGAAGGCGAAGCCGAAGAACATGCCCGAGACCGCGCCGATCTTGCCCGGCATCAGTTCCTGCGCATAGACCAGGATGGCGGAGAACGCCGAGGCGATCACCAGGCCGATGATGAAGGTGAGGATGCCGGTCCACATCAGGTCGACGTGGGGCAGCGCCAGCGTGAACGGCGCCACGCCCAGGATGGAGACCCAGATCACCGGCTTGCGGCCGATGCGGTCGCCGATCGGGCCGCCCGCGAGCGTGCCCGCCGCCACCGCGAAGAGGAAGACGAAGAGGTGGATCTGCGAGGACTGCACCGACACGCCGAAGTGGTGGATCAGGTAGAAGGTGTAGTAGCTCGTGATGCTGGTGAGGTAGAAATACTTGGAGAAGATCAGGACCAGCAGCACGGCGATCGCGCGCACCACCATGCGGTGCGGCACGGGGCTCGTGGCGCTGCTCGCCTTCTTCACGGCCGCCGGGCGGTTCAGGAACTGGCGCTGGTACCAGTTGCCGATCTGCCAGAGCACGCCGATCGCCACCAGCGCCGCGAGCGCGAACCAGGCGATCGCCCCCTGCCCCTGCGGCAGCACGATGAGCGCGGCCAGCAGCGGCCCGAGCGCCGAGCCGGTGTTGCCACCCACCTGGAAGATCGACTGCGCCAGGCCATGCTGCCCGCCCGAGGCCAGCCGCGCGATGCGCGAGGACTCGGGGTGGAACACCGACGAGCCCGTGCCCACCAGCGCCGCCGCGACCAGGATCACCGCGAAGTTGGGCGCCACCGACAGCAGCAGCAGGCCGCACAGCGTCGAGCCCATGCCGAACGCGAGCGAGTGCGGCTGGGGGTGCTTGTCGGTGTACAGGCCGATGAGCGGCTGCAGCATCGAGGCGGTGAGCTGGTAGGTCAGCGTGATCAGGCCGATCTGCAGGAAGCTCAGGTGGAAGTCGCCCTTGAGGATGGGGTAGATCGCCAGGATCAACGACTGGATCATGTCGTTGAGCATGTGCGAGAAGCTGATCGCGCCGAGCACGCGGTAGCGCGTGGCGTCGGGCGCTGGCACCGCTGCCGCGGTGGTGGCCAGGGGGGGGCTCATGGGTGCAAAACGGGGTGGGTGGACGGTGATGGTAGCGAACCGCGCGCCTGCGCGCTGGTCAGGGGCCCCTGGCCACCAGTTCCACGCGCAGCCCCTCGGGCGTGACGGTGATCTGCCCGGGCTGCAGCTGCAGCGTGTCGGCCAGCGCCAGGTCGCGCTCGCGCAGGCGGTACACGGCCACTTCGCGCAGCGACTGCCGCACCCACTGGGCGACGGCCTGCTGCAGCGTCTGCGCGGTGCGCGGCGGCAAGTCGTCGAGCTGCAGCGCGTTCACGCGCAGGTCGGTGGCGCGCAGCGTGTGGTCGCCGGCCTCGTAGCGCAGGCCGAAGTCCACGTCGGCCTGGCCGGTGTACGCGCGCGCGAGCAGCGGCCCCGTGGCCTGCAGCGCGATCTGCGCGCCCAGGCGGTTGCTCTCGGGCAGCAGGCGCAGGCGCGGCGGCAGCAGCGCGAGGTCGATCAGCCCCTGCGCGCCGTAGCGCTGCGGAAAGCGCTCGGCCACCGTGGCCTGCAGGCGCGCCAGCGAGAACGTGACGCTGCGCGGGCCGCCGCGCCCCGTGGTGCATGCGCCCAGGCCCGCCAGCAGCGCCGCGCCGATGGCCAGCAAGCCGCGCCGCCGCCGCATAGGGATGGCCTTCAGCCGCGCGGCGGGATGTTCAGGCCGCGCTCCACCGCCGGGCGCGCCACGAAGGCCGCGAGCACGCGCGCGACGTTGGGGTAGGCGCCCCAGCCGACGAGCTCGCCCGCGCCATAGAAGCCCACCAGGTTGCGCACCCAGGGGAAGATGGCGATGTCGGCGATGGTGTAGTCGCCGCCCATGGTCCAGTCGCGTCCCGCCAGGCGCTGGTCGAGCACGCCCAGCAGGCGTTTGGCTTCGTTCACGTAGCGGTCGCGCGGGCGCTTGTCCTCGAAGTCCTTGCCGGCGAACTTGTGGAAGAACCCGACCTGGCCGAACATCGGCCCGACACCGCCCATCTGCCACATCAGCCATTGCAGCGTCTCGTAGCGCGCGGCGGGGCCGGCGGGGAGCAGCCGGCCGGTCTTCTCCGCCAGGTAGACCAGGATCGCGCCTGATTCGAACAGCGCCAGCGGCTTGCCCTCCGGGCCGTCGGGGTCGATGATGGCCGGGATCTTGTTGTTCGGGTTGAGCGCGAGGAACTCGGGCGTGAGCTGGTCGTTGGTCTCGAAGCTCACGAGGTGCGCCTCGTAGGGCAGCTGCAGCTCCTCGAGCGCGATCGAGACCTTCACGCCGTTGGGCGTGGGCAGCGAATACAGCTGCAGCCGCTCGGGGTGCCGGGCCGGCCATTTGGCCGTGATGGGGTGGGTCCAGGCCATGGCGGTTCAATCCTTGCGCGGCCGGTGCGACAGGCACAGCTTGTTGCCTGCGGGGTCGCGCAGGTAGGCGAGGTACAGGCGCGCGCCGCCGCCGAGCTCACGCCAGCCGGGCGGGTCTTCGCAGGGGGCGCCGCCCGCCGCTACGCCAGCCGCGTGCGCCGCATCCACCCGCTCGGGCGAGGCGGCGACGAAGCCGGTGGTGGCGCCATTGCCGAAGGTGGCGGGCTGGCCGTTGATCGGCGTGGAAATCGCGAACGTGCCCGTGGGGCTGCGGTAGAAGTAGCGGTTGCGGTTGGCGACGCCCGGCGCGACGCCCAGCGCACCGAGGAAGGCGTCGTAAAAGCTCCTGGACTGCTCCAGATCGGCGGCGCCGAGCATGACGTGGCTGAACATGGCGATGGGGTCTCCTGGGCGGGTTGGTGGTTGCGAACGGTATCCCGCCAATGGTAGCGGGGCAGCGCGTTCGGCGCAGGAGCCCGGCGGCCTCGCGCCCTTTTCAGAGCCCGTTCATGGCCTCAGAACGGCAGCCCGACGTAGTTCTCGGCCAGCGAGCGCTGCGCCGCCTCGGACGAGAACAGGTAGGCCAGCTCGGTGTCCTGCAGCCTGCGATCGTAGGCGATGGTGTCGGGGAAGGTGTGCAGCAGCATGGTCATCCACCACGAGAAGCGCTGCGCCTTCCACACCCGCGCCAGGGCCTTTTCGGAATACTGGTCCAGGCCGGTGCTGTCGCCGTCCTGGTAGTGGCGCAGCATGGCGTGGTACAGGTAGTAGATGTCGGACGCCGCGCTGTTGAGGCCGCGCGCGCCGGTCGGCGGCACGATGTGCGCCGCGTCGCCCGCCAGGAACAGGTTGCCGTAGCGCATGGGCTCGGCCACGAAGGAGCGCAGCGGAGCGATGGACTTCTCGATCGAGGGGCCGGTCTCCAGCTTGTCGGCCACCTCGGCCGGCAGGCGGCGCTTGAGCTCGGCCCAGAAGGCCTCGTCGGACCAGTCCTCGACGCTGTCGGACAGCGGCACCTGGATGTAGTAGCGCGAGAGCACCTGCGAGCGCAGCGAACACAGCGCGAACCCGCGCTCGTGCCTGGCGTACACCAGTTCGGGCCACACTGGCCTGGTGCGCGAGAGCAGGCCGAGCCAGCCGGAGGGGTAGACCTTCTCGTACTCGCGCAGCACGTCCCGGGGGATGGACTTGCGGCTCACGCCATGGAAGCCGTCGGCGCCGATGATGAAGTCGCAGTCGATGCGCACCACCTCGTCGCCCTTGCGGTAGGTGACGTGGGGCCTGCTGCCGGTCAGGTCGTGCGGCTGCACGTCCTCGGCGTTGTGGATGACGGCGCCGTTCATGCGGTCGCGCGCCTCGTACAGGTCGCGCGTCAGCTCGGTCTGGCCGTACACCACCACCGAGCTGCCGCCGCTGTACTTGTGCAAATCGATCCGGTCGAGCCGGCCGCCGTGCGCGATGTGGAAGCCGTGGTGGATCTCGCCCTCGCGGTCCATGCGCTCGCCGCACTGCGCCTCGCGCATGAGCTCGGCGAAGCCGTGCTCCAGCACCCCGGCGCGGATGCGGCCGAGCACGTACTCGCGGCTCTGGCGCTCCAGGACGATGGTGTCTATGCCCTTGAGGTGCAGCAGTTGCGAGAGCATCAGGCCCGAAGGGCCGCCGCCGATGATGCAAACTTGTGTTTTCATGATGGATGTCTCCGGTCCGGGGGGTACGGGGTTCGCGCGGGCACCGGCCGCGCCCGCACGGCGGCAATCACGCCGTACCCCGGAAGATACGCGGCAACGGCGCCGCATTGAATGGCCTGAACCATCCATAACATGCACTTTTCGAACATGGACCACAGCCCCATCCAGTCGTACAGCCTGTTCGGCGAGTCGCGCCACCTGCCCGACGTGCTGCACTGCGAAACCATCCCGGAGCGCTCGGTGCTGCACGGCTGGGAGCTGGCGCCGCACCGGCACGTGCGGCTGCACCAGCTGCTGCTGATCGAGTCCGGCGGCGGCGTGGCGCACCTGGACGGCGAGCAGCAGCCGCTGGCCAGCGGCACGCTGGTGAACGTGCCGCCCGGCCACGTGCACGCCTTCCGCTTCGAGCCGCGCACCCAGGGCTGGGTGGCCACGCTGGCCGACGAGCTGATGGACGAGATCTTCGTGCGCGTGGGCGACGTGCGGCGCGCGCTGGCGCGGCCCGCCATCGCGCGGGCCGACGCGCGCACCCGCCAGGCCATGGGCCAGATCTGGCAGGAGTTCCGCGGCCGCTCGCCGGCCCGCGCCCTGGTGCTGCGCGGCCTGGCCGCCACGCTGCTGGGCTGGACCGCGCGGGCCCTGGCGCAGCAGCGGCACGAGGCGCAGCTACCGCTGCCCGGCGACGGTGCGCAAGGCGCGCAGGCGGCGCTGGTGCAGCGGCTGCAGGCGCTGATCGAGGCGCACTTCCAGGACCACTGGCAGGTGGCCGACTACGCCCGGGCGCTGTCGGTCTCGCCCACGCACCTGAGCCGCGCGGCGCGGGCGGCCACGGGCGTGCCGGCGCTGCGCCTGATCGAGGCGCGGCTGATGCGTGAGGCGCGGCGCAATCTGGCCTACACGCACCTGAGCGTGGCCACCATCGCCTACGCGCTGGGCTACGCCGACCCGGCCTACTTCAGCCGCGCGTTCACGCGGGACGCCGGCGTCTCGCCGCGCGGCTTTCGCTCACGGATCGGCGCGCAATAGGACGCCGGGCGGTCACGCGCCCAGGTGGGCGCCGAGCAGGCCCGCGAGCTCGAACATGCCCGCGCGCTCCTTGCCGAAGACGGCGCGCAGCTTGTCGTCGGCGACGATCTGGCGCTTGTCCTGCGGGTCCTGCAGGCCGTGGGCCTTGATGTAGTCCCAGAGCTTCTTGACGGCCTCGGGGCGGCTCACCGCGTCCGGCCCGATCACCGCGGCCAGGGCGGCGCTGGGCGCCTTGCCGCTGGCCGCCGTGGTCTTGCGCGGGGTTTTGGCGGCGGTCTTCCTGGCGGCGGGTTTCGAGGTTTTTTTGGCTGCAGCGCCCGTCCCGCCTGCAGCGGCAGCTCCTGTTTTCGATGCAGCGGTCTTCCTCGGCGGGTACTTGCCCTCGCGCGGCTCGAACTCGAAGTTGACCTTGCCCGCGGCGGCGTCCCAGGCCAGGCGCGCCTTGAACGCGCGGCGCGTGCGGTTGGAGACGAACTTGTCGAGCAGATCGGTCTTGCCGGTGGAAAGGAGCTTGTGCATCTGCGCGCGCTCGATCGGCTGCTGCAGGATGATCTTGCCGCTCTTGAACGTGCACGAGGGCGTGGGCTGCGCGGCCGTGGGCACCGCCTTGCTGCAGACGTAGTTGCCGCCGTGCTCGTGCACCGGCGCGCCGCAGGCCGGGCAGGGGCCGAGGGCTTCGTCGGCGAAGTGGACGAGCTCGCCGGTCTCCTCGGCGTCCTTGTCGTCGCCGAAGTCGAATTCGAGCTTGTAGTTGCCCGCCTCCTCGTCGCGCACGATGGCGATCTCGGCGGTGAACGGCCAGCCGGCCTTGGAGCGGAAGCCCGAGAGCGGCCCGATGCGGCGCTCACGCACGAGCTGCTCGGCCTCGGCCACCTCGAAGGTGCGCCCGGCGGGCGACTTGCCGAAGGAGAAGCCGCAGCCCTCGCCGCCGTCCCGGCCGGTGCAGGCATAGCGCCGGTAGTTCTCCCGGACCACGCCGCCGCAGTTGGGGCAGGGCGCCTGCAGGGTGGCGTAGTCGCCGGGGATGGTGTCGCGGTCGTACTCCTTGGCCTTCCTGACCATGCGCTCGGTCATCGCGGCGATCTGCTGCATGAAGGCCGCGCGCGAGAGCTGGCCCTTCTCCATCTGCGCCAGCTTGTACTCCCACTCGCCGGTGAGCTCGGCGCGGCACAGCTCCTCCACCTCCAGCCCGCGCAGCAGCGTCATGAGCTGGAAGGCCTTGGCCGTGGGGATCAGCTCGCGGCCCTCGCGCAGCATGTATTTCTCGGTCAGCAGGCCTTCGATGATGGCGGCGCGCGTGGCGGGCGTGCCCAGGCCCTTCTCCTGCATCGCCTCGCGCAGCTCGTCGTCGTCGATCTGCTTGCCGGCGCTCTCCATCGCGCCCAGCAGCGTCGCCTCGGAGTAGCGCGCGGGCGGCTTGGTTTTCAGGCCCTTGGCCTCGGCCTGCGCCGCCAGCGGCTGCTCGCCCGGCTGCACCGCCACTAGCGGCTGGCCCTTGTCGCCTTCCTTGCCGCCCTCGACCTCGCTGGCCGCCTCCTTGCCGTAGATCGCAAGCCAGCCGGGGCGCACCAGCACCTTGCCCTCGGTCTTGAAACTGTGGGGTTCCACTCTGGAGATACGCGTGGTCACCTGGTACTCGGCGCTCGGGAAGAACACCGCCATGAAGCGGCGCGCCACCAGGTCGTAGAGCTTCTGCTCGGCGTCGGACAGGCCGTGCGGCGCCTGCGTGGTGGGGATGATGGCGAAGTGGTCGCTGACCTTGGTGTTGTCGAAGATGCGCCGGGACGGGCGCACCATGTGCTCCTCCAGCGCCTGGCGCGCGAAGGGCGCCAGATGCCCCATGCCGGAGCCGGCGAGCATCTCGAAGGTCTGGCGCGCCACGCCCAGGTAGTCCTCGGGCAGGGCGCGCGCGTCGGTCCGCGGGTAGGTCAGCGCCTTGTGCTTCTCGTACAGCGCCTGGGCCAGCGCCAGCGTGGTCTTGGCCGAGAAGCCGAACTTGCCGTTGGCCTCGCGCTGCAGGCTGGTCAGGTCGAACAGCAGGGGCGAGGCCTGCGTGGTCGGCTTGCTTTCCTCGGTGACGATGGCGGGCTTGCCGCGCACCGCGTCGGCGATCTGCTGCGCCTGCGCCAGGTTCCAGACGCGGTCGGCCCGCGCCTCGGGGTCGTCGCCCTTCCTGAACTGCGGGTCGAACCACTTGCCCAGGTACTCGCCCGCCTGCGCGGCGAAGCTGGCGTGCACCTCCCAGTAGTCGCGGCTCCTGAAGGCGCGGATTTTTTCCTCGCGCTCGACCACCAGCGACAGCGTGGGCGTCTGCACCCGCCCGACGGTGGTCAGGAAGAAGCCGCCGCCCTGCGAGTTGAACGCGGTCATCGCGCGCGTGCCGTTGATGCCCACCAGCCAGTCGGCCTCGGAGCGGCTGCGCGCGGCGTCGGCCAGGCCCTGCATCTGCTGCTCGCTGCGCAGCTGCGCGAAGCCGTCGCGGATGGCCTGCGGCGTCATGCTCTGCAGCCACAGGCGGCGCATGGGCTTGCCCAGGGTGCCCTTGGCGCCGCCCGCGTACTGCTCGATCAGGCGGAAGATCAGCTCGCCCTCGCGCCCCGCGTCGCAGGCGTTGATCAGCTCGGCGACGTCCTTGCGCTTGGCGAGCCTGACGACGGCGTTCAGGCGCGTCCTGGTCTTGTCCACGGGCTTCAGGTCGAAGCGCGGCGGGATCACCGGCAGGTGGGCGAAGCTCCACTTGCCGCGCTTGACGTCGAACTCCTCGGGCGCCTGGATCTCGACCAGGTGGCCGACGGCGCTGGTGACGAGGTAGCGCTCGTTCTCGAAGTGCTCCTCGTGCTTGTCGAACTTGCCCGCGACGGGCGTCAGGGCGCGCACGATGTCTTGCGCGACCGAGGGTTTTTCTGCGATGACGAGAGTCTTGCTCATGGGGAAATGGGGCGCTTCTACAATGCCGAGTCCCACGCGCGCACGCGCGCACAGGTGCCTGTATACAAGGTAGCAGAGTTTTCACATGGCCAAATCCAACCCCAGCCCGGCACGCGGCCGGCGCATCCAGGTGCGCCGCTCGGGCGTGCACGGCAAGGGCGTGTTCGCGCTGCAGGACATCGCCGAGGGCGAGGTCGTCATCGAGTACGTCGGCGAGGTGATCTCCTGGGCCGAGGCGCAGCGGCGCCACCCGCACGACCCGAGCGATCCCAACCACACCTTCTACTTCCACGTCGACGAAGACCACGTGATCGACGCCAACGTGGGCGGCAACGCGGCGCGCTGGATCAACCACAGCTGCGAGCCCAACTGCTGGGCCGACGAGGTGGATGGCCGCATCTTCATCACCGCGCTGCGCGCCATCCACGCGGGCGAGGAGCTGAACTACGACTACGGCCTGATCATCGACGAGCGCTACACGCCCAGCCTCAAGGCCGAGTACGCCTGCCGCTGCGGCAGCCGCCGCTGCCGCGGCACCCTGCTCGCACCCAAGCGCGGCTGGCGGCCGGCCGTCCCCGTGCGCAAGGGCCGCGGCGCATGAGTGCCCCGCGCTGGCCGGTGCGGCGGCTGCACGACGCGCTGGCGCCGCTGCTGCCGGGCCTGGCCGTCGAGGTGCTGCCGACGATCGACTCCAGCAACACCGAGCTGCTGCGCCGCGCGCGCCGCGCGCCGCTCGCGCCCACGCTGCTGATCGCCGAGGAGCAGACCGCCGGACGCGGGCGCCTGGGGCGCCAGTGGTACAGCGGCGCGGGCGACGTGCTGGCGCTCTCGCTCGGGCTGCCGTTCGCGCCGCGCGACTGGTCCGGGCTGTCGCTGGCGGTGGGCGTCGCCGTGGCCGAGGGCCTGCAGCCGCACTGGCCCGCCCAGGGCAGCGGCGTGGCGCGCATCCAGCTCAAGTGGCCCAACGACTTGTGGCTCTCCGACGGCCGCAAGCTCGCCGGCATCCTGGTGGAAACCGCCACCGACACGACCGGCCAGCGCTGCCTGGTCGTCGGCATCGGGCTGAACCTGCGCCCGCCGCCGGAGCAGGGCCTGCGCACGCCCGCCGCCTGCCTGCAGGACATCGACCCGCGGCTCGACGGCCCCGCCGCGCTCGAACGCATCGCCGTGCCGCTGGTGCGCACGCTGCTGGGGTTCGCCGAGGCGGGCTTCGCGCCGTTCCGCGCCCGCTTCGCGCAGCGCGACTATCTGCAGGGGCTGGCCGTCACGCTCGGCACCGGCGGGCAGGGCACCGCGCGCGGCGTGGACGACGACGGCGCGCTGCGCGTGCAGACCGCGCAGGGCGTGCAGCGCATCACCAGCTCGGAGGTGAGCGTGCGCCCCGCCGCGCACGCGGGTTGACGCCATGCTGCGCCTGGCGGTTCTCGTGCTGCTGCTGGCCAACGTCGGCTACTACGGCTGGGCCAGCGGGCTGCTCGCCCCCTGGGGCCTGGCGCCGGCGCAGCAGGGAGAGCCCGAACGCCTGGCGCAGCAGATCGCGCCGCAAACGCTGCAGGTGCTGCCGGCGGACGGTCCGGCCGCGGCCGCCGAGCCCGCGCCGCCCGCAGGCCGCGGCAGCGGCGGCACACCACCCGAGGCGCCCGCGCCGGCTGCGGGCACGGGCCCGGCCGGCAACGCGTGCCTGCAGTCCGGGCCGCTCGACGACGCGCAGGCCAAGGCGCTGCAGCCCCTGCTCGCCGCCCTGCCGCCGGGCAGCTGGACGCTGGTGCAGGTGCCCGTGGCGGGCCGCTGGATGGTCTACATGGGGCGCTTCGCCGACGAGGAGGCGCTGGCGAAGAAGCGCGCCGAGCTGAGCGCGCTCAAGCTGGCGTTCGACCGGCCCGCCGCGGGCTTCGAGCCCGGCCTGGCGCTGGGGCGCTTCGCCACCGAGGAGGCGGCGCAGCGCGCCCTGGCCGACCTCGCCAACCGGGGCGTGCGCAGCGCGCGCGTGGTGCTCGAGCGGCCCTCGCAGACGCGCACCCTGCTGCGCCTAGGCGCCGTGGACGCGCCGCTGCGCGGACAGCTGCAGCCGCTGCAGGACGCCCTGGGCGCGGCGGGCGGCCTGCACCCCTGCGACCCCGCACCCGCCAACCCGTGAGAGTCGTCAGGCCCGGCCCGCGCCGCCCACGGCGAAGCGCACGGTGAAGCGCGCGCCGGGCTGCGCCGTGCCCGGCGCCAGCTCCTCGAGCTGCACCTGCGCCCCATGCTGGCGCGCGATCTCGCGCACGATGGACAGGCCCAGGCCGGAGCCGTCGGCCTCGGTGCCCAGCGGCCGGTAGAACGGCTGGAAGACCAGCTCGCGCTCGGCCGCGGCAATGCCGGGGCCGGTGTTTTCCACCTGCAGCAGCAGCACCTGGCCGAACGGGTCGGTGATGACGCGGGCGGTGACCACGCCCGGCTGCTCGCTGTTCGACGGCGTGTAGTTGATCGCGTTGTCCAGCAGGTTGCGCACCAGCTCCTTGAGCAGGGTGGCGTTGCCTTCGAGCACCGCGCGGGGGCTGTCGGCGTCGGCGCCGTCGTAGCCCAGGTCCAGGTGCTTCTCCAGCGCGCGCGGCACGCTGTCGTGCACCGCGTCGACGACGACCTGCGCCAGGTTCACGCGCTGCAGCTGCAGCGAGGCGGCGCCGCCCTCGGCGCGGGCCAGCGCCAGCAGCTGGTTGACGGTGTGCGTCGCGCGCACCGAGGCGCGGCCGATCTGCAGCAGCGACTGCTTGAGCTCGTCGGTGCTGGTGCCGTCGCGCTGCGCCAGGTCGGCCTGCATGCGCAGGCCCGCCAGCGGCGTCTTGAGCTGGTGCGCCGCGTCGGCCAGGAAGCGCTTCTGCGTGGCCATCGACTCGTGCAGCCGGCCGAGCAGGTCGTTGACCGAGTCGACCAGCGGCGCCACCTCTATCGGCACCGCCTCGGTGTCGAGCGCGGAGAGATCGCCCGAGCGGCGCTTCCTGATGCGCTCCTCGAGCTGGTGCAGCGGACGAATCCCGCGCGTGAGCGCGAGCCACACCAGCAGCAGCGCCAGGGGCAGCACCAGCAGCTGCGGCAGCAGCACGCCCTTGATGATCTCGGTGGCCAGCACGCTGCGCTTGGAGCGCGTCTCGCCCACCTGCACCAGCGCGGGCACCGGGCCGGCCTCGGGCAGGTGCACCCAGATGTAGGCCACGCGCACGTCGGTGCCGTGCAGCTCGGCGTCGCGCAGGCGCACCTCGTCGGGCGCGGGGTCGTCCAGCGGCGGCGCGGGCAGGTCGCGCTCGCCCGCCAGCAGCGCCCCGGAGGGCGCGAGCACCTGGAAGTAGACGATGTCGGACTCGTCGGCGCGCAGCACGCCGGTGGCCGGCTGCGACAGGTTCAGCCGCACCTGCCCGTCCTGCACCGACAGCAGCTCGGCCAGCGCGTAGGCGTTGTATTCGAGCGTGCGGTCGAACGGCTTGTTGGCCAGGCCCTGCGCCACGAACCAGGTGAGCGCCAGGCTGATGGGCCAGAGCAGCAGCAGGGGCGTGAGCATCCAGTCGAGGATCTCGCCGAAGAGGGAGCGGCGCTCGCGCCGGATCAGAGGCAAATCAGGCTCCAGCGCTTATGGAGTGCGCGCAAGCAGCTCTTGATATGGGAGCATCACGGGAGGATTTTCTGCAGGCAGTAGCCCAGCCCCCGCACGGTGGCGATGCGGATCGGCCCGCGCTCGATCTTCTTGCGCAGGCGGTGCACGTAGACCTCGATCGCGTTGTTGCTCACCTCCTCGCCCCAGGCGCACAGGTGCTCGACCAGCTGGTCCTTGGAGACCAGGCGGCCGGTGCGCTGCAGCAGCACCTCCAGCAGGCCGAGCTCGCGCCCCGACAGCTCGACCACCTCGCCGTCGATCATCGCCATGCGCCCGGCCGGGTCGTACACCAGCGGGCCGTGGCGCAGCAGGTTGCTGGTGGTGCCCAGGCCCCGGCGCGTGAGCGCGCGCACGCGCGCCTCCAGCTCCTGCAGCGAGAACGGCTTGGCCATGTAGTCGTCGGCGCCCAGGTCCAGCCCCTTGACGCGCTCCTCCACGCTGTCGGCCGCGGTGAGGATCAGCACCGGCAGCGCCGAGCCGCGGCCGCGCAGGCGCTTGAGCACCTCCAGGCCGTGCATGCGCGGCAGGCCGAGGTCGAGGATGAGCAGGTCGAACTCGTGGTTGGTCAGCAGCGCCGCGTCGGCCTCGCTGCCGTTGGCCACGTGGTCCACCACGGCGCCGGCGCCGCGCAGCGAACGCAGCAGGGCGTCGGCGAGCACCTGGTCGTCTTCGGCGATGAGAATGCGCATGCGGCGTGTCTCCTTGGGGCCTGTTCATGATCGCGGATGGCTCGCACCGCGCCGTGCGGCGATGGGGAGCCGGCCCATCCTTTGCTCAAATTTTAGGCGAGCGCTCACCCGCCGCCCGCGCCGTAGGCCTCCAGCCCCAGCAGGACGACGGTGGCCACGTCCTCGCCCACCTCGGCGCGGAACTCCGCCTCGGCCTGCGCCACGCTGGTGCGGAACGCCTCCAGCCAGGCCAGGCCGGTCGGCGTGAAGCGCACGATGCGCGCGCGCGCATCGAGAGGGTCGCTCTCGCGCGTGACCAGGCCCCAGGACTCGCACTGCGCGACCAGGTCGGCCATGGCCTGTTTGCTCATGCCCGCGCGCTCGGCCAGGTCGGTGAGCCGCTCGCCCGCCAGCGGCAGGTGGCGCGTGATGTGGACGTGCGCCGCGCTCACCTTGTCGCGCGCCGCCAGGTGGGACAACACCAGCGGCACGCGCACGTCGCGCGCCATGAGCTGCAGCACGCGCGCGTCGAAGCGCCGCATCGCATGGCCCAGCCAGCGCCCGAGGTGGGTCTGGCGCCAGCGGTCGTCGGGCATGGGGGCGTCTGCCATCGCCCAATTGTCAGGCAAACTGACCAAAAATCAATGGTATTCGTCGCAACACGCCCTAGAATACTGTCAACACATCCAGTATTCACCTTCCTCAGGAGCTTTCCATGGACACCGCCGTCAAGCAGCCCACCCCCGCGCAGACCGAAAAGGCCAAGGCCCTCGCGGCCGCGCTCGCGCAGATCGAAAAGCAGTTCGGCAAGGGCACCATCATGCGGCTGGGCGAAGGCGAGGCGATCGAGGACATCCAGGTCGTCTCCACCGGCTCGCTCGGCCTCGATATCGCGCTGGGCGTGGGCGGCCTGCCGCGCGGGCGCGTGGTCGAAATCTACGGGCCGGAAAGCTCGGGCAAGACCACGCTCACGCTGCAGGTCATCGCCGAGATGCAGAAGCAGGGCGGCACCTGCGCCTTCATCGACGCCGAGCACGCGCTCGACACCAGCTACGCGCAAAAGCTCGGCGTCAACGTCAACGACATCCTGATCAGCCAGCCCGATACCGGCGAGCAGGCGCTGGAGATCGTGGACAGCCTGGTGCGCTCGGGCGCGGTCGACCTGATCGTCATCGACTCGGTCGCCGCGCTGGTGCCCAAGGCCGAGATCGAGGGCGAGATGGGCGACAGCCTGCCCGGCCTGCAGGCGCGCCTGATGAGCCAGGCGCTGCGCAAGCTCACCGCCACCATCAAGAAGACCAACTGCATGGTCATCTTCATCAACCAGATCCGCATGAAGATCGGCGTCATGTTCGGCAGCCCCGAGACCACCACCGGCGGCAACGCGCTCAAGTTCTACGCCTCGGTGCGCCTCGATATCCGCCGCATCGGCACCATCAAGAAGGGCGACAACGCCATCGGCAACGAGACCAAGGTCAAGGTGGTCAAGAACAAGGTCAGCCCGCCGTTCAAGACCGCCGAGTTCGACATCCTGTTCGGCGAAGGCATCTCGCGCGAGGGCGAGATCATCGACATGGGCGTGAACGCGCGCATCCTCGAAAAGAGCGGTGCCTGGTACGCCTACAACGGCGAGAAAATCGGCCAGGGCCGCGACAACGCCCGCGAATTCCTGCGCGAGAACCCCGACCTGGCGGTGGAAATCGAGAACAAGGTGCGTGAATCGCTGGGCATCGCGCTGCTGCCCGTGGCAGGCAAGCCGCAACCCGCCGAGAAGCCCGCCAGGGACGCGTGAAGATATAAGCCAAAACCGGCTCCAGCGCTTATCCAGCAAGCGCTGGCAGCTCATCTTTTGCAGATGCCGGCACAACCCCCAAGCCTCAAGGCCCGCGCGCTGCGCCTGCTCGCCCAGCGCGAGCATTCGCGCAGCGAGCTCACGGCCAAGCTGGCGCGCCACGTGCAGGAGGGCGACGACCTGCCCGCGCTGCTCGACGCGCTGCAGGCCAGGGGCTTCATCGACGAGGCGCGCGTCGCCGCGTCGGTGGTGTACCGCCGCGCCCCGCTGCTGGGCAGCCAGCGCGTGCTGCAGGAACTGCGCCGCAAGGGGCTGGGCGAAGAGCTGGTGCGCGGCGCCGCCGGCGAGCTGGCACGCACCGAGCTGGAGCGCGCGCAGGCCGTGTGGCGCAAGCGCTTCGGCGGCGCGGCGCCCGCCGCCAGCGCGCAGGAGCGGGCGCGCCAGATGCGCTTTCTCGCCGCGCGCGGCTTCGCCGCCGAGGTGGTGCGCCGCGTGGTGCAGGGCCAGGGCGCGCAGGACTAGGAGCCTGGGCGGCAGAAGGCGTCGAAGCGAAACGTGCGAAAAACGAGGACAGCGTGGTGATACCGACAAGCCCATAGCCGAGCTATGGGCGCCGTTGGGAGCACCGCGATGGACCGTTTTCTCGCGCGTTGCAGCCG